>DASVGV010000083.1:0-97889 GCA_036379355.1 Mycobacteriales bacterium | reverse complement strand
CAGGCCGGGTCGCGGGAAGGGGTGCGCATGTCGTCGACGACGCTCGCTCTCGCGGCCGCGCACGGCCAGGGGCTGCGCCAGGTCCTCGAGCTGCTGCTGGCCTTCGGGCTCTCCTCCCTGATCGGCCTCGAACGCCAGCTGCGAGGGAAGGCCGCCGGCCTGCGCACCCAGGCGATCGTGGGTACCGCGTCTGCGCTGATCATCCTGGTCAGCAAGTACGGCTTCGGGGACGTCCTGGCCCCTGGCGAGGTCGTCCTGGACCCGTCCCGCGTGGCCGCGCAGATCGTCACGGGAATCGGATTCCTCGGCGCCGGCCTGATCCTCACCCGCCGCGGGACGGTGGTCGGCCTGACCACCGCCGCTTCGGTGTGGGAGACGGCGGCCATCGGCATGGCCGCCGGGGCCGGGCTGCCGCTGCTGGCACTGCTCGTGACCGCGCTGCACTTCGTCGTCGTCTACGGCTACACCGTTCTCACCCACCACCTGCCCGGCGCGCGCAGCGCGCTGCGACTGCGGATCGACTACGAGGACGGCCGGGGACTGCTGCGGACGATCCTCGCGACCTGCACGCGACGCGGCTGGTCGGTGCAGAACCTCGCGGCCGACGACTCGGGCGGCGCCCCCCACGTGACGGTCGCGCTCGGCCTGCACGGCCGGGGCGATGCCGGCGAGGTCGTCGCGGCGCTCAGCGAGATCGACGGCGTCCTGTCGATCGACATGGCCGACGACGAGGGCGAGTAGCGGCTCAGCTGCCGACCGGACTGACCGGACGCGTCGCGGCCGCAGTGTCCGCGAGCGGCTCCAGATCCCGTGGCCGCATGCACATCGCGCCGACGAGGAGCGACCACAGCAGCGGCAGCACCAGCAGCAGCGGCCCGGTCGGCGCGCTGAGAGCCCCGCCGAGAACCGCCAGCCACCCGGCGTACCCGAGCCACCGCGGCAACCCCACGCCCTGGAGCGCGGCCACGCTCATGGTGGCGACGAGAGCCGCCATGGCCAGGCCGAACACGAGGAACAGCAGCGGAGCACCCGCCTGGCTGAGGAAGCGCAGGGCGTAGCTGCCCGACGGGTCGGGCACAGGATCGCCGCCGAAGGAGATCGCACCGGGTACGAGCGCGTTGAGGCCGCCACCCAGGGCCAGGCCCGCCGCCCCCAGGACGCCGCAGCCGGTGACCAGCGACGCGGACGCCGTCCGGCTCGGGTCCTCGGCCAGCAGGCGGGCCCGCAGCCCGGCCGCGAAGGCGACCAGGCACAACGCGGCGAGGACGAGCAGGTACGCGCCGACGATGGCCTGCGCACGATGGCCCGAGCTCGCGAGCGCCTCGTGCACCTTCTGGCCGATCACTGCGCTCGAGTCCTTGTCTCCGTCGTAGTTGGGCAGGCCCGAGAACTGGGTCACGAACCCGATCACGACCACGATGGCGAAGGCGATCCCGGCGGCCATCGACCACCGCTGCGTTCGTACGTTCATTGCGCGCTCCTGGCTGCATCGGCGCGGGCGGGCCCTGTCGCCGCCGCGACCGGGCCACCGTGCGGCGCGGCCGGTCCTGAGCGACAGGGACCGGAGTCCCCTCGTACCCGGGACTCGTCAGGCCGTGCCGCTCGGGGTCGGCGGCCGGCTGCGGCCCTCTCCCAGTCCCGCTTCGTGCGCACGAACGATCGCGTGCGCCCGATCGGTCACCTGAAGCTTGGAGAACACGTTCGAGACGTGGTTGCGCACGGTCTTCTGGCTGACGTAGAGAACCTTCGCGATCTCGGCGTTCGACCGGCCCTGGGCCACCAGCTCGAGGATCTCGCGCTCCCGCGCGGTCAGCTCGCCGAACGGAAGGGCAGAGCGCTGACCAGGCGCGAAGAACCCGATCAGGCGCCGCGCCAGCGCCGGCCCGAAGATCGCATCCCCGGCCGCGACCGCGCGCACGGCGCGCACGATGTCCTCCTGGTCGGCCCCCTTGAGGAGGTAGCCCCGGGCGCCCGCGCGCATCGCCTGGAAGACGTTCTCGTCCTCGTCGAACATGGTGAGCACCAGCACGCCGATGTGGGGGCTCTCGGCGACGATGCGGCGGGTGGCCGCGATGCCGTCGACCTCGGGCATGTGTACGTCCATGACGACCACGTCCGGCTGGTGCTCGGCGGCGAGACGCACCGCGTCCGCGCCCGTCGCCGCGGCCGCGACCACGACGAACCCCGGGACGGTGTCCAGCGCGCTGCGCAGCCCCTCCCGGAACATCGGATGGTCGTCGGCCACCAGCAGGCGCAGCTCGTCGCCGCCGTCACTCATGCCCAGGTCCGATCGGCAGCCGGGCGGACGCGACCGTCCCGCACCCGTCCGGTCCCGGGGCGAGCCGGAACGTGCCGCCGATCTCCGCCGCGCGCTCGGCCATGCTCTGGGTGCCGACGCCGGCGCGCCAGCCCGGCCGCAGCCCGGTGCCGTCGTCCCGGACGCACACCACGAGCGCCCCGTCCTCGACGCGCAGCTCGACCTCACAGCGGCTTGCCGCGGCATGCCGGACCGTGTTGGTCAGCGCCTCGGAGACGATCCGGTACGCCGCCACCTCGACAGCAGCGGGCAGGGACGGCAGCCGTCCGGCTGCGCACACCTCGATGAGCAGGCCCGACGGTGGTTCCAGCCGGGCGCCGCAGTCACGCATCGCTCCCACCAGGCCGAGCTCGTCGAGGGCGGGCGGGCGCAGCTCGTAGACCAGACGCCGGACATCCTCGATCATCGAGCGGATCTCGGACTTCATCGTGGCGAGGCTGTCGGCGGCCCGGTCGGGCTCGACGGCCACCAGGGAGCGGGCCGCGTCCAGCTGCAGGCCGACGGCGGCGAGCTGCGGTCCCAGTCCGTCGTGCAGGTCACGGCGCAGCCGCCGTCGTTCCTCCTCCTTGGCCGTGACCAGCCGCCGCCGGGACTCCTGCAGGTCGCTCGACAGCTGGACCGCATGCACCGCGATCGCGACCTGGCGGCCCACGTTGGTCAACAACTGTTGCTCGTGGCGCCCGAACCGCCCCGCCGGCGTCCGCGCCTGCACACGCAGCTCACCCAGCACCCGCCCCTGGTAGACCAGCGGCTGCGCCGTGGTCGCCCCCCGCGCGGCCCCGGATGCGGCGAGCACCGACCCGTCCGGCCCGACGATGGCGACGTACGGCAGCTTGAGCGCGCGGGTCACGGTGTCCACGACGACGGCGAGCTCGGCCCGGGGGGCGCGCGGCTCGAGCGATGCGCCGAGCCGGGTCATCACGCCGTACGGGTTGCGGCGCTCCCCGTACATCGCCCGGTCCACCAGCAGCTGGAGCCGATGGCGCAGCGGTGCGAACAGCAGGGCCAGTAGCGCGGTGGCGAGCAACCCGGCGCCGAAGTGCATCGGTTCGCCCATGGCCGCCGCGAAAGCGGCGACGAACCCGACGTACCCGCCGACGACCACGGCCGTGAGCAGGACGAACACGAGCGTGCGGTTGATGACGACGTCCACGTCCAGCACCCGGTGCCGGAGGATGGCGACGGCGATCGCCGAGGCCAGCAGGCCATCCGTCGCCACACTCGTGACCGAGGCGAACGGGTTCCCGGGGATGAACTCGGTCGCCACCTCCACCGCGGCGAGCGAGCCGGCCCAGGCCACCCACTTGACCTGGTCGCGAGCCTCACCTTCGGCGCGCCGGTAGCGGACGACCAGGGCCGCGACGGCCGCCGCCAGGCCGAGCGTCAGGACGGGCATGGCGACGGCGAAGGCGCCGGTGACGAGCGCCTGCGGCAGCAGATGTCCGGCCGGGTTCGCGAGTTGGTGACCGCGTACCTGCGCGGTGTCCGCAGTGAACAGGTACGACGCCCAGCCGACCGCACCGGCGAGACAGAGAACGGGGACGAGCGCGCGGAAGCGCGGGGAGACCGCCCGGCCGTCCGGGAAGAGCATGAGTGTCAGCGGGAGCGTGACGATCGCCGGGATGTAGAGGGAGTCGGTGAACCACCCCGTCCACAACCAGCCGGGAGCGTGTCCCCCGAGCAGCCCGAACACCAAGTACTCGCGTCCGGCGGCACACAGTGCCTCGGTCAGGCACGCGGCGCACAACAGCCAGCCGACGGGGTTGGCCGGCCGCCGGGTCGCGATCAGGTAAGCGGGCACGGCCAGCGTGAGCGTCAGGGCGGCGTTCCCGTACCACCACCCGGTCAGCTCGCTGTCGCCATTGTGCAGGTGCAGCCCGATGGCGACAGCCGCGAGGGCGACAGCGACGCCCGCGAGAGCCCCGGCAGCGACGCGGATGCTGCGCGCATCGCTGGTCAGACGCCTGGCCGGCGGTCGGCGCGGAGCCGCGCCGACCGCCCCCAGTGTCGTCACGGCGACCATGGAAGCATCTCCCGTGGCGGCTGTCAGCGAGTCCGCTGGACGTCCGGTGTCCCGGTCAGGCGACCGCGAACTCGCCGTGCAGCCCGGCCGCGAAGTCCTTGCCGTCACCGGCCGTGGACACGTACCCGTACTGCCCGGATGCCAGGTGCATCGTGACGTACGCGGTCGCACCGGGGTCCAGCCCCTCGACGCCTCCGGCGAGCGTGCCCGGGCAGCTGTCGACGGGGGTGGACTTCTCGAAGCTGCCCGACACGCAGCCGAAGTACTGCTCGAGCGTCCCCGCCGTCTTCAGCCGGGCGACGCTGAAGTCGTGCTCGGACGTCCCGGTGTTGCGGACCGCGAACGTCCCCCCGGACGCGAAGCCCGCCGGCAGGGTGATGCCCGCGTCGGTCAGCACCACCGTGCCGTCGGCGTGCGGTGGCTGAAGGGTGCTGGGCGCGGGATCGACGGTGAACTCGCCGATCATGCCCATGGCCACGTGGGGCATGCCGTCGGGGCCGGGCAGGAAGCAGACGACGACGTAGTGGCCCGCGTCGAGGTGGGAGACCACCGTCACCGACAGCCCTGGCCCGACGATCGACGGCACCGGGTACTCGGCGTCCGGGTCGTCGATCAGCTTCGTGGCGGCCTCCTCGCCGTCCGGGGCGGCCAGGGCGGCGGTCACCTGCGCGAGCGTCGCGCCGGGCTTGAGCTTGGACACGCCCATCTCGTGGGCGTACTTGCCGTGGTTGGAGAACGTCATCGAGATCAGGCCCGCGTGCGGTGACCCGGAGATGCGGTACGAGTAGTCGAGCGCCTGCACGTCGAGGGTGCTCGTCGGGTGCGCGGCTGGGGCGCTCGAGGACGGGTTGCTCGCGGCGTCGTGGTTGCTGCCGCAGCCGGCCGCCACGACGGCCGCGATGGCCAGGGCGGCGGCCGCTGCGACACGACGGAGGCTGCATACGGAGGTGAGTTCCATGGCCGGACCGTGCCGTACCCGCCGTCCCGGACGCATGAGCCCCGCGTCCCGAGGTGGGCCGGGACTGCTGCCGCCGCTGACCAGCCTGCCGGCTGCGCGAGGATCATCCCGTGGGGCCATGTCCGCCGCGAGGGCGTCGCCCGGAGCGGCCACCGAGCCGGTCCGAGCTGACCGCGGCCTACGGGCGTACGGTGCCCGACCTGGCGTATCCGGGCATGCGCCTGCTGCTGTGCGGGATCAACCCGTCGCTGTGGTCCGGCGTGGCCGGCTACCACTTCGCCCGACCGAGCAACCGGCTCTGGCCGACCCTGTACGAGGCGGGGTTCACGCCGAGGCGGCTGCACCCGAGCGAGACCCACGTCCTGCGCGAGGCGGGCATCGGGATCACCAACCTGGTGCCTCGCGCCACCGCCCGCGCCGACGAGCTGGCCGCCGACGAGGTCCGCTCCGGGCGGCGGCGGCTGGAAGGGCTCGCGGCCCGCTTCGAACCGCACGTCGTGGCAGTCCTCGGGATCGGCGCGTACCGACTGGCCTGGGACGACCGACGCGCGGCCGTCGGCGAGCAACAGACGAGCGCCGGCGGGGCGCGGCTGTGGGCGCTGCCCAACCCGAGCGGGCTGAACGCCCACTACCAGCAGGCCGACCTGACCCGCATCTTCCGCGCGCTCCGCGCCGCGCTGTGACGAGCCCGAACGCAGGCAGGGCCGCCCGGATCATTCCGGACGGCCCTGCCTGCGCGGTGCGGGCTAGGGGCGGTAGGACCCGTAGTCGTAGTCGTCGAGCGGCACGGCCGCGCCGGTCGACGACCCGAAGCCGTAGCCGGGCTCCTCGTACGTCGTGAACTGGTAGGCCTGCGCGCGGGCCTCCTCCGTCGGCTCCACCCGGATCGAGCGGTAGCGCGGCATGCCCGTACCGGCCGGGATGAGCTTGCCCAGGATGACGTTCTCCTTGAGCCCCAGCAGGTTGTCGCGCCGGGAGTTCATGGCCGCGTCGGTGAGGACGCGGGTCGTCTCCTGGAACGACGCCGCCGACAACCACGAGTCGGTCGCCAGCGAGGCCTTGGTGATGCCCATGAGCACCGAGCGGCCCGCGGCCGGCTGCCCTCCGTTCTCGACGACCGTCCGGTTGCGGCTCTCGAACGAGGTGCGCTCGACGAGCTCGCCCGGCAGCATGTCGCTGTCGCCGCTCTCGAGGATCGTGACCCGCTTGAGCATCTGCCGGATGATCGTCTCGATGTGCTTGTCGTGGATCGGCACGCCCTGCGAGCGGTAGACCTCCTGGACCTGTTCGACCAGGAAGATCGGGACCGCGCGCGGGCCCTGGATCCGCAGCACGTCGTGCGGGTCGACGGCGCCCTCGATGAGACGCTCACCCACCTCGACGTGGTCGCCCTCCGACACGAGCAGGCGCGCGCGGCGCGGCACGGCGTACTCCATGGGCTCGCTGCCGTCGTCCGGGATGACGCTGATCTTGCGCGCCTTGTCGGTGTCCTCGACCTTGATGCGGCCGGCGTGCTCGGTGATCGGCGCCTTGCCCTTGGGCACCCGCGCCTCGAACAGCTCGACCACACGCGGCAGGCCGTGCGTGATGTCCTCGCCGGCGACGCCGCCGGTGTGGAAGGTCCGCATGGTCAGCTGCGTGCCCGGCTCGCCGATCGACTGCGCCGCGATGATGCCCACGGCCTCCCCCACGTCGACCATGCGCCCGGTGGCCAGTGACCGGCCGTAGCACAGGGCGCAGGTGCCGACGCGGCTCTCGCAGGTCAGCACCGACCGCACCTTGAGCTCCTCGACACCTGCGGCGATCAGCTCGTCGATGATCACGTCGCCGAGGTCCTGGCCCGCCGACGCGAGGGTGGTGCCGTCGACGACGACGTCCGCCGCCAGCGTCCGGGACCACACGCTCGTCTCGGTGTAGGCGTCCTTCGTCAGCTCGCCGTCCCGGTTCGACCGCGCGATCCTGACCGTGATCGCCCGGTCGGTGCCGCAGTCCTCCTCGCGAATGATCACGTCCTGGGACACGTCGACCAGGCGCCGGGTGAGGTAACCGGAGTCGGCCGTACGCAAGGCGGTGTCCGCCAGTCCCTTGCGGGCGCCGTGGGTGGAGATGAAGTACTCCAGGACGGTGAGGCCCTCACGGAAGTTGGTCTTGATCGGGCGCGGGATGATCTCGCCCTTCGGGTTCGCGACCAGCCCGCGCATGCCGGCCAACTGGCGGATCTGCGTCATGTTTCCGCCACCGCCGGCGTCGACCATCATCTTGATCGGGTTGAACTCGGGGAACGACGTCTCCATCTCCCGGGCGACCTCGTTCGTCGCCTTGGTCCAGATCTCGATGAGCTCCTGCCGGCGCTCCTCGTCGGTGATCACGCCGCGGCCGAACTGCTTCTCGACGTTGGTCGCCTGCTTCTCGTACCCGTCGAGGATCTCCGCCTTGCGCCGCGGGCTCGCGACGTCGTCGATGGCGACGGTCGCGCCGGAGCGGGTGGCCCAGTGGAAGCCGGCCGCCTTGATCGCGTCCAGGGTGGCCGCGACCTGCACCATCGGATAGCGCTCGGCGAGGTCATTGATGATCAGCCCGAGCTCGCGCTTGTTGACGACCCGGTTCACGACCGGGTAGTCCACCGGCAACGTCTCGTTCAGCAGGGCGCGACCGAGTGTCGTCGCGAGCCGGAACGCCATGCCGGGCTCCCAGCCCTCGGGCGCCTCGAAGTTGACCGGCGGCACGACGCCCTCGTCGGCCGGGAAACGCAGCTCGATCGGCGCGCGCACATCGAGCTCGCCCCGGTCGTGAGCCATCTGTGCCTCCGCCGTGGAGGAGAACGCGCGCCCATTGCCCGGCGCGTCCTCGACGACGGTCGTGAGGTAGTACAGGCCGGTGACCATGTCCTGGCCGGGCATGGCGATCGGCCGGCCGGACGCCGGCGACAGGATGTTGTTCGAGGACAGCATGAGGATCCGGGCCTCGGCCTGCGCCTCCGCCGACAGCGGCAGGTGCACGGCCATCTGGTCACCGTCGAAGTCGGCGTTGAACGCACCGCAGACGAGCGGGTGGATCTGGATGGCCTTGCCCTCGACCAGCTGCGGCTCGAACGCCTGGATGCCGAGCCGGTGGAGGGTCGGCGCCCGGTTCAGCAGGACGGGATGCTCGGTGATCACCTCTTCGAGGACGTCCCAGACCACTGGTCGCGCCCGCTCCACCATCCGCTTGGCGGACTTGATGTTCTGGGCGTGGTTGAGGTCCACCAGCCGCTTCATGACGAACGGCTTGAACAGCTCCAGTGCCATCAGCTTCGGCAGGCCGCACTGGTGCAGCTGCAGCTGCGGACCGACGACGATCACCGAGCGGCCGGAGTAGTCGACGCGCTTGCCGAGCAGGTTCTGCCGGAACCGGCCCTGCTTGCCCTTGAGCATGTCCGAGAGCGACTTGAGCGGGCGGTTGCCCGGACCGGTCACGGGGCGGCCGCGGCGGCCGTTGTCGAACAGCGAGTCGACCGCCTCCTGCAGCATCCGCTTCTCGTTGCTGACGATGATGTCCGGCGCGCCGAGGTCCAGCAGCCGCTTGAGCCGGTTGTTGCGGTTGATCACCCGGCGGTAGAGGTCGTTGAGGTCCGACGTGGCGAACCGGCCGCCGTCGAGCTGCACCATCGGGCGCAGGTCCGGCGGGATGACCGGGACGCAGTCCAGCACCATGCCGCGCGGGCTGTTGCTCGTGTTGAGGAAGGCAGCCACCACTCGCAGCCGCTTGAGGGCGCGTGCCTTCTTCTGGCCCTTGCCGGTCGCGATGGTCTCGCGCAGGGATGCGGCCTCCGCGTCGAGGTCGAAGTTCTCGATCAGCTGCTGCAGCGCCTCGGCGCCCATGCCGCCGGTGAAGTAGTCGCCGAAGCGCTCCCGCAGCTCGCGGTAGAGAGCCTCGTCGTCGATGAGCTTCTTCGGCTCGAGCTTGCGGAACGTGTCCAGGACCAGCTCCAGCCGGTCGAGCTCGCGCTGAGCCCGGTTACGCAGCTGGTTCATCTCGCGCTCGGCGGCGTCGCGCACCTTGCGCTTCGCGTCCCCCTTGGCGCCCTCGGCCTCCAGCGCGGCGATGTCCTCCTCGAGCTTCTTGGCCCGGTTCTCGATGGTGACGTCGCGTGTGTCCTCGATCCGCTTGCGGTCGACGCCGACGCGTGCCTCCAGCGACGGAAGGTCCTCGTGCCGCTTGGCGTCGTCCACCGTGGTGATCAGGTACGCCGCGAAGTAAATGATCTTCTCGAGGTCCTTCGGCGCGAGGTCGAGCAGGTAGCCGAGCCGGGACGGCACGCCCTTGAAGTACCAGATGTGGGTGACCGGAGCGGCAAGCTCGATGTGGCCCATCCGCTCACGACGGACCTTGGCCCGGGTCACCTCGACGCCGCAGCGCTCGCAGATGATGCCCTTGAACCGGACGCGCTTGTACTTGCCGCAGTAGCACTCCCAGTCACGGGTGGGGCCGAAGATCTTCTCGCAGAACAGACCGTCCTTCTCCGGCTTCAGCGTCCGGTAGTTGATGGTCTCGGGCTTCTTCACCTCGCCGTGGCTCCACGCACGGATGTCCTCCGCGGTCGCCAGGCCGATGCGCAGCTCGTCGAAGAAGTTGACGTCGAGCACGTGTCCTCTTTCCCTACCCGGGTCTTGTTGCTGTTGTCCTTGCTGTTGCTGGTGACGCTCGTCGCGGCCTGCCGCGGCCACGGGTCCCGCCGCCGCGAGACCCGTTGGGGTCAGACCTCTTCGACGGTGTTCGGCTCGCGACGGGACAGGTCGATGCCCAGCTCCTCCGCGGCGCGGAACACGTCCTCGTCGCTGTCGCGCAGCTCGATGGCGGAGCCGTCCGAGGACAGCACCTCCACGTTCAGGCAGAGCGACTGCATCTCCTTGATGAGCACCTTGAACGACTCGGGGATGCCCGGTTCGGGGATGTTCTCGCCCTTGACGATGGCCTCGTAGACCTTGACGCGGCCCAGGACGTCGTCGGACTTGATGGTCAGCAGCTCCTGGAGCGCGTACGCCGCGCCGTAGGCCTGCATCGCCCAGACCTCCATCTCCCCGAACCGCTGGCCGCCGAACTGCGCCTTCCCACCCAGCGGCTGCTGCGTGATCATCGAGTACGGGCCCGTCGACCGCGCGTGGATCTTGTCGTCGACCAGGTGCAGCAGCTTCAGGATGTAGATGTAGCCGACGCTGACCGGGTCGGGGAACGGCTCGCCGGTCCGGCCGTCGAACAGCCGGGTCTTGCCGTCCGCCCCGATCAGCTGCACGCCGTCGCGGTTCGGCAGCGTGGACGACAGCAGACCGGCGATCTCCTCCTCGCGCGCGCCGTCGAAGACGGGCGTGGCGACGTTGGTTCCCGGTGCGCCCTCATGGGCGCCGATGTCGGTGAGGGCCTTCTGCCAGCCGGCCTTGTTGCCCTCCACCTGCCAGCCGGTCTTCGCGACCCACCCGAGGTGGGTCTCGAGGATCTGGCCGATGTTCATGCGGCGCGGCACGCCGTGCGGGTTGAGCACGACGTCGACCGGCGTGCCGTCCTCGAGGAACGGCATGTCCTCGACCGGCAGGATGCGGGAGATGACGCCCTTGTTGCCGTGCCGGCCGGCGAGCTTGTCGCCGTCGGTGATCTTGCGCTTCTGGGCGACGTAGACGCGAACCAGCTCATTGACGCCCGGCGCCAGCTCGTCGCCGTCCTCGCGGGAGAACACCCGGACGCCGATGACCTTGCCCGACTCGCCGTGCGGGACCTTGAGCGAGGTGTCGCGCACCTCGCGCGCCTTCTCGCCGAAGATCGCGCGCAGCAGGCGCTCCTCCGGGGTGAGCTCGGTCTCGCCCTTGGGCGTGACCTTGCCGACCAGCACGTCCCCGGCCCCGACCTCGGCGCCGATGCGGATGATGCCGCGCTCGTCGAGGTCGCCCAGGACCTCCTCGGAGACGTTCGGGATGTCCCTGGTGATCTCCTCCGCGCCGAGCTTGGTGTCGCGGGCGTCGACCTCGTGCTCCTCGATGTGGATAGAGGTGAGCACGTCGTCCTGCACGAGGCGCTGCGACAGGATGATCGCGTCCTCGTAGTTGTGGCCCTCCCACGGCATGAACGCCACGAGCAGGTTCTTGCCGAGCGCCATCTCGCCGTCGTCCGTGCTCGGACCGTCGGCGATGACCTGCCCGACCTCGATGTGGTCGCCCTCGTCCACGATCGGGCGCTGGTTGATGCAGGTGCCCTGGTTGGACCGGCGGAACTTCGCGAGACGGTACGTGCGGCGCGAGCCGTCCTCGTCGGCCATGACCGTGATGTAGTCGGCCGACACCTCCTCGACGACGCCCGCCTTCTCCGCGAGCGTGACCTCTCCCGCGTCGCGCGCCGCCTTGCCCTCCATGCCGGTGCCGACCAGCGGCGCCTCGCTGCGCAGCAGCGGCACCGCCTGCCGCTGCATGTTCGAGCCCATGAGCGCCCGGTTGGCGTCGTCGTGCTCGAGGAACGGGATCATCGCGGTCGCGACCGACACCATCTGCCGCGGCGAGACGTCCATGTAGTCGACGTCGTCCGGCGCGATGTAGTCGACCTCGCCGCCCTTGGTGCGGACCAGGACACGGTCCTCGGCGAAGTGCTGGTCGCTCGTCAGCGGCGAGTTGGCCTGCGCCACGACGTGGCGGTCCTCCTCGTCGGCGGTGAGGTAGTCGATCTGGTCGGTGACGGTCCCCGCCACGACCTTCCGGTACGGGGTCTCCACGAACCCGAACGGGTTCACGCGGGCGAACGTGGACAGCGCGCCGATGAGGCCGATGTTCGGGCCTTCCGGAGTCTCGATCGGGCACATGCGGCCGTAGTGGCTGGGGTGCACGTCGCGGACCTCGAAGCCCGCCCGCTCGCGCGAGAGGCCACCAGGACCGAGCGCCGACAGGCGCCGGCGGTGGGTGAGGCTCGACAGCGGGTTGGTCTGGTCCATGAACTGCGAGCTCTGGCTCGTCCCGAAGAACTCGCGGATCGCCGCCACGACCGGGCGGATGTTGATGAGCGTCTGCGGCGTGATCGCCTCGACGTCCTGGGTGGTCATGCGCTCACGGACGACCCGCTCCATGCGCGACAGGCCGGTGCGGATCTGGGCCTGGATCAGCTCGCCCACGGTTCGCAGCCGGCGGTTGCCGAAGTGGTCGATGTCGTCGACCTCGTACCCGGGCTCACCCGCGTGCAGCTTGACGATGTACTCGATCGTGGCGAGCACATCCTCCTCGGTAAGAACGCGGCTGCGGCCCTCGGGATCGAGCTGCAACTTCTTGTTGACCTTGTAGCGGCCGACCTTCTGCAGGTCGTACCGCTTGTTGTTGAAGAACAGGTTGGTCAGCAGGGTCCGCGCCGCGTCCGGCGTCGGCGGCTCACCCGGCCGCAGCTTGCGGTAGATGTCCAGCAAGGCGTCGTCGGTCGAGGTCGTGTGGTCCTTCTCGAGCGTCGCGAGCATCGACGGGTACGCCGCGAAGCGCTCCCGGATCCGCTCCTCCTCCCAGCCCAGCGCCTTGAGCAGGACGGTCACCGGCTGCCGGCGCTTGCGGTCGATCCGCACGCCGACGGTGTCCCGCTTGTCGACCTCGAACTCCAGCCAGGCGCCACGGCTGGGGATCACCTTGGCGCCGTACGTGTCCTTGTCGGTCGCCTTGTCCAGCGAGCGGTCGAAGTAGACGCCGGGCGAGCGCACGAGCTGCGAGACGACCACGCGCTCGGTGCCGTTGATGATGAACGTTCCCTTGTCGGTCATCATCGGGAAGTCGCCCATGAACACGGTCTGGGACTTGATCTCGCCGGTTGTGTTGTTCATGAACTCGGCGGTCACGAACAGCGGCGCGGAGTAGGTCTGGTCCCGCTCCTTGCAGTCCTCGACGGACATCTTCACCGGCTCGAACCGGTGGTCGCGGAACGACAGCGACATGGTCTGCCCGAAGTCCTCGATGGGCGAGATTTCCTCGAACATCTCGGCCAGGCCCGAGACCGGCTCGGTGTCGCCGGCCGCGGTGGCGCGCTCGACGAACGCGTCGTTCCCGACGAGCCAGTCGAAACTACTGATCTGCAGAGCGAGGAGGTCAGGCACCTCCAGAGGTTCGATGATCTTGGCGAACGAGACACGCTGTGAGGCGGCCAAGGTGGTCCTTCCGGCGAGGCGCGTCATCCACGAGGGACGGGTGGGGACGCTGGTGCTGGCGCGGCGCGAGCCGCGTCGGGCGGGTGCTGGCGGGCGGGGGCGGGGCGAAGGCGGCTAGGCGGCCGACGCGAACGCGTGCAGGCGTCGCGGACCGCGGGCGGGCGGCGGATGAACAGGGAGGTCTGCCCGCCGAACTGCGCGCACACGAAGAAACCCGGACCGAAACCCTACGGCGCCGGGCTGCATCAGGTGGGCAGCGCAAACGGGCAATGTAGCTAGATGCTACACCGCTGTCCACGGCCGCGGCCAGCCGGGGCGCCCGGAACCGGACCACCGGTCACGCCCCCGGCGCGGGTCTAGGAAACCGAACCGGACCCCTGCCGTCAAGGCGACCTCCGGGGCTGGGGACGACCGTCCATGGGCGCGGCGATGGCGCGCGGTCACTTCCCGGTCGGGCTCGCCCCGCCGCAGGAGGGGGCGCCGCCACCGCCGGCGCCGTTCGCCGACGTGCCGGCCAGCAGCCATCGGCCGTGCTGCTTGACCATCGACAGCGAGATCTGCGCCTCGTTGATCGCCTTGCCGGTCTTCACGCTGTTGGTGCTCGTCAGCTGCATGAAGGCCAGCACCGTGACCGCGTCCTTGCTCGCGGTGGTGACCCCGGCGGCGAGCACCGTGGCCTGCTGGGTGGCCTTGTTCTGGACGGCGAGCGGCTTCACGGCGCTGACGATGAGCTGTTGGTACTGGCGCGCGCAGGTGGCGGTCTGGAGCGGCGCGACGGCGGCGGCCTTCTTGTCGATCGTCGTGTAGTCGTACGACAAGATCGGCGGGGCGACCGCGGTCGCCGCGGCGACCGCCGCTTTGGTCGAGGCGCTGGTGTACGGGTTGCCGGCCGGGCCGGGCCACAGCCTCGTGTAGATCGTGAGCACCCCGAAGACGATCAGGGCGACCACGGCGAGCGCCAGCGCGCCGAGGCGGAGGCCGGGCCAGGTGCGCAGCAGCGACGTCCGGGCCAGGCCGGGGGCCGTACCAGCATCGAGGCCGGAGCGGCCCGCATCGCCGGCCTCGGTGGCGCCGGTGGCGGCATCAGCAGCCGTGGTGTCTGCGCCGAGGGGCGCAGGCTCCGGATCGCCATCCCCCCGGCGCCGCCGGCCGCGGCTGCGCAGCCGGCCACGACGACTGCGTGGCCCGCGGTGCCGCCCGGACGTGTGCAGCGCACCGTCGGCGGCCGGCGCCGCCGAGGGTGACAGGTCGGCCGCTGATCTCTCGCCTTGGCTGGGCGGCCCAGCCGAAGGCGGATCGGCCGCGACCGGAGGCACCCCGCCGTCGGCCGGGACGTCAGGGCCGGGGGCGGGGAGCCCGGCCCACGGCTCGTCGTCGAGGGGCGGGGACGTGACCCCGGTCGGCTCCGGCTCGACCGGTGGCTCGACCGGTGGCTCGACCGGTGGTCCGGCGAACCCCTCGGGTGTCGCAGGGGCGGGCGTCGCCGACGCGAGCGGCGCCGCCTCGCCGTCGGTGGCCGGGCCCGCGGCCGGAGCGGCGGCACCGCCGGGCCCGCCGCTGGCCCCGGGCGTACGGCGGGGCAGCGCCGAACCGGGCGCAGCGGCAGGCGGTGGCCACCCGGTGTCGGCCACGCGGAACCGCGTCGGCTCGTCCTCGTCGCCGGGCGTCTGCCCCGCTCCTGCATTCGCCTGCGTCGGATCGACGTCGTGCTCGGGAGCCACGCCGTCGGGGCGCTGCGAGCTGTCGTCGGGCACGGTCAGCGCTCCTCTGTCGTGATGGACGCGGTCGACATGGATGCGACCGTGACGGATGCGACCGCGATGGATGCGGTCGTCATGCGGACGGGGTCACCGGGCTGATGTTCTCGGCCACCCAGCCGCCAGCGGGCGCGGGCACCATATCGATCTCCAGCAGTTGCGGCTGGGTTTGGGGCTGGCCACCGTTCACGACGTACGTCACGTCGAGCGCGACGAGCGTACGGACCACGCCCGGACCGGTCACCGCGCTGGGGACGATGGCCGAGTCGAGCACCTGTGCCGACGACACCGTCTTCTGCGAGGTCACCGCCGACTTGATGTCGGCCTTCGTGGCGTTGAACTGCGTGAGCGCGGAACCGGTGAGCTCGCCCGCGATGACCTTGAGCTGCTGGTCGATCTTCCGGTAGTCGTAGCTCGCGCTGTTGACCGAGGTCTGGCGTGCCGCGGTCAGCGCCTGCTGATCGGCCGCGCGGCCCGCATTCGTCGTCGGGCGGGTCACGAAGAGCCAGACCAGGACGCCCACACCGGCCAGGACGAGTACGAGCAGCGCGGTCAGCGGGTGGGGAACGATCCGACGCCGGCTCACCGCGGCCACCCCCTCGCCGGACTCCTCCACGGCCGGTTTCCCCCGCCGGGACCCGTCACCACGCGCCCTCGTCCTCATCGCCTCAGTCTGACGTGCTCGACACGAGCAGCCACGACAGAGCGTCGCCCCCGAACAGCGCCGACTGCGCACCGGTCGTGCCAAGACGGTAGGACGACCCGTTCACCTGGAACTGACCCGTGCTGGCCGCGTACGGCGCCACGAAGTAGTTCGGCGTGTTCGGATCCGGCTTGGTGCCGATGGCCCCGCCCTGCGTGCCGGTGTTGTCGCCGGCCGGGCGAGGCACCGTCGCCATGCCGCGGTAGTCGGTCGCCCCGTTGCTGCTGCGCGGCGTCTGCTGGTTGGGCGAGGGGGCCTGGTCGGGCGCCAGGCACATCGTGTTGAGGTTCGCGGCTCCGCCGAAGCCGTTGAAGGCCGGGACCCCGGTCGACTGTGCCGTCTGCGCCGTGTTGTTCGGGTTCTCCGAACGGTGCGTGGTGCTCTGGTAGCCGGATGCCTGGGTCGCGTTGCAGGCCGGGGGGTCCATGGTCGTCGCCGCAGCGAACTGGGCGGTCGCGAGCCCGGACCCGTCCGTCGGGTCGAGCGCCGTCGCCGCGCCCGACTCCAGCAGCGGGTACAGGACGAGGATCGTGTGCAGGCCGTTGAGCCGCACCTGCTGGATCTGGCTGAGCGTGGCCACGTTGGCGAACAGCACGGGCAGTGCCTGCTGGTTGTCCTGCAGCAGGCCCTGCAGCGTCTGCGCGCTCACGACGCCGTTGTCGAGCAGGGCGCGGATGTTCGGGTCGCTGGTGACCAGCTGCTGCGAGAGCAGGTTCAGGTTGTGCGCCCAGGCGTGGAACTCGTCCTCGACGGCCTGCTGGGTGCCGAGCACGGTCTTGCCGTCGTTGATGAGCGTCAGCGTCTGCGGGAGCGCGGCCTGGGCGCTGGTGAGCAGGGCGTTGCCGCTGTCGATGAGCGTCTGGAGGTCCGGACCCGCGTCGTTGAACGCCTTGCCCAGCTCGGAGATCACGATCTCGAGGTTCTTGCGGTTGACCGAGTTCACGGTGTTGTCGAGGTTGCGCAGCAGGACCGCGTCACTGATCGGAATCGACGTCCTCGACACCGGGATCGTGTACGTCGCGCTCGCGACGCCGCGGGTCTTGCCGTCACGGCGGAAGTACGGCCCGTCGTCGGACTGGGGGGTCAGGTTGACGTACTGCTCGCCGACCGCCGACAGGTTCGCCACCTGGGCGATCGTGTCGATCGGGATCTTGGTGCCGTGGTGGATGCGGAGGTCCGCCTCGACGCCGTTCGGGTTCTCCTTCGGCGCGAGGCGCAGCGTTCCGACCCGGCCGACCTGTACGCCGCGGTAGGTGACCGGAGCGTTGGTGTAGATGCCGCCGGAGTCGGTCAGCTCCATCCGGATCGTGTAGTCGCCCGGCGCGAAGTGGACGGGGCCGATGGACCGGATGCCGACGTACGTGAACCCGGTGTAGACCACCCCGAAGAATGCGATGATCACGAAGACCACCAGCTGGATCTTCACCACGCGGGAGATCACTGCGCCCCTCCCTTCAGCAGGTTCGAGAGCGACCCCGGGGGACGGACCGCCTGCCCCTTGCCGCCGAGCACCGATGTGACCTGGCCGAGCGCGCTCTGCAGCTGCGAACAGGCGCTGGCCAGGGCTGACGGGGCTGCGGTGCACAGGTCGCTGATGGCGCTGGACGCGTTGATGTCGAGGATCAGGTTGTTGCCGTCGGCGTGGATGCCGTTGGTGGTGTTCTTCGGGAACGTGGGGGTGAACAGCAGGTCCAGCGAGCCGGGGAGGGCCGTACCGGCCTTGTTCAGCTCGGTCAGGACCGGCTCGAGCGCCATCAGGTCGGCCTTGGTCGCGTCCGCGCTGGCGTTGACGACCTTGTTGGTGATGACGCCCAGGTTCGACAGGCCCTGCAAGAGGGACACGAGGTTGGCCCGCTGGTCGGCGAGCACCTGGAGACCGGGACCCAGGTCGTCGAGGGCGGCCGCGATCGTGGCGTCCTGCTTGTTGAGCTGGACGGAGAGCGTGTCGAGGGCGTTGATCGCGCCGGCGATCTGGGTCCGGACACCGTTCAGGCCGGTCACGAACGTGTTCAGCTGGACCAGCACGTCGTGGACCTGGTCCTCGCGTCCAGACAGGGCGGCGGCGAGCTGGGTGTCGATCGTCTGCAGCTTCTCCAGCCCTCCACCGTTCAAGACCGTCGCCAGGACTCCGAAGACCTGCTCGGCGTTGGGGTAGTCCGACGTGCTGGCCGTGATCACGTGCGTCTGCGCCAGCGTTCGGCTCATGTCCGCCTGCGTGGGGCGCACCAGGGCGACGTACTCCTCGCCGAGCAGGCTGGTCTCCTGCAAGACTGCCTCGGTGTTCCGCGGCAGCGTGATCGACGTCTTGACCCTCATGTCGACCTTGGCGGCGTAGACGCGCTGCGGTGGGTTGGACCCGGGCAGGTCCCGGCTCCCGTCGAGGCTGATGTGCTCGACGGTGCCGACCACCACGTCGTTCACGCGCACGGAGGACTGCGGCACCAGGCCGAGCACACCGCCCCGGACACTGCCCGGGTCGGTGTAGAACCACGCCGTCACGTCGTAGGTCTTGTCGCCTGACAGCGGGCCGCCGACGCTGCCCGGCAGGTCCGCGCCGTACAGGCCGTGGAAGCCGCAGCCGGCCGTGGTCACGAGCAGCGCAGCAACACCGGCGGTGGCCGCCAGGGTCCGGCGGCGCCAGCCCCGCCTCATCGCGCGCCGCCTGTCAGCAGGTTGCCCAAGAGGCCGCCGCCCGACGAGCCGGACGTGCCGGGTGACGTGGTGCTCGACGAAGACCCCGACCCTCCGAAGGCCTTACCGATGCCACCCAGCAGGCCGCCGACCAGGCCGCCGGTGGGCAGCTGCGGCAGGGTCGGCGGCGCGGTGGGAGACGGAAGCGTCGGACCCGACGGCGCCGGGGGCACGTTGCCGAGCAGCGCGGCGCACGCGCTGCTCAGGCTTCCCGCGTTGATCGCCGAGGTCAGCAGCTGACACAGGAACCCGGTCGGGTTGTCCAGGTTGTTGGTGCGGGTGACGAGCGCACCGTACGAGCAGGTGGCGCCCGACAGGTCGCAGGTCTTCACCGACGGGTTGAAGGTCAGCACCAGGTTGTAGAGCGCCGGCGGGGCCTCGTCGAGAACCTCCTTGATCGCCTGCTGCTGCGAGACCAGCCCGCTGGTGACCGTGGTGAGGGCGTGGATGTCGCTGGTCAGGTTGTCGCGGTTGTCGGCGACGAACGACTGCACCTGCCCCAGCGCCGTCGCGAGGTAGGCCAGCGCCTGCCCGAGGTCCTGCCGCTCGCCCGCCAGCTGGGCAGACACCTGATCGAGCTGGCCGTTGATCGTGCGCACGCCGGCGTCGTCGTTCGCGAGCGTGGTCGTGAACTGCTGCAGCGAGGTGAGGGTGCCGAACAGCGCGTCGCGAGAGTTCGAGAGCGTGTTGATCGCCCCGGCGAAGCCCTTCAGCGTCGCGTTGAACTGCGCACCGTTGCCCTTCAGGTTCGCCGCCCCCACGTCGATCAGCTGGGCGAGGGCGCCGGTCTTGTTGGCACCGTTCGGTCCGAGCGCCACGTTGAGGTCGTTGAGGCTGCCGAAGATCTGGTCGAGCTCGACCGGCACCTCGGTCTTGTCCTCCTGAATGACCGCGTGGTCGGCGAGAAGCGGGCCTCCGGTGTAGCCGGGGACCAGCTGGAGGTAACGGTCGGACACGACCGACGGCGTCACCTGCGCCACTCCCGCGGACGCCGGCACCGGCACGCTGGCCTTGTACGACAAGGTCACCTTGACCGTCGTCCCGAGCGGCGTCACGGAGTCGACCGTGCCCACCGGCACGCCCAGCACGCGGACGCTGGAGCCGGTGTAGATGCCGATCGTGGACGGGAAGTAGACGGTGAGGTGCTTCATCTTCGTGTTGCCGGTGGCCAGGAAGTAGACGAGCACCGCGATCCCCAGGACGACGACGGTCAGCCCCGCCGACAGCGGGCGGGCGTGGTCGCTGATCCAGGCGCGCATCAGTAGCACCCCGCCGGTGCGTTGCCGGTTCCCGTCGATCCCACGTTGAAGCAGCCGGCCTTACCGAGGGAGTTGAGATTGATGACGACCCCGTCGAACCACTTGCCGTTGCCGAGGGTGTTGCCGAAGTCGCGGATGAACGGGGCCAGGAGGTAGATCGCCGAGTCGAGCTGGGTCTGGTCCTTGGTCAGGATGGCCAGCGTCGCCTTGAGGTTCGTCAGGGCCGGCCCGAGCTGCGCCTGGTTCTCGGCGACGAGCGCGGACAGCTGCTGGGAGAGGGTGACCGAGTTCACCAGCAGCTGGTGGATCACGTCGCGCTGCTGGTTGACCAGGGCCAGCACCGTCTGCCCGTCGCGGATGATCTCGCTGACCTGCTGGTCGCGGGAGGCCAGCGCGGTCGTCACACCCTGGGCGTGCGTCAGGAGGGTGTGCAGCTCGGCGTCGCGCGAGGCGATCGTCTGACTGACGGCGGCCAGGCCCTTGAGCGTGGACGAGACCTCGTCGGGCGTGTTCGCGAAGTCCTGCGACAACGTCGTGAACGCCGCGGCCAGCTGGCTCGTGTCGATCTTGTCGACGCGGGTCGCCAGCCCCTCGAAGGCGTCCGTGACGATGAGTGGCGTGTGCGACGGCGCGGTCGCGTTGATGGGCTTGGAGAGCTTCGCGCTCGACGTTCCGGGAGTGATGTCGACGTACATCGCGCCCAGCAATGTCTTGATCTTGATGTCGGCCATGCTGTCCGCGGACAGGTGCACGCCCTTGTCGACGGTCATCACGACCTCGGCGACCTGCGTGGGCGTGCCGTTCTCGTCGAACATGGCGAGTTTGACCGTGTCGACCGTTCCGACCTTGATGCCCGCGATCCGGACGTCGTCGTCGTGTTGGAGGTTGCTCGACTCCTGGAAGTACGCCTTCACCGTGTGGCCGCCACCACCGGGGATGAACGAGATCTTGTTCGCGTTGAACGCGATCAGGATGAGCACGATCACCACCGCGATCCCGATGATCGCGATCGGGATCGGGTTGCGCTCACGGAACTGGGTCACGGCGCGCACGCCTTGGTGTTGTTGTTGGTGAGCGACACCGTCGTCGAGGGCGAGACGACGATGTTCGCCTGGCACAGGTAGAAGTTGAAGTACCCCCCGTACGTCGCGGTCCGCGTGATCGTGTCGATCTTCGACGGGAAGTAGTTCAAGAAGTTGTCCAGCTGGTTCTGCTGCTGACCGTTCACGGTGACGTTCGTCGTCGCCAATGTGTGTGCGACTCCGGACAGCTGCTCCAGGTCGGCCGGGAGCGCAGGCCGGATCGACTCCAGCAGCTTGGTCGTACTGACGGCAAGGAGGTTGACGTTCGACAGGGACGAGGCGATGGCATCCCGGTCGCCGGCCAGCCCGGTGGTGAGCCGTTGCAGCTGGTCGACGAGGTTGGTCAGCTCGTTGTCGCGCGCGTCGACGGTGCCGAGGACGCCGCTCAGGTTGGTGATCAGCGAGCCGATCGCCGCGTCCTGGGTGGCGATCGTGTTCGAGAGCTGCCCCGTGCTGGCGAGCAGGGACTCGAGGGTTCCACCCTCACCTTGCAGCGCCGCGACGATCTCGTAGGAGAGCTGGTTGGTGGCTTCCGGGTCGAGGGCCTGGAACAACGGCCGGAAGCCGTCGAACAGCACGGTCAGGTCGAGCGCCGGCGTGGTCTGGTTGATCGGAATCAGGCCGCCCTTCGGCAGCACGTGCACCGGCCCCGGGGTCTCCTGGATGTCGAGGTAGCGCTGCCCGACCAGGTTCAGGTACTTCAGCTCCGCGGTCGCGTCGGTCGCCAGCGGGATGCTCTTGTCCAGTCCGAAGGTCACCAGCGAGCACGTCGTCGGATACTGCGTGGTCGTCGCGCCGGCGGGCCTGCAGAGGCTCGCGTCCTTGCTGTGCGGCTCGATGAGCTTGATGCTCTTGATCTGGCCTACGCGTACCCCCGCGATCCGCACGTCGTCGCCGGTGAGCAGGCTGGTCGTGTCGGTGAAGGCAGCGCGGTACGTCCGCGTGCTCCCCACGCTGCCGTTCTCGATCGTGACTGCCAGCACGTAGGTCAAGAAGACCGTGATGACCGTGAAGACCGAGAGATAGATCGTCGCGCGCAGCGTCTTGCCGTTCATGACGCGTGCACCGTGGTCCCGGCGATCTGCGGCGCGATCATGAGCTCGGCCAGCTCGGACACGTCGTTCGAGGGCACGCCCAGCGCCGGGGCCGCTAGCACGCGGGCCAGGCTCATCGCCGAGGAGTTCTCCGCGTTGGTCTGCGCGGCCGAGGACGATCCGCTCGCCGGCTGGTAGTTGGGGTCGTTCTTGTTGGTCGGGGGGAAGAGCGCGATCGGGTTCGGGAGCGCCTTCGGCAGCCCGAAGCACGGTCCGGACACCGTCTGGTTGGAGCCCTCGACCGGCAGGTGGAAGCTGCCGGGGTTGGGGTACGCCCGGTTGTCGGTGAGGATGCTGTAGTCGATGAAGTCCTTGGCCGTGTACGCCGGTGGCTGCAGCTGGTTCGAGCCGTCCTTGTCCTGGTCGGCGGGGTTGTTGCCCGCGGAGATCGTCAGGTTCAGGTGCAGGCCCGCGATGTTGTCCGGCGCCGGACCGGAGTTGTGTGGCTGGAACGCCTGCGACAGCAGGCCCTCGTTGGTGACGAAGCCCTGCAGCAGGCAGGGGAACTCCGGTGAGTACTGCGCGAGCAGTGCGAGGGTCGCCTGGTTGTCCACCGACAGGGCCACGATGTTCTGCTCGTTCTGCTGCAGGATGCTCGTCGCGATGTCGGCGAAGCCCCGCGTACCGGTGAGGAAGTTCGCGAAGACGCTGCCCTTCTGCACGAGCGTGCGTGCGTTGAGCGAGAACTGGCGGAAGTCGGCGAGCACGTCGGGCGTCGCCTGGTTCAGGTTGTTCGCCAGCTCCTGCATGCCGGTGATGTCGGTCTCGATGTTGGGCAGGTCCGGGTTCAGGGCGCCGATGTAGCTGTCGGTCATGGCGAGGTTCTGACCGAGCTCGTTCCCCCGGCCCTGCAGGGCGATGGCCAGGTTGGACAGGGTCATGTTCAGCTGGACCGGCTGGAGCGTCTGCAGGAGCGGCAGCAGGTCGTTGAACACCTGCTCGATCTCGAGCGAGGTCGTCGACTGCCGGATCACGTCGCCCGCCTGGATGCGCGGGGTGTTCAGGCCCTCCCCCTGCGGGATGACGAGGTTGACGTACTTCTCACCGAACAGGGTCTTGGGGATGATCTCCGCGCTGACGTTGCGGGGGATGTCCCGCACCTTGCCGGGGTCGAGCCGCAGGTGGATGTCGGCACCGTTGCCGTTCGTCGTGATGCTCTTGACCGAGCCGACGAGGATGCCGCGCAGCTTGACGTCCGAGTTCTGGTCTATCTGGTGCCCGGCGTTCTGGTTCTGGGTGGTCGCCGGCACGCAGCCGTCGGGCTGGGTGACCGGCGTGGTCGCGGCGGCCGTCTCGGTAGTGCTCGCGCCGGACTGCGGCGGCGCGGTCGCCGGCGGCTGGCAGCCCGCCTCGAGCGTCACGTCGACGAACGACGTGAAGGCCTTCCCGTAGATCAGGATCGTCAGGTAGACAAGGCCGACGATGACCACCAGCAGCAACACCCCCAGGCTGCGGTGGCGGACGGTTGCGATCCGAGACATGGGTGTCCCTAGCCCGCTATCCGCACGGTCGCGTTGGTGCCCCAGATCGCGAGGGACAGGAAGAAGTCGATCACGTTGATGGCGACCAGCGAGGTCCGCACCGCGCGACCGACGGCCACACCCACGCCCGCCGGGCCGCCGGCGGCGGTGTAGCCGTAGTAACAGTGGATCAGCATGATCACGACCGCGAACACCAGCACCTTGATGAAGCTGTAGACGACGTCCGTCGGCGGCAGGAACTCGTGGAACGCGTTGTCGTAGGTCCCCGATGACTGGTGATAGAAGTCGACCACGATCAGCCGCGTCGCGAGATAGCTGGCGAGGAGCCCGAACACGTAGAGCGGGATCACCCCGATCAGGCCGGCGATGATGCGCGTGGTGACGAGATAGGGCAGCGACGGGATGCCCATCACCTCGAGCGCGTCGATCTCCTCGTTGACGCGCATCGCGCCGAGCGTGGCGGTGAAGCCGGCGCCGACGGTTGCCGATAGCGCGAGGCCGGCGACGATCGGGGAGATCTCCCGGGTGTTGAAGTACGCCGAGATGAACCCGGCGAACTTCGCGATGCCGATCTGCTGCAAGCCCTGGTAGCCCTCGAGCCCCACCTCGGCGCCGGTGAAGAAGGTCAGGAACACGATGACCCCGACCGTGCCGCCGATCACCGCGAGCGAGCCGCTGCCGAGGGAGACCTCGGCGATCAGGCGGACGACCTCCTTCTTGTAATGCAGCAGCGTCTTGTACGTCCAGCCGAGGCTGCGCCCGTAGAACGACATCTGGTCCCCGGCACGGTCGAGCACGGATCCGACGCCGGAGCCGACGGCCTGGCCGACCCGGACCGGCACCCGAAGCGGGCGCGGAAGCGTGCCGGTGGCTGCCATCAGACGGCCTTCGGCGGGACGACCTGGAAGTAGATGACGGTGATGATCGTGTTCACGAGGAACAGCAGCAGGAATGTGATGATCACCGACTGGTTCACCGCGTCACCGACGCCCTTCGGGCCGCCCTTCGGGTTCAGCCCGCGGTAGCACGCGACCATGCCGGCGATCAGGCCGAAGATCAAGGCCTTGAACTCGCCGGCGAACAGGTCCGCCACCTGGGCCAGCGCCGTGAACGACGCGAGGTACGCGCCGGGCGTGCCGTGCTGGATGATCACGTTGAAGACGTAGCCGCCGACGACACCGACCACGCTGACCAGACCGTTCAACAGCAGGGCGACGAAGACGCAGGCGAGGACACGCGGGACGACGAGACGCTGGATCGGGGAGATTCCGAGCACCTCCATGGCGTCGATCTCCTCGCGAATGGTGCGCGCTCCCAGGTCCGCGCAGATGGCCGATCCGCCGGCGCCGGCGATCAGGAGCGCGGTGACGATGGGGCCTGCCTCGCGAACGATCGCCAGCACGGCCGCGGCCCCGGTGAACGACTGGGCACCGACCTGGGTTGCCAGATTGCCCAGCTGGAGGGCGATGACCGCGCCGAACGGGATCGACACCAGCATCGTGGGGATGATCGTGACGCTGGCGATGAACCAGGCCTGCTGGACGAACTCCGCCGCCTGGAACGGGCGCTTGAACAGCGCTCGCGTGGTGTCCAGCGACAGGGCGAAGAAGCTGCCGGTCTGCCGGAGCGCACCGATCGGAAACGCGCTCACTCCTCACCGTGCCCGGCGCCGCGCTTGGTCTGACGTGTGGTGGACGGGGCCGTCTTCGCCTGCGCGGACCGCGCCGTGGCCGACCGGGCCTTCCTGGGTCGCGCCTTGTCCGCGGACGCCCGCTCGGCCGCCTTGGCGGCGGCCGACTCGGCGGCGGTCATCCGCGGCCGCCGTGCAGGGGGGATCGCGCGCACGCCCTCCCCGTCGTCGTCCTCGGAGTCCGCGTCCACCCGCTCGAGGACCGCCGTCGTCGCCGTGCCGTGCCCGCGCCGGGGCTCCGCCTCAGGCCCGCGCCGGGCCGTGGGGGACACGGCCGGCTCCCCCACGCCACCCCGGTTGGCGCGCACGATGATCGACAACCGGTCGCCCCCGATGATCTCGCCACGGCCGTCACGGACGAAGACGTCGCCACCGTCGGACTTTCCGTCCACGACGTCGTTCATGATCTGCCGCAGATCCTCCACGGGGATCGAGTGCGCCAGCAGGGGACCCAGCTGCGTGGGCCGTCCGTTGCCGTCGGACGGCAGCAACTGCGGCGTCAGGGGCGGCAGGTCCGGCGCGCTCCCGCCGGCCTTGGCCTCCTGCTCCAGCAGCGCGGCGTCCTTCTCCTCGGCCATGCCGATCGGCCCCTCCTGACGGCCGTTGAGGAACTGGCGTACGACCGGCTCGGCGCTGGTGAGCAGCTGCAGCCGTGGGCCGAACATGGCCAGGTGACGGCGGTAGAGCAAACCAATGTTGTCCGGCAGGGTGCGAGCGGTGTTGATGTCGTGGGTGACGATGAGGAACGTTGCCGCATTCTGCTGGTTCAGGTCGACGATCAGCTGGTTGAGGAAGGCCGTGCGGACCGGGTCGAGTCCCGAGTCGGGTTCGTCACACAGGATGATCTGAGGGTCGAGGACCAGGGCCCGGGCCAGGCCGGCGCGCTTGCGCATGCCGCCGGAGATCTCGCCCGGGAGCTTGCCCTCCGCACCGAGGAGACCGACCATCTCGATCTTCTCCATGACGATGGCCTTGATCTCGCCCTCCCGCTTCTTGGTGTGCTCGCGCAGCGGGAAGGCGATGTTGTCGTACAGCGTCTGCGAACCGAACAGCGCACCGTCCTGGAACAGGACACCGAACAGCTTGCGGGTCTCGTAGAGCTGGCTCTCCTTCATCTTGGTGATGTCGCGATCGTCGATGAAGATCGAGCCGGCGTTCGGCTTGAGCAGGCCGATCAGGCACTTGAGGAACACGGACTTGCCGGTTCCGGACGGACCGAGCAGGACCGAGATCTCGTCGGTCGGGATCGTGAAGGACACGTCTTCCCAGATGACCTGGCGGCCGAACCGCTTGGTCAGTCCCTCGACCCGGATCTCGACACCCATCTGTCCACCTCGTCCGTGTCGGGCCGGTCGCCGGCTGCGGTCGCAGGGCGGGCCCTACGTCGTGTGACGGTCTGCACACTAGGCGAAGTTCGGAGGGCGTTCTGTCCGGTTCCGGGTGACGCGCCTACGCCGCTACCTGTCGGTAACGAACGGTCGCCCCAGAAGTCACGCTGCGGAGCCGTTGCTGCGTGCCCGGTCGGCTCTCGGGGGCCGGACATGCCGAAGCCCCGGTCGCGCAGGGCGTACCGGGGCTTCGGGACGATCCGGACGGATCGCGCAGGCGGCGCCGTTACTTGACGGTGACGGTGGCGCCTGCACCTTCGAGGGCGGCCTTCGCCTTGTCGGCGGTCTCCTTGTTGACCTTCTCCAGGACCGGCTTCGGCGCACCGTCGACCAGGTCCTTGGCCTCCTTCAGACCCAGGCTGGTGAGCGAGCGCACCTCCTTGATGACACCGATCTTGCCGCCGCCGGCGGCCTCGAGGATGACGTCGAACTCCTCCTGCTCGGCCGGGGCATCGGCGGCGGCAGCGCCACCGCCGGCCGCCGGTGCGGCCGCGACGGCGACCGGTGCGGCCGCCGTGACGCCGAAGGTGTCCTCGAACTGCTTCACGAACTCGGACAGCTCGAGGAGGGTCATCTCCTTGAACGCGTCGAGCAGCTCGTCGGTGCTGAGCTTCGCCATGGTGGCTGTTTCCTTCCGATTCGGATCGTGTGGTGCTGCTGACGTACGAAGGTCGACCGCGCGCGCGGTGACCGATCTGGTGCTAGTCGGTCCCCGCCTCGCTGGACGGTTCGGGTTGCGGGGCGACCGCGTCGGCGACCGCGTCGACGGCTTCCGAAGGCTCGGCGCTGGCCTGCTCGGACGCGGGCTCGGCCGGCGCCTCGTCGGCAGCATCGGGTGCGGGCTCGCTGCCCACGGCCTCGGCAGAGGCCGCCTCGTCGACCGCCGGCTCCGCCTGTCGCTGCGCCTCGAGCGCCCCGAGCGCGCGAGCGGCCTGCGCGAGCGGCGCCGCGAACAGTCCGACGGCCTGGGAGAGTGAGGCCTGGAGCGCGCCGGCGAGCTGGGCCAGCAGCACCTCCCGCGACTCGAGGTCCGCGAGCCGAGCGATCTCGCCCGGCGACAGCGGTTTGCCGTCGAGCACGCCGCCCTTGACGACGAGCATCGGGTGCGCCGTGGCGAAGTCGCGCAGGCCCTTGGCTGCCTCGACGGGGTCGCCGCTCACGAACGCGATGGCCGTGGGGCCGGCCAGCAGCTCGTCGATTCCGGTGACTCCCGCGTCCTGCGCGGCGAGCTTCGTGAGGGTGTTCTTGACCACCGCGTACTGCGTGCCGGCGCCGAGGGCACGGCGCAACTCGGTGATCTCGCTGACGGACAGGCCGCGGTACTCGGTCAGCAGCGCCGCGCTGGCGCCACGGAACGACTCTGCGATCTCGGCGACGGCGGCGGTCTTCTCCGCGTTCGGCACGGATCTCCTCCCGGGCTCGGTGTCACGGCGACGCCGGGGGCCCGGACACGACGAACGCCCCGGCGCACAGGGCACACGGGGCGTCGGACCGGCCCGAAGGCCGAAGCGGGCCACGGCACCTGCGCGGGACGCCCGGCGGAGCGGGCCTTCGGTCCCCGAGGGGACGACCGGCGGTCTGGGGTGGTGGGTGTTGCAGGAACGTGCAGGCAGAGTCTACCAGGACGGTGCGGCGGGACCGCCGCCGGCTCAGACGGCCGCCGGCTCCTCCTCGGTGAGGTTGCGCAGCCGGTTGGGATCGACCGGGATGCCCGGGCCCATGGTCGTCGACACGACCACCTTGCGCAGGTAGCGGCCCTTGGCCGCCGACGGCTTGGCCCTCATGATCTCGTCGAGCGCAGCCGCATAGTTCTCCACCAGCGCCGTGTCGGCGAAGCTGACCTTCCCGATCACGAAGTGCAGGTTCGACTGCTTGTCGACGCGAAAGTTGATCTTCCCGCCCTTGATGTCCCCGATCGCCTTGGCGACGTCGTTGGTGACCGTCCCCGTCTTCGGGTTGGGCATCAGGCCCCGCGGGCCGAGGACTCGCGCGATCCGGCCCACCTTGCTCATCTGGTCGGGCGTCGCGATCGCGGCGTCGAAGTCCACCCATCCGCCGGACACGCGCTCGATGAGGTCGTCGGCCCCCACCGCATCGGCGCCGGCCGCTTCGGCCTCGGCGGCCTTCTCGCCCGCCGCGAACACGATGACCCGGGCGGTCTTGCCGGTTCCGTGCGGCAGGCTGACCGTGCCGCGGACCATCTGGTCGGCCTTGCGCGGGTCGACGCCGAGCCGCAGGGCGACCTCGACGGTGGCGTCGTAGGACGTGGTGGACGTCTGCTGCGCGAGGCGAACGGCCTCGAGCGGTGAGTAGATCGCGGTCGGGTCCAGCTTCTCGGCGGCCGCGCGGTAGGCCTTGCTGCGCTTCACGGTTTCTCCCTGGTCGGGCGGACGAGTGTCGTCCGCAGGTGGTCAGCGGGCCGGGTCGGCCCTCCCACGGGTGGTACGGCGGCGGTCTCGCGGCCGTCAGTCGGTGACCGTCACGCCCATGGAGCGGGCGGTGCCGGCAATGATCTTCTCAGCGGCATCGAGGTCGACCGCATTGAGGTCCTTCATCTTCGTCTCCGCGATCTCGCGCACCTTGGCCCGGGAGATGGAGCCCGCCTTGACCGAGTGCGGGGTCGAGCTGCCCTTGTCGAGGTTCGCCGCCTTGAGGATCATGCGCGCCGCGGGCGGCGTCTTGGTGACGAAGTCGAACGACCGGTCCTCGTAGACGCTGATCTCGACCGGTACGACCGATCCCCGCTGGCCCTCGGTGGCGGCGTTGTACGCCTTGCAGAAGTCCATGATGTTCACGCCGTGCTGACCCAGCGCCGGGCCGACGGGTGGGGCCGGGGTTGCGGCACCCGCCTGGATCTGGAGCTTGATGATCGCGGCGAGCTTCTTCTTCGGAGGCATCTCGAATCTTTCCTAGGCTGTCGTGGACTCGAAGGCGGGGCGCAGCGCACGCGTTGCGACCCAGGTCAGTGTGACGGACGGGGAGGACGAAGGCGAACGGCGCTCAGATCTTCGCCACGTCGCTGAACTTCAGCTCGACGGGCGTCTCGCGGCCAAAGATCGACACCAGCACCTTCAGCCGCTGCCCCTCGGCGTTGATCTCGGTGATCGTCGCCGGTAGCGAGGCGAACGGCCCGTCCATGACCGTGACCGACTCGCCGACGGCGAAGTCGACGACGGGCCCGGCTGCGGCCGTGCCGCCGCCCCCGCCGGAGGCCCCGCCCGCGCCGGCCGTCGCCAGGACCCGCTTCGGCTGCGCCGGCTCGGCGAGGACGGAGGCCACCTCGGCGAGCGAGAGCGGGACGGGCCGGTTGGTCATTCCCACGAACCCGGTCACGTTGGGGGTGTTGCGGACCATCGACCAGGACTCGTCGGTGAGCTCCATGCAGACGTAGACGTAGCCCGGGAACTTCTTCTGCTCCACGGTCTGGCGCTTGCCGTTCTTCACCACGACGACGGTCTCGGTGGGAACGGCCACCTCGAACACGAAGTCCTCCATGTTCAGCGAGGTCGCGCGCTGCTCGATGTTCTGCTTCACCCGGTTCTCGTAGCCGGCGTAGGTGTGGACGACGTACCAGTCTCCCGGCATCGCCGCGAGCTTGGCCCGCATCTCCTCGACCGGGTCCAGCTCCTCGTCGGCGTCGACCAGCGCCTCGTCGACGGTCGCGTCGATCTCGGCGGCCAGGGTCGAGGCGTCGGTGCCGTCGGCGGCCGCCACGAGCGCGTCCGCATCGGCATCAGGCTCCACGCCCTCGGGCTCGATGGCCTCGGACTCGGCGCCAGCCTGGTCGGACACGTCCTCCGCGACGACCGTCACGGCGGTCTCCTCTGCCGGCGGCGGCTCGTGGTCCAGCCCGGCGTCCGGGTCGTCCTGCTCGAGCTCTCCCGGGCTGACCGGACTGTCGACCGCCAGACCGGACGGGTCCTCCACGCCGGCGTCCGCAGGCGGGACCGGCGAGGTGTAGGTCGTCTCGCCGCCCGGCTCGGCACCCGGGTCGTAGCTCTCGTCGTTGATGTCGGACACGCGTGGGATTCCTGTCTTCACTGCTCGAAGGGGCGCGGGGTCGGGGGACGGGTCAGCCGAAGACCAGCAGGTCGAGGTGGGTGAACCCGAGGTCGAAGCCCGAGATGATGGCCACCATCGCCGCGACGAAGACGACCACGACGATCGTGTAGGTCACCAGCTCCGAGCGCGTCGGGTAGATGACCTTCCGCAGCTCGGCGACGACCTCCCGGTAGTACGTACGCATCCGCACCAGCGGGTTGCGGGACCGGTCGTCGCGGGAGCGCTGGCCGGCGCTGCCGGGGGCTTCCGACTCCACGGACACGGTGTTCCTCTCGTTGACTGTCGCTGCTCTGGCTCCGGCGGCGCGGGTGCGGGCACCGGTGTTGCAGGGGCGAGAGGACTCGAACCTCCAACCGCCGGTTTTGGAGACCGGTGCTCTGCCAATTGAGCCACGCCCCTCGGCCCCCGGGCCGTGGCTCCACCCAGGAACGACCGGGGTACGGGCGCGCCGAGGCAGGGCCGCTTCGACCCGGAGACGTCAGTGTACGACCCGGAGCCTCGTTCGCGGGCCGTCGGGCCGAACGGGCCGTCCGCTCACGACCCGGGACAGCTCCCGGGGCCGGGTGGGAAACGCCGCGACCGGCCGGTCATCCGGATGGGACGATGGAGCCATGACGTCTGCGCCCGTGACCCCTGCCCGCATCTCTCGTCGCGTCGGCGGCATCGCCGAGTCGGCCACGCTGGCCGTGGATGCCAAGGCCAAGGCGCTGAAGGCGGCCGGGCGGGACGTGATCGGGTTCGGCGCGGGTGAACCGGACTTCCCCACACCCGACCACATCGTCGCGGCGGCGGAGGCGGCGTGCCGCGACCCGAAGATGCACCACTACACCCCCGCCGCCGGCCTGCCGGAGCTGCGCGCGGCGGTGGCCGCGAAGACACTGCGCGACTCGGCGCTCACGGTGGCGGCGACCGACGTGCTCATCACCAACGGCGGCAAGCAGGCGGTCTACGAGGCGTTCGCGGCGCTGCTCGACCCGGGCGACGAGGTGCTGCTGCCGGCGCCGTGGTGGACCACCTATCCCGAGTCGGTCCGTCTGGCCGGCGGCGTCCCCGTCAGCGTGCCGACGACCGCCGAGCAGGGCTACCGCGTCACCGTCGAGCAGCTGGAGGAGGCCCGGACCCCGCGCACCAAGGTGCTGCTGTTCTGCTCGCCGTCGAACCCGACCGGCGCCGTGCACACTCCGGACGAGGTCGCCGCCATCGGCCGCTGGGCCCACGAGGCCGGCATCTGGGTGGTGACCGACGAGATCTACGAGCACCTGGTCTACGGCGAGGCGCACTTCTCGTCGCTCCCGGTTCTCGTGCCCGAGATCGCGGACCGCTGCGTGGTGCTCAACGGCGTCGCGAAGACGTACGCGATGACCGGTTGGCGGGTCGGCTGGCTCATCGGGCCGAGCGACGTGGTGAAGGCCGCGACCAACCTCCAGTCCCATGCGACGTCGAACGTGTCGAACGTCGCACAGGCCGCCGCGCTGGCCGCGGTCAGCGGCGACCTCGCGGCGGTCGGCATGATGCGTGCGGCCTTCGACCGCCGCCGGCGCACCATGCACCGCCTGCTGTCCGCGACACCGGGCGTGACCTGCCCCGAACCGGACGGGGCCTTCTACTGCTTCCCGTCGGTGCAGGACGTGCTCGGCCGGACGATCCGCGGCCGCACTCCCACGAGCAGCGCCGAGCTGGCCGAGCTGGTGCTCGACGAGGCCGACGTCGCCGTCGTCCCGGGCGAGGCGTTCGGCGCACCGGGCCACTTCCGCCTGTCGTACGCCCTGTCCGACGAGGACCTCGAGAAGGGCGTCGGTCGGGTGTCGGATCTGCTCGCCGAGGCCCGCTGACGGTCACCGCGCGCCCCGACGTCAGGCACAGGCGACGAGCAGCGCCAGGCCCACGACCATGACCGCCGAGCTCAGGGCGCGCCGTGACCCGAAGCGCTCCCGGAGCAGGAGCCAGCCGAGCAGCGCACCGACGAGCACGGACGACTCGCGCAGCACCGAGACGTACCCGACGGGCGCCAGCCGGAAGGCGGTCACCACCAGCGTGTACGCGGTCGCCAGGAGCACACCGGCGGTAGCCAGCGGCCAGGGGCGGCGGCGCACCTCGTCGATCATGGCCGCCGTCCGGCCGGCCGCGAGGCCGGCCACCGACACCGTGACGCCGGTCGCCACCTCGATGGCCAACCCGTAGCCGAGACCGGACGCTGCGCGCCGGCTCCCGGCGGCGTCGATGACGCTGTAGCCGGCGATGGCCGCCCCCGTCGCGAACGCCCACCCGAGCGACGCGGCACTCGCGCCCCGGCGGACGAGCAGGACCAGCGAGGCCGCGACGACGGCGACGCCGGCCCAGGCAGGGCCGGGCAGGTGCTCCTCGAGGGCCCACGCGCCGATCAGCGCGGCGCCGAGCGCTCCGGTGCCGCGCGCCACCGGGTACGCGAGCGAGAAGTCACCGTGGGTGTACGCCCGCGCCAGCCCGGCGACGTAGGCGACCTGGACCGTGGCCGAGCCGGCGAGGTACGGCAGCGTCCGCAGCCCCGGCAGGCCGGTGGCGAAGAGCACCGGAACGGAGATGACCGCTCCGATCAGGACGATCGCCCAGAAGGCCGCGTCCCGGTCGTGGCTGCGCTTCAGGACCAGGTTCCAGGTGGCGTGCAGCACGGCGGCGCTGAGGGCCAGCACGGTGGCAGTGACCATGCCGCGGACTACGCGGCAAGTGGGGTCATCGGGACTGGCGCAACGCGGCCCGGTCGCCGGACCGCACGTCAGGCGAGTCGGACGACGGCGCGGGCCCCCTGGAGCACGACGTCGGTGCCGACCTTCGCGGTGAGCACCACCGTGGCGGTGCGCGCCTCGGGGTCGACGGACTCGACCCGCCCGCCCACGACCAGCGAGGCGCCTTCGTCGTCGTCCGGCACCACCACCGGCTTGGAGAAGCGCACGCCGTACTCGAGGACGGCTCCCGGATCGCCCACCCAGTCCGTCACGACCCGGCCGGCCTCGGCCATCGTGAGCATGCCATGGGCGATGACGTTCGGCAGGCCGACCGCCTTCGCCACCCGCTCGTTCCAGTGGATGATGTTGGCGTCGCCGGAGGCTCCTGCGTACTGGATCAAGTTCACGCGCTGGACGGGGAACGTGACGTCCGGGATCACCTCGCCCACGGTGACGTCCGCGAACGCGCGCATCAGGACTCCCTCGGCGCCGCGGTGCCGCGGCTGACGATCGTGCCGTGCAGGGTGGCCACCTTCTCGCCGTCCTCGGTCACGACCTCGGTACGGGTGAGGATCAGCTCGTTGCGACCGGCGTCCCGGATGTCGTCGACGACGTTGGTGCTGACCAGGCGGTCGCCGGCTCGCACGGGGCGGTGCGCGGTGAAGCGCTGCTCGCCGTGCACCACCAGCGCGTAGTTCAGGCCGAGCGCCGGGTCGGCGATCGGACCGTCGCCGGCGAACCGGAACCCCAGCACGGTCAGAAAGGTCGGCGGAGCGATGACGTCGGGATGACCCGCCGCCCGCGCAGCGTCCGGGTCGAGGTAGACAGGGTTGCGGTCCCCGATGGCCAGCGCGAAGTCGCGGATCTTCTCTCGCGCCACCTCATAGACACCGGAGGACGGGTACTCCCGCCCGATGAACTCCCGGTTGAGCGGCATCGTCTAGCGCGCCTCTGCACTCATGGCTCGATGCGCTAGCGCGTCTCGCGGTGCTCGGTGTGCCGGCGGCAGAACGGGCAGTACTTCGACAGCGCGATGCGGTCGGGGTCGTTGCGCCGGTTCTTGCGCGTGATGTAGTTGCGGTTCTTGCACTCCTGACACGCCATGGTGATCTTCGGGCGGACATCGGTGGCGGCCACGGGAGAACTCGCTTTCGACAGATCGGGTGCGCTCGCGCAGTCGGCGAGCCGGCGGCGCCGCAGCAGCGGCCCCGCCGACAAAGTGTAGCGGTGGCCGGACTCGAACCGGCGACACAGCGATTATGAGCCGCTTGCTCTGCCTACTGAGCTACACCGCTTCGCCCCGAGCCCCCTTACGGAATCGAACCGTAGACCTTCTCCTTACCATGGAGACGCTCTGCCGACTGAGCTAAGGGGGCTGGTCGACACTCGCCGCGCCTCCCGCAGGAGGCTCCGACAGCGCCGGGCAAATCTAGCGTACGGCTCGGTCACCGCGGACCGCATCCGACATCAGCGGGTCCACCGCCGGCGCAGCGCGAGGCCCACGCCGATCGCCACCGCGAGCAGAGCCACCGCGCCGATCACCACCCAGCCCGCGCCCTGGCCGCCCCCGTGCGCCCCCGCCGCCTCCGTGTGCACGGGCGCGGCCGGGCGGGTCGCCGGCGCCAGCGACGCATCCGTTGGCGTGGTTCCGCCGCGCGCACTTGCGAGGGGCGTCTGCTGGCCGGCCGTCGCGGCGACCAGCGCGGGCACGAACTTCCCGCCGTCGACCGTGCCGAGGCCCGTCGCGAGGTCGTAACCGGGCACAGCCGCGTACCCGGGCACCGTGGTGCCGGTGGTGAGGTCGTTGGACCCGTGGGTGATGTCCACGATGCCGCCGGTCGGGGACCGCACCAGGGTTCCGTACAGGGCGTCGTTCAGGAATCCCACGCGGGCGTGTGCCAGCTGGTCGGCGAGGGCCACGATCCCGGCAAGGATCGGCGCCGCCTGGCTCGTGCCTCCGCCGACGGACCAGCCGCCGCCGTCGTACGACCCGTACGTGATCACTCCGGACGCGCTGGACGCGTCCATCGAGATGTCCGGGATGCCCCGGTGATCGCCAACCACGGACGCGACCGAGTCCTGGTACGGGGGACGGGGGAAGACAGAGCTCAGGCCGCCGCCACCAGCACCCTGGGCACCGCCCCAGGCCGCGTCGGGAGCCTCGCGGGAGCCGTCGGCACCGAGGTCGAGGCGGGTACCGCCGACCGACGTGACGAGCGGGTCGGTCGCCGGCCAGTCGACGACGCGCGTGTCGTACAAGGTGTGCTGGTCGAGATGGACGTCGGTCGGTCCGTTGTCGCCCGACGAGGACAGCACGGTGATCCCGAGCGTCCGGGCGCGCGGGTAGACCTCGGCCGAGAGCGCCCGGATCTGCGCCGCGCCGGTGAAGGTCTGCTCGGTGGCCGCGAAAGACTGCGAGAGGACGTCCACCCGGTGTGAGGTCAGAACATCGTTCTCCGCCCGCAGGATCTCCGGAAACCCTTGCAGTCCCTCGGTTTCCGACGTGGGCGTCTCGATCACGAGGATGGCGGCGCCGGGCGCCACGCTGTGCGCGACCTCGACGTCCAGGGTCGTCTCGGCCGCCCAGCCGACCATGTCCTGGTCGCTCGCGTCGAACGGCGGCGGCTGGCCGACCGGGCTGATCACGTGCAGGTCGACCGGCGGCAGGTGGTACTGCGCGTCGTACACCGCGAGGTCGTGCGCCAGGGTGGGCGACCCGAACGAGTCGACGATGCCGATCGTCACCCCGGCGCCGGTGATGCCCCGCGCATGCAGTCCGTTCAGGTCGTAGGCCGTCGCGAGCATGGCAGGGGTCAGGCACCGCCCCCCGGTGGCGGTCAGGCACTGGGCGGGTGTGGGCGGAGCAGACAGGCGGGGGGCCGCGACGGACGGCGCGGCCAGGGAGCCGACCGCGGCCGCGACCACCGAGAGCACGACGGCGACGCGGCCGGAGGGACGCGGGCGCCGGACTCGGCGTCGCTGCTGCACGTGACGAGCCTGACACAGGCGCGGGAGCCGGCCCCTCGCGAGGGACCGGCTCCCGGCGCGCGTGGCGGGTGAAGGATTCGAACCTTCGTAGGCTGAGCCGACGGATTTACAGTCCGCTCCCTTTGGCCACTCGGGCAACCCGCCTGGCCGTTCGCGCGAGGAGTGAGGATAGCGGTCGGTTGTGCGCGCTCGCGCAGCCGATCGCTGAACGAGAGGATGTACGACGTGGCAGATCCCTCCTTCGACATCGTCAGCAAGGTCGACCGGCAGGAAGTCGACAACGCGCTCAACCAGGCGGCCAAGGAGGTCGGCCAGCGCTACGACTTCAAGGGGACCGGCGCCTCGATCGCCTGGGCGGGGAACGAGAGCGTGGCGATCTCGGCGACCAGCGAGGAGCGGGCCGCGGCCGTCCTGGAGGTGTTCAAGGAGAAGCTGGTCAAGCGCCAGGTCTCGCTGAAGTCGATCGAGGCTGGCGAGCCGAAGCAGTCGGGCAAGGAGTTCCGGCTGACCGTCGGTATCCGCAACGGCATTGCCGACGACAAGGCCAAGGAGCTGGCCAAGCTGATCCGGGCCGAGGGGCCCAAAGGCGTGCAGGCCCAGATCCAGGGCGACCAGCTGCGGGTGCTCGGCAAGAAGAAGGACGACCTGCAGTCGGTCATCGCGATGCTCAAGGCCAAGGACCTCGACGTCGCCCTCCAGTTCACCAACTACCGGTAGGTGTGGTGCACGAACCCCGCGGGGCGCACCTTCCGTCGAGTGGGAGCGCGCTACCGGCCGGTCCCCAGCCACGCGCGGATCTCCGCAGCCAGTGCCGCCCCCACGGCCGCGTGCGCGGCCGACGACATGTGCATGCCGTCCGGCAGCGCGACCGGGCCCGTCTCGGCGCAGATGCGGGCGCACGGGACCATGCGGACGTCGTCGCTCGCGAAGGAGCGCACGACGTCGGCGATGGTCCGTTGGAAGACGGCGTGCCGCTCGTGCATGCCCGGCAGGAAGTGCTCGAGGACCGCTCCCGGTTCGTTGACGTCCAGCACGAGCACGAGGGGACGTCCTTGCGCCCGCACCATCCGGATCAGCGCCTCCAGGTGCCCGGCAAACCTGCGCGGCGTCGTCTGCCAGGTGCGGGTGCCGACGTGGGGCGACGCCCAGCGCCGAAACTGCCGCACCCGCGTCCACAGCGGCGTCGCGACCCGCTTCCGGTAGGCCCGGGACGTACGCGTGGCCGACCAGCCGAGCACCAGCAGGTGCCTGATCAGCGCGACCGGGACGATCCACGGCTGCATCTCGTTCAGTCCGAACTGCACGATCAGCACGTCCGGGTTGTGGTTGCGCACCCGGCGTTGGAAGTCCCGCGTCGCCCGATGCAGGAAGCCGAACCACTCGGCCTCCAGGTGCGGATGCACCGGCACGCCGGCCGCGGTGAGGTGGTCGGCGAGAACGGCGAGGTAGTTGGCGGCCGTGCGCATCTCCTGCTCGGTGGCCCCCTCGCGCGGCATGACGAGAGACGCCACGCTGTTGCCCAGGACCACGACCGACAGCGGACGGCGATCCGCCGACCAGAGGTCGGGGTCGTGCACGGGCACCTCCGTCGGTCGCGGGCGGGGGGGCGCGCCGGAGTCCCCGGGCGGGCCGGGCGTCACCGTAGACCGCCGGTCCCGGCCTTGCCGCGCCGGCGGGACCAGAGCGTGCGGCCACCCTCGATGAGCCCGGCGCCGAGGAGCGCCAGGGCGAACGCGACGAGAAGCGCGATCTCCGTACGGCCCTCGAACGCCTTACCGCCGATCCGGCCCAGAAGCGCTGCGTAGCCGGCCCAGATGAGCGCGCCGACGGCGTCGACCACGACGAACCGGCGGGTGGAGTACCCGACCGCGCCGGAGATGAAGGTGACCGCGGTGCGGCCGCCGGGCACGAACCGGCCGAGGACGATGATCGAGGCACCGCGCTCGTCGAGGGCCTTCTCGGCCCAGGCCAGCGTCCGCTGCGCGCGGTCCCCCCGGAACAGGCGCCGCCGCGCCCACGGCCCCGCGAAGCGTCCTATCAGGTGGCTGATGAGGTCACCGAGGAGGGCGCCGACGGCCCCGAAGGCAATGACGAGCGAGAGGTACATCACCCCTTGCGCCGACAGGACGCCACCCGTCACGACGATGGTCTCGCTCGGCAGGAGCGGCAGGACGGCATCCCCCAGACACACCGCCAGGATGAGTGGGTACGCCCACCAGGCGCCGGTCAGCGCCTGGGTGATCGAGTCGAACACCGGTTAGAGCCAGCCCTTGGCCCGGAACAGCAACCACAGGACGCCGGCGATCACGAGCATGACGACGATCGACCCGATGAAGCCGGCCTCCGTCCCGAACCCGGGATAGGGCACGTTCTGGCCGAAGTAGCCGGTGACCGCCGTCGGGACAGCGATGACCGCGGCGTACGAGGTCAGCTTCTTCATGATCTCGTTGAGCCGGTTGCCCTGCACCGTCAGGTTGGTCTCGGTGATGGTCGTCACCAGGTCGCGGAGGCTGTCGGTCCATTCGGACGCGCGCAGCACGTGGTCGTAGACGTCCTGGTAGTAGGGCGCCATCTGCGCGTCGACCAGACCCCCCTCTCGGCGCATCAACGTGTTCAGGACCTCGCGCATCGGCGTCACCAGTCGGCGCATCTGCACCAGCGCCTTGCGCAGCGCGTACGAGCGCCGGTGCACGTCCTGCATCGTGTCCTGCGCGTCGTCGAACAGCAGGTCCTCGAGCGAGTCGAGGCGTTCGTCGAGGTCCTGCGCCACGGCGAAGTGGCTGTCGACGATCACGTCGAGCAGCCCCCAGAGCAGGAAGCCGGCCCCGGACCCGGTGAGGTCCTTGGCCGCGTCCCAGGCCCGTACCACCCGGTCCATGTCGAAGTGACCGTCCTTGCGCACGGTCACCAGGAACCGGGGGGAGACGAAGACCGCGAGCTCCGACGAGCGCAGGTCGTCCGCGTCGTCGAGGCGCATCGCATACAGCGACAGGAACAAGTGGTCGTCGTAGTGGTCGACCTTCGGCCGCTGCCGCTCGGTCAGTGCGTCCTCCACCGCCAGGGGCGAGAGGCCGAACTCCTCCGCCACGACGGCGAGGTCCGCGGCGTCGGGTTCACACAGGTCGTACCAGACGACCGTGTCCGGGTCGCCGAGGTGGTCGCTGATCCGTGTCGGGTCGAACCCCTCGGCGACGAGCTGCCCGTCGCGGTAGGCACGGGTGCGGCAGTTCCTGTCACGAGCCGCGCTCGTCTGACCACCCATGAGGGGACGGTACGCAGATCGGGGTGAGGGCAGCGCCGGTCAGACCAGCGGCCGGCCGGCCATGGCCTCGAGGCGCTTGATCCGCTCGTCCATCGGCGGGTGTGTCGAGAACAGGTTGCCCACACCGCCGCCCCGGAACGGGTTGGCGATCATCAGCGACGAGGTCGGTGCCAGCTGGGCGGTCTGCGCCAGGGGCGCGGCCTGCGTGCCGCGCTCCAGCTTGCGGAGGGCACTGGCCAGGGCCAGCGGGTCGCCGGTCACCCGCGCGCCCGAGGCGTCGGCCTGGTACTCGCGGCTGCGGCTGATCGCCAGCTGGACCAGCGTGGCGGCGATCGGACCCAGGATCGCGAGCGCCAGCACGCCGAAGATGCCGCCGTCGCGCTCGTTGCGGTTGCCGCCCATACCCCCGAAGAATGCGGCGAACTGGGCGAAATGGGCGATGTAGACGATGATCGCGGCGAGCGTGCCGGCGACCGAGCTGATCAGGATGTCGCGGTTGCGCACGTGGCTGATCTCGTGGCCGAGGACCCCTCGCAGCTCGCGATCGTCCATCATCGCCATGATCCCCTCGGTGCAGCAGACCGCCGCGTGGCGCGGGTTGCGTCCGGTCGCGAACGCGTTCGGTGACTGCGTCGGGGACAGGTAGAGCGCGGGCATCGGCATGTGGTTGGCCTGCGCCAGCTCGTTGACGATGGCGTAGAGGCGCGGCTGCTCGGCCTCGGTGACCGGGTAGGCGCGCATCGACCGCAGCGCGAGCTTCTCCGAGAAGAAGTACGAGAACGCGTTCATCGCCAGCGCGATGACCAGCGCGATGATCAAGCCCTGTGACCCGCCGAAGATGCCGCCGGCGATCAGGATCAGCGCCGACAACAGGCCCAGCAGCGCTGCCGTCTTCAGACCGTTGCCGAAGCTCGAGTGGGTGTGCACGTCCCTCATCCTTCTGGCGCGCACGGAGGCGGCGCGCCGCGTGTGGGCACAACGCACGGAGGGGCACCGCACGTTCCCGCGAAGCATTGAACGGTACGCCGGTCGATCACGGCAAGCAGGCTCACCGGCCGCGGCGCAGCTCTCGCGCCGGCTCGCCCTGGGGCTCGTGGGCGGGCGGCGGGGGCACGGCTGCGAGCGCCTCGCGCAGCAGGTCGCGGTCACGCACGAGACCGTCTCGCGAGGTGGCCGCACCGTCGTAGGCCGGCGACCAGAACAGCGCGTCGAACGGGCACACCTCCACGCAGATGCCGCAGTAGAAGCAGAGCCCGAAGTCGATCCGGAAGCCGTCGAGCACGTGGGTCGTGCGCGTCCGGCCGCCGCCGGGCGGCTCCCGCTCCTCGGCGTGCGCGTCGATCTCGATGCACCAGTCGGGGCACTCGCGCACACACAGCATGCAGACCGTGCAGTTCTCCTCGAGCAGCGCGATCGTGCCGCGCGAACGGTTCGGGATCTCGTTCACGGCTCCACCGACCCGGGCCAGGGGATGTCCTCGCGCCGTCGCAGCGGGGTGTCCTTGCGCAGCGGGTGAGCCGACCCGGCCGCGCCCACCGGGTCCGGCAGCAGGAGCGGCCCCGGGCGCGGATGCCCGGCGAAGGACAGCCCGTACATCTCCGCGGTCTCGCGCTCGTGCCAGTCCGCGCCGGCGAACACGGGCGTGACCGACGCCAGCACCGGGTCGTCGCGGGGCACGGTCGTGCGCAGCAGGGCGCCGTCGCGGTCGCCGGGCGACCACAGGTAGGCGACGACCGTGAAAACGTCGCCGTCGTCGACGGCCGTGAGCATGTCGAAGTACGTCAGCCCCGCGGCTCGCGCCCGTGTCACCGCGGCCAGCCAGCCGTCGCGCGGCACCTCGACGACGACGGCGCCGAACTCGTCGGTCACGGTCCCGACGCCGGCAAGGTTCACGCCGTACTCCCGGCCGTGCGCTCGGCCAGCCGCTCCTCGAGGAGCCGCAAGCCGTCCAGCAACGCCTCCGGCCGCGGCGGGCAGCCGGGCACGTAGACGTCGACGGGAACGAGCGTGTCGACTCCGGGCACCACCGCGTACGAGTCCCAGTACGGGCCGCCGGTGTTCGCGCACGCGCCGTACGACAACACCGCGCGCGGTTCGGGCAGCGCGTCGTACCGGGCCCGGACCGCCTGCGCCTGCGCGGTCGCAACCGTGCCGCTGACCACGAGGACGTGGACGTCGGGTGACGCCGCGGCGTCCGCACGCGCCAGCACGTCCGGAAAGGCGTGGACGGCCGCGGCGATCTCGACCGCGCAGCAGGCCAGCCCGACCTCGACCACCTCGAGCCGCAGCCGCCGGCCCCGGAACAGGACCGGGCGCGTCATCTCCGGCCCAGGCACGTCTGCGAGGCTAACGCGGCGCCGGGCGGCAACTTTCGTGACGAGTACCACAAGACCCGCAGGTATCACGACCGCCGCGGTCGCTAAACTCATGCTCGCCGCGATCTGTGGTATTGGCCGGTCGAACGCGCTGCCGTGGCGTCGCTCCGACCGCCGGTACCGGCGCGGGCCCCGTCCGCCCGAGAAGAGGCAGTGCGTGACCACATCGGAGAAGCCGGTCGAGATCGTCTCCCGGGTCGTGATCCGGTTCGCCGGCGACAGCGGCGACGGTATGCAGCTCACCGGTGAGCGGTTCACCGCGGAGACCGCCACCCTGGGCAACGACATCGCGACCTTCCCGGACTTCCCCGCCGAGATCCGCGCGCCCGCCGGCACCGTCCCGGGCGTCTCCGCCTTCCAGCTCCAGTTCGCCGACTCCAAGGTCCTGACCGCCGGCGACCGGCCGGACGTGCTGGTGGCGATGAACCCTGCGGCACTCAAGTCGCAGCTGCCGATCACCCCGCGCGGCGCCACGATCGTCCTCAACACCGACGAGTTCACCAAACGCAACCTCGCCAAGGTCGGGTACGCGACCGACCCGCGCGAGGACGGCACGCTCGAGTCGTACCAGGTCCACGAGGTGCCGCTCACGTCGCTCACCGTCGGGGCGCTGGAGGGATCGGGCCTGGGCAAGAAGGACGCCGAGCGCGCCAAGAACATGTTCGCGCTGGGGCTGATGTCGTGGCTCTACAACCGCCCGCGCGAACGGACGCTGGCCTTCATCGAGACCAAGTTCGCGACCAAGCCCGAGCTGGCGAAGGCCAACATCACGGCGTTCGAGGCGGGCTGGTCGTACGGCGAGACGACCGAGACGTTCGCGGTCTCCTACGAGGTCGCCCCGGCGAAGATGCCCGCCGGGCTCTACCGCAACATCAGCGGCAACGTCGCCCTCGCGTACGGTCTGGTCGCCGCGACGCAGCGCGCCGGCCTCGAGCTGTTCCTCGGCTCGTACCCCATCACGCCGGCGTCCGACATCCTGCACACGCTGGCCGGCCTGAAGCGGTTCGGCGTGAAGACCTTCCAGGCCGAGGACGAGATCGCCGGCGTCGGCGCGGCGATCGGGGCGTCGTTCGGCGGCGCGCTCGGGCTGACCACCACGTCGGGCCCGGGCGTGGCGCTCAAGACCGAGGCGATCGGCCTCGCCGTTGCCCTCGAGCTCCCGCTCGTCGTCGTCGACGTGCAGCGGGGTGGGCCGTCCACCGGCCTGCCGACCAAGACCGAGCAGGCCGACCTGTTCCAGGCCGTGCTGGGCCGCAACGGCGAGTCGCCCGTACCGGTCGTCGCCCCGAGATCGCCCAGCGACTGCTTCGACGCGGCGTTCGAGGCGGTCCGCATCGCCGTGACCTACCGGACGCCGGTGTTCCTGCTCTCGGACGGCTACCTCGCCAACGGGTCGGAGCCGTGGCTCATCCCGGACGTCGAGGCCCTGCCCGCCGTCGACCCGCAGTTCGCTACCGGGCCCAACGGCGAGGACGGGACGTTCCTGCCCTACCTGCGCGACCCCGAGACGCTGGCCCGGCCGTGGGCCGTGCCCGGCACCCCGGGCCTCGAGCACCGGATCGGCGGGCTGGAGAAGGCCGACCGCACCGGCAACATCAGCTACGACCCCACCAACCACGACACGATGGTGCGGCTGCGGGCGGCGAAGGTGGCCGGCATCGCCCGGTCGATCCCGCCGCTGGAGGTCGACGACCCGAGCGGCGAGGCCACCGTGCTGGTGCTGGGGTGGGGGTCGACGTACGGCCCGATCGCGGCAGCGATCGACGGGCTGCGCCAGAGCGGCAAGAAGGTGGCCCAGGCCCACCTGCGCTACCTGGCGCCGTTCCCCGAGAACACCGGCGACGTCCTGCGGCGCTACCGCAAGGTGCTGATCCCCGAGATGAACCTCGGCCAGCTCGCACTGCTGATCCGCGGCACGTACCTCGTCGACGCGGTGGGCTACAACCAGGTGCGCGGGCTGCCGTTCACGGCCGCCGAGCTCACCGACGCGATCGAGGGGCTGCTATGAGCGGGACAGCGGGACACCGGTTCGCGAGGACGAGGAGCACGGCATGACGGTCGACCTGCAGCTGACCAAGAAGGACTTCACCTCCGACCAGGAGGTGCGCTGGTGCCCGGGGTGCGGCGACTACGCCATCCTGTCCGCGGTCCAGGCGTTCTTGCCCGAGCTCGGCATCCCGCGCGAGAAGGTCGTGTTCATCTCCGGTATCGGCTGCTCGTCCCGGTTCCCGTACTACGTCGACACCTACGGCATGCACTCGATCCACGGTCGGGCGCCGACGATCGCGACGGGACTGGCGATCGCCCGTCCGGACCTGAAGATCTTCGTGGTGACCGGCGACGGCGACGCCCTGTCGATCGGTGGCAACCACCTGATGCACGCGCTGCGCCGCAACGTGAACCTGACCATGCTGCTGTTCAACAACCGGATCTACGGGCTGACCAAGGGGCAGTACTCGCCCACGTCCGAGCTCGGCAAGATCACCAAGTCGACGCCGATGGGCTCGCTGGACAACCCGTTCAACCCCACCTCGCTGGTGCTCGGTGCCGAGGCGACGTTCGTCGCGCGCTCGATCGACTCCGACCGCAAGCACCTCACGTCGGTGCTGAACGCGGCCGCCGCGCACCGCGGCAGCGCATTCGTCGAGATCTACCAGAACTGCAACATCTTCAACGACAACGCGTTCGAGGTGCTCAAGGACAGCGACACCCGCGACGCGGCGACGATCCGCATGGAACACGGCGAGCCGCTGCGCTCGTCGGTGCAGTCCGTCGTCCGCGGCCCGGACGGGGAGCTGGCACTCGTCGACGACCCGGAGTCCCCGGACGCGATCGTCCACGACGCGCACCGCGAGGACCCGTCGTACGCCTTCGCACTGTCGCGGCTGACCACGCCGACACCGATCGGCGTCTTCCGCTCGGTCGAGCGGCCCACCTACGACGGGATGCTGGTCGACCAGATCGCGGCGGCCCGCGAGCGCGCCGCCGGTGACACCGATGCGATGCTGACCCAGCTGCTCACCGGCAACGACACCTGGTCCGTCGCCTGACGACCGGCCGGTTTCGGTGACGCAGCCGGCCGAGGATCGGTGGGCGGGGCTCGCCGACCGGTTCGTCGACGACGCGTACGCCACGGTGAAGGGGTACGTCCGCACCTACGTCCTGCACCATCACCTGATGGCGCACCTGCCGCCACCGCCCGCGGCGGTCCTCGACGTCGGCGGCGGTGCGGGGAACCAGTCGTTCCCGCTGGCGGAGGCCGGCTACGAGGTGACGGTCCTCGACCCGTCCGCCGCGATGCTCGACAAGGCGCGCGCGCGACTACTGAACCTGCCGGAGGGCACGTCGGGCCGGGTGCACCTCGTGCAGGGCGACGGCGAGCGCGCGGCCGAGGTAGTGGGGGGCCGGCGTTTCGACGCCGTCCTGTGCCACGGCGTCCTGACCTACGTCGACGATCCGGAGCCGCTGGTCGACAACGTGTGCCGATGCACCGCGCCCGGCGGCATCGTGTCGATCATGACCGGCAACGCTCACGCGGCCGCCGTGCGCGCCGCCATGGAGCAGCGCTGGGACGACGCGCTCGCGTCGTTCGACGCGCGGACCGAGATCGGTGTGCTGGGCGTGCCCGGCCGCGCCGACACGGTGGAGGAGATCAGCGAGCTGCTGCGGCACCGCGGGGTGGAGCCGGCGGCCTGGTACGGCGTGTGGCTGTTCGTCGACTGGCTCGAGTTCGCCGGCGTCACGCTCGACCCCGGCGACGCGCAGCGGCTCGCCGCCACGGCCGCCGTCGAGCTCGCGGCCAGCCGCCGCGACCCGTACCGCGGCGCGAGCCGCGTCTTCCACCTCGTCGGCGTCGCCGGAACCGACTGAGCGGACCCCTCAGCCGGTACGGGTGACGACGAGGTCGCAGAGGGCGGCGAGCGCCGCCCGGGGCGCGCCGTCCGGCAGCCGGTCCAGCGCTGACCGCGCCTGGTCGGCCCAACGAGCTGTCATCTCCCGGGCCGCGCCGATGGCCGGCGACCCGCGGAGCGCGGCCAGGGCGGCCGCGAACGCCGCGTCGTCGGACAGGTCGCCGCGGATCTGCGCGTAGACCGGCGGGTCGGCGGTGGCGGCAAGGACGACGGGGAGGGACAGGATGCCCTCGCGCAGGTCCGTGCCGGGTGTCTTGCCCGACTCGCCCGCGTCGCTGGTGACGTCGAGGATGTCGTCCGACAGCTGGAACGCCACGCCGAACAGCTCGGCGTACCGGGTGAGGTCGGCGACGACCGGTGCGATCCCGCCCCCGAACAGAGCGCCCAACCGGCCCGCGGTGGCGATCAGCGACCCGGTCTTCTCGGTCACGACCCGCAGGTAGTGCGCCAGCAGGTCGCCACCCTCGGGCGGTCCGACCGTCTCGCGGATCTGGCCCTCGCACAGGACCGCGATCGTGCGCGCCAGGATCCTCGTCGCCTCCGTGCCGAGGTCGGCGGTCAGCTCGGAGGCGCGGGCGAACAGGAAGTCGCCGGTGAGGATCGCGATCGTGTTCCCCCACCGGTGGTTGGCCGCCTCGGTGCCTCGGCGCACCGTCGCCTCGTCCATGACGTCGTCGTGGTAGAGCGTGGACAGGTGCGTGAGCTCGATGGCCACGGCTGCACGCACGACGTCGTCGCCTTCGAGCGAGCCGGCAGCGGCCGCGCAGAGCAGGGTGATGAGGGGCCGGTAGCGCTTCCCGCCGGCGGCGACCAGGTGGTGCGACGCCTCGTCGACGAACGGGTAGTCGCTGCGGACGGAGTCGCGCATCATCGCCTCGACCCGGTCGAGGCCGGTACGCAGACCGGACTCGAGCGCCGGATCGGCGAAACTCAGCCCGGCCAGCGCCGTCGGCACCGAGGAGGTCACCACGAGAGCGTACGGACTGCGCAGTCGAGGCGGGTGTCAGCTGCCGAGGCGGGCGAAAGTCGACGCGTTGTGGGCGATGTCGATGACCGCCGCGGGCACCACGCCCAGCACCAGCGTGACCGCGAGGCCCAGCCCGACGGCGGCCGACGCGAACGCCGATGGCAGCGCCACGGTGGTGCCGTCGTCCGCCGGCTCGACGAAGTACATCAAGATGATCACCCGCACGTAGAAGAAGGCCGTGACCGCAGAGGTGATCACCCCGATGACGACGAGCCCCGCCGCGCCGCCGTCGACGCCGGCGCGGAACACGTAGAACTTCGCCATGAAGCCGCTGGTCAGCGGGATGCCGGCGAACGCCAGGAGGAAGAACGTGAACGTGCCCGCGAGGAACGGCGCGCGCCGGCCGAGCCCGGCCCAGCTCGACAGGTGGTTCGCCTCCCCGGTCGGGTTGCGGACCAGGCCGACGATGGCGAACGCGCCGATGATGCTGAACCCGTACGTGAGCAGGTAGAACAGCACCGCCTCGACGCTGTCGACCGTACCGGCCGTGAACGCGACCAGGATGAACCCGGCGTGCGCCACCGACGAGTAGGCGAGCATCCGCTTGATGTCCGTCTGGGTGATGGCCAGTACTGCGCCGACGACCATCGTGAGGATCGCGACCACCCACATGATCGGGCGCCAGTCCCACTCCATCGGTCCGAACGCGACGTAGAAGGTCCGCAGCAGCGCGCCGAACGCGGCAACCTTCGTGCCGGCGGCCATGAACGCCGTGACCGGTGTGGGCGCGCCCTGGTAGACGTCCGGCGTCCAGGCATGGAACGGCACGGCGCCGAGCTTGAACAGCAGCCCGATGGCGAGCATCGCCATGCCGAGGTAGAGGAAGATGTCCGTCCGGCCCGTGTTCCCGACCGCGTCGTGGATCGCACCGAGCTCCACCGACCCGGCGAACCCGTAGACCATCGCCAGGCCGTAGAGGAAGAACGCGGACGAGAACGCGCCGAGCAGGAAGTACTTGAGCGCCGCCTCCTGCGACAGCAGCCGCCGCCGGCGCGCCAGCCCGGCCATGAGGTACAGCGGCAGCGACAGCACCTCGAGCGCGACGAACATCGTCAGGAGGCTGTTGGAGGCCCCGAACAGCATCATGCCGGCGACCGAGAAGCTCATCAGCGGGTAGGCCTCGGTGACGGTCCCGGTGCTGGCGAGGAGCTCGCCCGCTTCACGGGTCCCGGGCAGCGCCGCCGCGTCCGCGACGAGCGCGTTGCTCCCGCCGCCCGAGCGTTCGGCGAGAAGGAACAGCGAGGCGATCGCCAGCAGCAGGATGGTGCCGTCGAGGAACAGCGCCGGCCCGTCGACCGCCACCGAGCCGGAGGCCACGATCTCGTGCTTGTGCTGGAGGAGGATCACCGCGATCAGCGCGGCGACGAAACCTCCTCCGGCGAGGGGGATCTGCACCATGCGCCGGTACGCAGCGGGGCAGAACGCCTCCACGAGCACGCCGGCCAGGGCGACGCCGAAGACGATGAGCAGCGGGGACAGCGCTCCGTACGCGATGCTCGGCACGTTGATCTGCTGCGGGGGCGCGGCGAGGAGCGCCGGCGCCGCGAAGAGGGCAGCGGTCACTGTCCTGCTCCGTCCTGGTTCGTGGTCCGGTCGTTCGCGGCCGTGGTCGCGAGGGGCGGCGGGTCCGTGCGATGCGCCTGCTGGTAGGTCGCGGCGACCGACGGCTTGATGATGTCGATGATCGGCTTGGGGTAGACGCCGAGCAGCACGATCAGCGAGAGCATCGGCGCGATGACCGCGATCTCGCGGAGATCGAGGTCCTTGACCTGCTCGAGGCCGGCCTTGAGCGGACCGTGCATCGTGCGCTGATAGGCGATCAGAACGTACAGCGCCGCGAGGATGATGCCCGTCGTCGCCACGATCGCGGCGACCCGATAACGGGTGAACGAGCCGACGAGCACGAGGAACTCGGACACGAACGTGTTCAGGCCGGGCAGCGCCAGCGACGACAACCCGGCGAGCAGGAACAATCCGCTGAGTAACGGGGCCCGCTTGGCCAGGCCGCCGAACGAGGGGATGTCAGCGTGGCCTTTGCGGGCCACGAGGAACCCGACGACGAGGAACAGCGCACCGGTCGACAGGCCATGGTTGACCATGTAGAGCACCGCGCCCGTGCCGCCCTGGCTGGTGAACGCGAAGATGCCCATCGCGATGAACCCGAAGTGGGCCACCGACGTGTACGACACGAGTCGCTTCCAGTCCCGCTGATACATGGCGACCAGGGCTCCGTACAGCACCCCGACGACGCCGAGCGCGACGACGTACGGGGCGAAGGTCTTGGACGCGTCCGGGAACAGCGGGATGCAGTAGCGCAGGAAGCCGAAGGTGCCGACCTTGTCCAGTACGCACACCAGCATCACCGAGCCGCCGATGGGCGCCTCGGCACCGGCGTCCGGCAGCCACGTGTGCAGCGGCCACAGCGGCGCCTTGATGGCGAACGCGACGAAGAAGCCGAGGAACAGCCAGTCCTGCAGGCCCGACGACAGGTGCAGCTGCTCGAGGGCGAACAGGTTGAACGTGCCGGTCCCGAACTGGTGCACCGACTGGATGTAGAGGCCGATCAGCGCGGCGAGCATGAGCATGCCGCCGGCGAACGAGTACAGCAGGAACTTGATCGAGGCGTACGAGCGGTGCTGGCCGCCGAACATCCCGATGAGGAAGTACATCGGGATGAGCATCGCTTCGAAGAACACGTAGAACAGGAAGACATCGGTCGACGAGAAGACGCCGATCATGATGGTCTCGAGCGAGAGCACCAGGACGAAGAAGGTCCGGACCGAGGACGGTCGCTCGCGGCCGGGAGCGCCGTGGGAGTCGTGCCAGGAGGCCAGCACCACGACCGGCACGAGAACGGTGACCAGCAGGATCATGACGAGCCCGATGCCGTCGGTCCCCACGGCGTACCGGACGCCGAACTGTTTGATCCAGTCGGTCGACTGCGCGAACTGGTACCCGGCCTTCGCGGTGTCGTACTGCGCGGTCATCACTCCGGTCCAGCCGAGCGTGACGAGCGAGACGAGGAGGGCGATGCGCTTGACCGCCAGGTCGCGGCCGGCCGGCACCAGGGCGATGAGAAGGGCGCCACCGAGCGGGATCAGGCCGATGATCGTCAGCCACGGGAAGCTGTCGTGGTGGACCATCAGCCGGCCCTCACCAGCAGCAGCGCGCCGGCGAGGAGCAGTGCCCCCACCGACATCGACAGTGCATAGGAACGGACGAACCCGTTCTGGGCCCGTCTCAGCCGCCCGCTCGTCCCGCCGATCAGCGCGGCCAGACCGTTGACCGCGCCGTCGACGCCCCTGTTGTCGAACCAGACGAGCACCCGGGTGAGGTACTGGCCCGGTCGCATGAACACGGACTCGTTGAACGCGTCGCCGTAGAGATTGGCGCGCGCGGCAGTCACGATCGCGCCGGCCTGGGGCGGGTACCAGGGGATGCGCTGCCGGCCCTGGGCGAGGTACGAGCCGAAGATCCCGCCGGCGACCACCAGGAGGGTGATCGCGGTGAGCACCGGCTTGCTGACCGTGTGGACCCCCTCTTCGGCCGACCGTCCCAGTACCGGGGTGAGCCAGTGCTGGACGTTGCCGCCGAAGATCAGGAAGTAGCCGCCGATCACCGAGCCGATCGCCAGGATGATCATGGGGACGGTCATCACCGACGGCGACTCGTGCGGATGCACGTCCTCGGTCCACCGGCGCTCGCCGAAGAACGTCATGATCATCAGTCGGGTCATGTAGAAGGCGGTCACGCCCGCGCCGAGGAGCGCCGTGAGTCCCAGCACATAGCCACTGACGCCGCCCTTGTCGAACGACGCTTCGATGATCTTGTCTTTGGTCCAGAAGCCCGACCAGAACGGGAACCCGATGATCGCGAGATAGCCCATCATGAAGGTCCAGAACGTGACGGGCATGACGGAACGCAGGCCGCCGAAGCGGCGCATGTCCACCTGGTCGTTCATGCCGTGCATCACCGACCCGGCGCCGAGGAACATCGTCGCCTTGAAGAAGCCGTGCGCCACCAGGTGCAGGATCGCGATCGCATAGCCGGCCGGGCCGAGCCCGACGGCCAGGAACATGTAACCGATCTGGCTGACCGTCGAGTACGCGAGGACCTTCTTGATGTCGTCGTACGCACAGCCACAGATGGCGCCGTACATCAGGGTCACGGCGCCGACGATCGTCACCAGCAGGCGCGCATCGGGGGCGAGGTTGAAGATCGGTGCCGACCGCGCGATGAGGTAGACGCCGGCGGTGACCATGGTGGCCGCGTGGATCAGCGCCGAGACCGGCGTCGGGCCTTCCATCGCGTCGGAGAGCCACGCCTGCAGGGGAACCTGCGCGGACTTTCCGCACGCGCCGAGCAGCAGCAGAAGGCCGATCGCGGTGATGTCCGCGTGCGACGCGCCGTGGATGCGGCTGAAGACTCCGGCGTAGTCGACTCGGTCGACCGCGGTGAACATCAGCATGATCGCCAGCGAGAGCCCGACGTCGCCGACCCGGTTGGCGATGAACGCCTTCTTGGCTGCGGTGGCGGCGCTGGGCTTGTACTGCCAGAACCCGATGAGCAGGTACGAGGCCAGGCCGACGCCCTCCCAGCCGACGTACAGGCCGAGATAGGAGTCCGCGAGGACCAACAGCAACATGGCTGCGATGAACAGGTCCATGTACCCGAAGAAGCGGCGCCGCTTCGGGTCGTGCGCCATGTACCCGAGCGAGTAGATCAGGATGAGCGATCCGACGCCGGTGATGAGCAGCACGAACACCATCGACAGCGGGTCGAGCAAGAGCGCCGACTCGACGTGGAAGTGGCCCACCGAGATCCAGTCCCACAGGAACTGGTGGATCTGCCGGTCGCCGGGCGCACGGGTGCGCATCGTGAGGAACAGCACGAATCCGAGCACGAAGGCGAGAACCGACAGCAGAGTCGCGAGGTAATGGCCGAAGCGCTCGACGTAGCGGCCTCCGAGCAGCGAGATCGCGGCGCCGGCGAGCGGCAGCGCGAGCAGCAGCCAGGAGGCCGCGAAGGCACCGTGGGCCGGGGCGTAGGTCACGTGCGTCCCGTCTCTAGTACTTCAGCAGGTTCGCGTCGTCGACCGAGGCCGATCGGCGGGTTCGGAAGATCGTCACGATGATGGCCAGGCCGACCACGACCTCGGCGGCAGCGACGACCATGACGAAGAACGCGATCACCTGGCCGTCGAGCGCACCCCGCAGGCGGCTGAACGTGACCAGCGTGAGGTTGGCGGCATTGAGCATGAGCTCGATGCACATGAACACGACGATCGCGTTCCGCCGGATCAGGACCCCCACCGCGCCGATCGTGAACAGGATCGCGGCGAGGACGAGGTAGTTGGCCGGGTTCACGGTGTGGTCTCCCGCGGGTCGTCACCGGATCGGTAACCGGTCACCTCGTCGTAGACGGACTCCGCGTCCGGAGCGCCGGTCGGCAGCAGCGCCGGCCGGTCGACGGCGTCGCCCGCGGCGAAGACGCCCGGCCCGGAGTGCGGCGTCCACAGGTGGTCGCCACGGAACCGCGCCCGCATCAGCTCGGCCTGCGTGGGCCGCGGGACGATGCGCTCGCGGTGGGCCAGCACCATCGCGCCCAGCGCCGCGATGATCAGCAGCGCGGAGATGACCTCGAACGGCCAGAAGTACGTCGTGAAGATCAGCCGGGCCAGGGCCTGCACGTTGCCGCCCGCGTTGGCCGCGCCGAGCCCGACCGCGGTGGCGTGCGTGATCGCGTGCCCGATGACGCCCACCATCAGGGCGATGAACGCCAGGCCGAACGCAGCGCTCGCGAGGCGCTGACCACGGATGGTCTCCACCAGCGAGTCGGACGAGTCGACGCCGATGAGCATCACGACGAACAGGAACAGCGACATCACCGCGCCGGCGTAGACCACGATCTGCACCACGGCGAGGAACGGGGCGTCCTGCATGCCGTAGAAGATCGCGAGGCACACCATGACGCCCGCCAGCGCCAAGGCGGCGTGGACCGCGTTCTTGGAGAAGACCACGGCGAGTGCCCCGAGGATCGAGAGCGTGGCGACGATCCAGAAGACCGCCGACTCGCTCGCGCGGGTGTGGGTCATCACCTGTGCGGCCAGCACGTGCGCGGTCATGAGGTGCGCCGCCATCAGTGACCCGTGCCCTGGTAGTACGCGGCGGTGTCCCCGAGACGCATCGGGTGCGGTGGCGCTTCCATGCCCGGCAGCAGCGGCGCCATCAGGTCTTCCTTGGTGTAGATCAACGCGTCACGGCTCTCGCTGGCCAGCTCGAACTCGTTGGTCATGGTGAGCGACCGTGTCGGGCATGCCTCGATGCACAGCCCGCAGAAGATGCAGCGCGCGTAGTTGATCTGGTAGATCGCGCCGTAACGCTCCCCGGGCGAGTACCGCTCCTCGTCGGTGTTGTCCCCGCCCTCGACGTAGATCGCGTCGGCCGGGCACGCCCAGGCGCACAGCTCGCAGCCGATGCACTTCTCGAGGCCGTCGGGGTGACGGTTCAGCACGTGCCGCCCATGGAAGCGCGGCGCGGTGATCTTCTTCTCCTCGGGGTACTGCTCGGTGCTCACCTTCTTGAACATCTGCCCGAAGGTGAGCCCGAAGCCCTTCACCGGCGCGATCAGGCTCTCGATGGCGCCCTGCTGCGGCGCGTCCGGCGGCGGTGTCTCGGCGTCAGCCATCGCTGTCCTCCCGGGATGGCGAGGTGTCGGTCGGCGTCCCCGACCCGACCGGCGTGGACGCGGCCGGAACGGCGGGGCGGGAGCGCGGCGCGCCCGGGATCGGACCGGACAGGATCGGCAGGAACGGCGAGCGCTCCTCGGGGTCGTAGTGCACCGGCTCGGGCTTACGCGGCAGGAACATGGTCGCGATGATCGCGAGGATCAGCACGACCGCGAACAAGATGATGTAGTCGCGGACCTTGTCACCGCCGGTCACCTGCAGGTTGATCTCGCGGATGATCGCGACAAGCATGATCCACGCCAGGTTCGCCGGGATGAGGACCTTCCAGCCGAACCGCATGAACTGGTCGTAGCGCAGGCGCGGGAGCGTGCCGCGCAGCCACACGAAGACGAACAGGACGACCAGCACCTTCGCGATGAACCAGATGATCGGGTACCAGCCGACATTCGCACCGTGCCACAGGGACAGCGGCCAGGGCGCCCGCCAGCCGCCCAGGAACAGCGTCGTCGCGAGTCCCGCGACGGTGACCATGTTGACGTACTCGGCAAGGAAGAACAGCGCGAACTTGATCGAGCTGTACTCGGTGTGGAACCCGCCGACCAGTTCCGACTCCGCCTCGGGCAGGTCGAACGGGGCGCGGTTCGTCTCGCCGACGGCAGAGATCGCGTAGATGAGGAAGCTCGGGAACAGGCTGACGCCGAACCAGAGCCCGTGCTGCGCGCCGACGATGCCGGACGTGGTGAGCGTGCCGGAGTAGAGGAAGACCGCGACGAACGACAGCCCCATGGCCACCTCGTACGAGATGACCTGGGCCGCCGACCGCAGACCGCCGAGGAGGGGGTAGATCGACCCCGACGACCAGCCGGCCAGGATGATGCCGTAGACCCCGAGGCCGCTCATGGCGAGGATGAGCAGCGGCCCGATCGGCAGGTCGACCAGCTGCAGCTTCGTGTGGTTGCTGGCGACCGACACGGTCGGCCCGAACGGGATGACCGCGAAGGCCATGAACGCCGGGATCGTCGACAGCAACGGCGCGAGCAGGTAGACCCGCTTGTCCACGAGCGTCGGGATGATGTCTTCCTTGAGCATGAGCTTCACGCCGTCGGCGAGGCTCTGCAAGGCGCCCGCGGGCCCCACCCGGTTCGGGCCGATCCGCTGCTGCATGCGCGCCACGACGCGCCGCTCCGCGTAGATCGAGAACAGCGTCATGACGACGAGCAGCACGAACACGAACAGGGTCTTGAGGACGACGATCCAGAGCTTGTCGTGCGGGAACGAGCTCACGCGACGGCTCCCTTGCGGATCGAGACGACGTCACCCGGTACGGCGGCGAGTGCCCGCCGCACGTGGCTGCCCGCGCTCGCGGTCGGCACCCACACGACGCGGTCGGGCAGGTCGGTCAGGGCCACCGGCAAGGTGATCTCGCCGCGCGCCGAGGACACCACGATCGCATCCCCGTCGGCCAGGTCCAGCTCGCCGGCAGTGGCCGCCGACACGCGCGCGACCGACGCCGGTCGGGTTCCCGCCAGGTTCAGCTCGCCGTCCTGCAGGCTCCCCTCGTCCAGCAGGTGGTGGTGGGTGGCCAGCACGGCCTGGCCGAGGTCCGGCGCCGGTGCGGCAACGCCGGCGACACCCGGCGCGTCGTCGCGACCGGCCGGCGCGCCGCTGGTGACGGCGTTCATCTCCACCCGGACATGCTCGACGTCCGGAAGGGTGATCGGCCGCTCGAGCACGTCGGCCAGCATCGACAGCACGCGCAGGTCCGGCAAGGTGCCCGCCTCGGGCAGGGTGGCGACGAACTGCCGCAGCCGCCCCTCCCAGTCGACGAAGGTGCCGTCCTTCTCCGCCGCCGCAGCGACCGGGAGCACGACGTCGGCCTCGCTGGTCACCGTGCTGGGGCGCAGCTCGAGGCTGACGACGAACGAGCGGGACAGCGCCGTGCGGGCGGCCTCCGGATCGGCCAGGTCGTCGAGGTCCACGCCGCCGACGACGTAGGCGTCGTGACGCGCGGAGAACATCGTGTCGACGCCGTCGCCACCGGACGGAAGCGCGTCGACACCCCACACCTGGGCGACCCGTGCGGCGTCACCTCCGGGCACCCGGCCCGGGAGCAGCCCCGCTTCGAGCGCACCGCGCTCCCCCGCCCGCCGGGGAACCCAGGCCAGTCGGGCGCCGGTCCGGGCCGCCGCCCTGATCGCGGCGGTCGGTCCGCCCTGGATGGCCCCCAGCCGCTCGCCGGCGAGCAGGATCGAGCCGGGCGGCAGCTCCAGCGCGTCGAGGGCGGCCGGTTCCTGGCCCGGAACGGTGCACAAGAGCTTGCCCCCGACCTTCTGCAGGCCACGGGTCGCGAAGGGCGCGATCGACAGGACCGACAGGCCGCGCGCGCGGTACGCCTTGCGCAGGCGCAGGAAGACGATCGGCGACTCCTCCTCCGGCTCGAACGCGACGAGCGCGACGGCCGGCGCGGCCTCGAGGTCGGCGTACGTGACGCCGAGCCCGGTCCCGGCGACGGCGTGACCGAGGAACTGTGCCTCCTCGATCGTGGCCGGACGAGCGCGGAAGTCGACGCTGTCGGTCCGCAGGCTCACCCGCGCGAACTTGCCGTACGCGTAGGCGTCCTCGACCGTCACCCGCCCGCCGGCGAGCACCGCAGGGTTGCGCGCCGCGGCCAGCCCCGCCGCGGCCGCCCGGAGCGCCTCGTTCCAGGAGGCCGGTGCGAGCTCTCCGTTCGCGTCACGCACCATCGGCGTGGTCAGCCGGTCGGGCTGGGTGGCGTACATGAAGGCCCAGCGGCCCTTGTCGCAGTTCCACTCCTCGTTGACCGCGGGGTCGTCGCCGGCGAGGCGGCGCGTGATCTTGCCGCGACGGTGGTCGGAACGCTGGGCGCAGCCGGAGGCGCAGTGTTCGCAGACGCTCGGTGTCGACTGCAGGTCGAACGGGCGTGCCCGGAAGCGGTAGGTGGCGCCGGTGAGGGCGCCCACCGGACAGATCTGCACCGTGTTGCCCGAGAAGTACGACGCGAACGGCTCGTCGCCCGCGATGCCGACCTGTTCGAGCGCGCTGCGCTCGAACAGCTCGATGAACGGGTCGCCCGCGATCTGCTCCGAGAAGCGCGTGCACCGTGCGCACAGCACGCAGCGGTCGCGGTCCAGCAACACCTGGCTGGAGATCGCGAGCGGCTTGGGATAGACCCGCTTGGCTTCGTAGAACCGCGTGTCGGGCCGGCCGCTGCTCATCGCCTGGTTCTGCAGCGGGCACTCGCCGCCCTTGTCGCAGACCGGGCAGTCGAGCGGATGGTTGATCAGCAAGAACTCCATCTGCCCGGCCTGCGCCTTCTCCGCGACCGGCGACGTCAGCTGCGTCTTGACCACCATGTCGGGGGTGACCTCGACCGCGCACGACGCGACCGGCTTGCGCTGACCCTCGACCTCGACCAGGCATTGCCGGCAGGCGGCGACGGGCGCGAGCAGCGGATGGTCACAGAACCGGGGGATCTGGGTGCCGATCGTCTCGGCCGCCCGGATGATCAAAGTGCCCTTCGGGACGGAGACCGGGATCCCGTCGATCGTGCAGGCGACGAGGTCCTCGGCCCGCACGGCGTCGCCGGGACCGGTCGGAGTCAGCGTCATCGGCCGTCCCCCGCTCCCGCTCCGACCAGGCTGCGCGCCAGCGGGCACCCGCCCTGCTCGTAGTGGGCGATGTACTCGTCGCGGAAGTACTGGATGCTGCTCACGATCGGGCTCGTCGCGCCGTCGCCGAGCGCGCAGAACGCCCGGCCGAAGATGTTGTCGCAGGTGTCGAGCAGCGTCTCGATGTCCTCCTCCGTGCCGGTGCCGTGCTCCAGCCGGTCGAGGATGCGCACCATCCAGTAGGTGCCCTCCCGGCACGGGGTGCACTTGCCGCAGGACTCGTGCGCGTAGAACTCGGTCCACTTCCACGTCGCCCGCACGACGCAGTCGGTCTCGTCGAAGATCATCAGAGCGCTGGTGCCGTTCAGGGACCCGGCGGCGGCGACCGAGTCGAAGTCGAGCGGCAGGTCGAGGTGCTCGGCGGTCAGCATGGGCGTGGAGCTCCCGCCGGGCGTCCAGAACTTCAGCTCCCGCCCGTCGCGCATGCCCCCGGCCATGTCCAGCAGCTCACGCAACGTCGTGCCCATCGGCGCTTCGTACTGCCCGGGGCGGGTGACCCGGCCCGAGAGGCTGAAGATGCTGGTACCAGGGGACTTCTCGGGACCGATCGCGGCGAACGCGGCGGCCCCGTCGTTGATGATCGCCGGCACCGACGCGATCGTGCCGACGTTGTTGACGACGGTCGGAGACCCGTACAGGCCATGGGTGGCCGGGAACGGCGGCTTCAGGCGCGGCTGCCCGCGGAAGCCCTCGAGCGAGTCGAGCAGAGCCGTCTCCTCGCCGCAGATGTACGCGCCGGCGCCGGCGTGGATCAGGACGTCGACCGTCACGCCGGTGCCGAGGATGTCGCTCCCGAAGTAGCCGGCGGCATACGCCTCCTCGACCGCCGCGTGCAGCCGGCGGATCACGTGCGGCACCTCGCCGCGCACGTAGATGAAGGCCCGCTCGGCACGGACGGCGTAGCAGGTGATCACGATGCCCTCGAGGAGCAGGTGTGGGTCCGCGAGCATGAGCGGCACGTCCCGGCAGGTGCCGGGCTCGGACTCGTCCGCGTTGACCACGAGGTAGTGCGGCTTGTCGTCGCCCTGCGGGATGAACCCCCACTTCATGCCGGTCGCGAACCCGGCGCCGCCGCGGCCGCGGAGGTTCGAGGCCTTCACCTCGGCGATGACCTCGTCGGGCTCCATCGTGGTCAGCGCCTTGGTGAGTGCGGTGTAACCGCCGCGCCGCCGCGCGGACTCCAGCGTCCACGACTCGGGGTCCGCCCACCCCTTCGTGAGCATCGGTGTGGTGGGCACTACTTCTCCTCCGCGTGCGCCAGGCCGGCCAGCGACGGTTCGCCCGCGGTGGGCGCGCTGATGACGTCCGGCCGGGGGTCGGGGAACCCGGCCAGCAGCCGCTCCGTGTCGCGGAACGACGACAGTGGTGCGCCGCGGGTGGGCGTCGGCTTGTCCCCCCGCTGGAGCGCCTCGACGATCTCCACGGCGGACTCGGGACTCACCTGGTCGAAGTACTCGTAGTCCACCGTGAGCACCGGGGCGTAGTCGCACGCAGCCAGGCACTCGGCGTGCTCGAGGGTCAGGGGCGTGCCGTCGCCGGATGTCGTCTCGTCGTGGCCCACGCCCAGGCGTCGGGACACGGCGGCGTAGACGTCGTCGCCGCCCATCAGGGCGCACAGGGTGTTGGTGCAGACGCTGACGATGTGCTCACCGGTGGGGCGGCGCTTGAACATCGTGTAGAACGTCGCGACCGCCGTGACCTCCGCCTTGGTGAGGCCGAGGACGTCCGCGCACAGCGCGACGCCGTCGGGGCTGACGTAGCCCTCCTCGGCCTGGACGAGGTGCAGCATCGGCAGCAGCGCGCTGCGGCCCCGGCCCTCGGGGTAACGCGCGACGATCTGCTCCATCTCCGCGCGCGTACGGTCCGTGATCACCGGCGCCTCTCCCTCCTCGCGCGGACGCTCACCGGTCCACACCTCCCAGCACGGGGTCCACGCTCGACAGCGCGGCCACGCAGTCGGCGATGTACGAGCCCTCCACCATGACCGCGGCCGCCTGCAGGTTGATGAACGAGGGCTCGCGCACGTGCACCCGGAACGGGCGGGTCCCGCCGTCGCTGACGACGTGGCTGCCGAGCTCGCCGCGCGGGCCCTCGACCGCCGAGTACGCCTGCCCCGGCGGCACCCGGAACCCTTCGGTCACGATCTTGAAGTGGTGGATCAGCGCCTCCATCGAGGTGCCCATGATCTTCTTGACGTGCTCGAGCGACGTGCCGAGCCCGTCCCCGCCCAGCGCGAGCTGCGCGGGCCAGGCGATCTTCTTGTCGGCGACCATGACCGGTCCGGGCCGCAGCCGGTCCAGCGCCTGGTCGACGATCTTCAGCGACTCGCGCATCTCCTGCACGCGGACCTCGTAGCGGGCCCAGCAGTCGGCCTCGGTCCGCGTGGGCACGTCGAACTCGTAGTTCTCGTAGCCGCAGTACGGCATCTCCTTGCGCAGGTCCCAAGGGATGCCCGAGGCCCGCAGCAGCGGGCCGGTGACGCCGAGGGACATGCAGGCCTGGGCGTCGAGGACCCCGATGCCCTTCTGCCGCGCCTGCCAGATCGGGTTGCCGGTGAGCAGGTCCTCGTACTCGTCGATGCGGCTGGACATGTGCGGGACGAACTCGCGGATCTTCTCCACGGCTCCGGGCGGAAGGTCGGAGATCAGCCCGCCCGGCCGGACGTACTGGTGGTTCATCCGCAGGCCGGTGATCATCTCGAAGATGTCGAGGATCAGCTCCCGCTCCCGGAAGCCGTAGAGCATCATCGACAGCGCGCCGATCTCCATCCCCGTGGTGGCGAGCCACACCAGGTGCGAGGCGATGCGGTTGAGCTCCAGCATGAGGACGCGGATCGTCTGCGCGCGTTCGGGCGCCTCGATGCCGAGGAGCTTCTCCACGCTCAGGCAGTAGACGGTCTCGTTGAACAGCGGCGACAGGTAGTCGGCGCGGGTCAGGAAGGTGACCGCCTGCGTCCAGGTGCGGTACTCGACGTTCTTCTCGATGCCGGTGTGCAGGTAGCCGACGACCACGCGGGCCCGCTCGACGGTCTCGCCGTCGAGCTCGAGGACGAGCCGCAGCACGCCATGCGTCGAGGGGTGCTGCGGCCCCATGTTGACGACCATCCGCTCCTCGCCGTCGCGGGCGCCCGCGACGACGACGTCGTCCCAGTCCCCCCCGCTGACGGTGTAGACGCGGCCCTCGGTCGACTCGGTGAACGGCGCGGCGTCCGGTCCGGTGTAGGTGGTCACGAGTACGCCCTCCGGGTGTCCGGCGGCGGGATCGTGGCGCCCTTGTACTTCACCGGGATGCCGCCGAGTGGGTAGTCCTTGCGCTGCGGATGCCCCTCCCAGTCGTCCGGCATGAGCACGCGGGTGAGGCCGGGATGGCCGTCGTAGACCAGTCCGTACATGTCGTAGGCCTCCCGCTCCTGCCAGTCGGCGGTCGGGTAGACCGACGTGGCGCTCGGCAGGTGCGGGTCGGCGTCACTGACCGCCACCTCGACCCGTAGGCGGCGCCGGAAGGTCAGCGAGGTGAGCTGGTAGACCGAGTGCAGCGGCCGCCCGGACGGGTCGTCGGGGTAGTGCACGCCCCCCACCATCGACAGCAGCTCGAAGCGCAGCGACGGCTCGTCGCGCAGGGCGCGCAGCAGGTCGAGCAGGGACTCGCGGCGTACGTAGTAGGTGAGCTCGCCGCGGTCGAGCGTCACCTTCTCGATCGCCTCCGCGAACGCGGGTACGGCCCGCGCGAGGGCCGCGTGCGCGTCGTCGAACCAGCCGCCGAAGGGCGGCTGCGCACCCGGGGTGACCGGCACGCGGCGCTGGAGCCCGCCGTAGCCCGACGTGTCTCCGCTGCCGAGCACGCCGAACATGCCGGTGCGGTAGACCGGCGCCTCGGGCTCGGGAACGGGCACCGAGTCGACCGCCGTGGACGGCCCTTCGGTGATCTGCGCCGGTGCGGTCTCCGCAGCCACGGAAGCAGAGCCGGTCGGTGGTTCGACGTGCGGCCGGGACTCGTCGGTGACGGCCTCGGTCGGCGAGGCCTGCGCCGCGGGCTTGTCGCTGCCGTGGGTCTCGCCGGTCTCCGGCTCCTGGGTCGGCGCCGGGTCCTCGTCGGCCGGGACCTGGGAGGCCGACCCCGGGTCGTGCTCGTCAGCCATCAGTGTCCGGTCCCGATCTCCGGGTGGCTGCCCGCGGTCAGGGCCAGGTGCGCGTGGTCGCGCTCCTCCTTGCGCTGCTTGGCCTCGGCCCGGAGCGTCGCGCGGGCGTCGAGTCGCGTGGCGCGGACCTTGGCGTGCAACTTCAAGATCGCGTCCATGAGCATCTCCGGCCGGGGTGGGCAGCCCGGCAGGTAGATGTCGACCGGCACGACGTGGTCCACGCCCTGGACGATCGCGTAGTTGTTGAACATGCCGCCGCTGCTGGCGCACACGCCCATCGAGATGACCCACTTCGGCTCGACCATCTGGTCGTAGATCTGGCGCAGCACCGGCGCCATCTTCTGGCTGACCCGCCCCGCGACGATCATGAGGTCGGACTGGCGTGGCGAGGGGCGGAAGACCTCCATCCCGAACCGGGCGAGGTCGTAGCGCCCGGCGCCGGTCGCCATCATCTCGATGGCGCAGCAGGCCAGCCCGAACGTCGCGGGCCACATCGAGGACGTCCGCGCCCAGTTGGCGAAGCCCTCGACGGTGGACAGCAGCACACCGGAGGGCAGGTTCTCCTCTAGTCCCACTCCAAGCCTCCTCGTCGCCAGACGTACGCGTACGCGACGAACACCGTGAGGATGAAGATGATCATCTCGATCAGCCCGAAGACACCCAGGTCGCCGAAGGTGACGGCCCAGGGGTAGAGAAAGATGATCTCGATGTCGAAGACGATGAACATCATCGCGGTGAGGTAGTACTTCACCGGGAAGCGACCAGGGCCGCTGTGCTCGGCCGGCTCGATGCCGCACTCGTACGCATCGAGCTTGGCGCGGTTCCACCGGCGCGGGCCGACCATCGCGCTGATGAGCAGCGAGCCGACCGCGAACAGGCCCGCCAGGATGAACAGACACAGCAGCGGGACGTACATCACGTACATCGCAGGACCTGCCCTCGTCACGGCGGAACGTTGCGCGCCGGACGCCCGTTGACACGGGGGACGGCATGCCGTCCGGCCCACGTCGCGGAGTCACCGCCCGGTGCAGAGCAACCGGACGCAATCCGAGCCGCTCCGTGCGCTGACTCTAGCGAGGGCCGCGCCTGCGTTCTCGGCGGGGCACGATCGGCGCCCGGCCGCTCAGGCCGACGGCGCCAGCCGGCTGAACGCGTTGATGACGCGGTCCATCGCGTCGCCGCCTCGGGGGTCGGTGAGATTGGCGAGCAGCTTCAACGTGAACCGCATCAGAGTCGGGCGCGGGAGGCCGTACCGGGTCGCGTACTTCATCACCTGCGGGTGGCCGATCGCGGTGACGAACAGGCGCCCGAGCGTGTAGTAGCCGCCGTAGGTCTCCCGCATGCGGCGGGGGTAGGACGCGAGGACCCGCTCGCGCGACGGGCCCGGGGCGCGCGACAGCGCCTGGGCCACCACCTCCGCCGCGAGCTGGCCGGACTCCATCGCGTACGCGATGCCCTCGCCGTTGAACGGGTTGACGGCCCCGGCGGCGTCCCCCACGAGCACGAGACCATCGCGGTAGTGCGGTGTGCGGTTGAAGCCCATCGGCAACGCACCGCCACGCATGGGGCCGGTCGCGTTGGGCTCGACGTACCCCCATTCCTCCGGCAGTCCCGCCAGCCACGACTCGAGCAACTTCTTGTACGCCGTGTTGCGGAAGGCCTCGGTCGTGTTGAGCAGTCCGAGGCCGACGTTGGACGTGCCGTCGCCGACTCCGAAGATCCAGCCGTAGCCGGGCAGCAGGCTCCCGTCCGGAGCACGCAGCTCCAGCCACGACTCGAGGTGGTCGTCGTCGTGGCGCGGGCTGGTGTAGTAGCGCCGGACCGCGACGCCCATCGGCCGGTCCGCGCGCTTCTCGATCCCGCGCTGGAGGCCGAGCCGGCCGGACACCCCGTCGGCCGCCACGGTCACCGGGGCCCGGAAGGTCCGGCCGTCCTTGGTCGCCACACCGACGATGCGGTCGGTCCGGGCGTCGAGCACCGGCGCGGTGACGTTCGCGTGCTCGAACAGGTGCACGCCGACCTCGACCGCCCGTTTCACCAGGACGTGGTCGAAGTCCAGGCGGGGTCGGACGAGCCCGTAGTCGGGGTACGCGGCCAGTTGCGGCCAGGGCAGCTCGAGCCGGACGTTCCCGCCGAAGATCCGCAGACCCTTGTTGCGGATCCAGCCGCCGTCCTCGCTGGTGTCCACGCCCATGGCGACCAGGCTCTTGACGGCACGCGGGGTGAGGCCGTCGCCGCAGACCTTCTCGCGCGGGAAGGCCGTCTTCTCCAGCAACGCCACGGACAGCCCGGCGCTGGCCAGGTGGTAGGCGGTCGCCGAGCCCCCCGGCCCGGCGCCGACCACGATCGCGTCGAAGTCGGCGGCGTCGCCGCCGGGAGCCTCGGTCACGCCGTCGATCCTACGGGCGCAGGGCGCGCCGCCGCGGACCGGAGCAGGGGGCCGGATCAGCGACCGGCCCGGCCGTCCTTCGCCTGATGGCGCGCCTCCCAGGCGGCGACCATCCGGTCGCGCTGCTCCCGTCCGACGAACAGCGAGACGCCGCCGGACACGACCAGCGCGATCGCCACGTCGACGATGCTGGGCAGTCCGGTGAACAGCAGCGCCAGGAAGACGACGGCGAACAGGGCGAGCCGCAGCGCGGTGTAACGCAGGATCAGGACCGCGAGCTCGCTCACCGTGCCTCGTCCTCCCGGCCGGCGAGGGCGGCGTCGACCCGGCGGCCCAGGCGGTGCAGGTAGACCGGGTACAGGCCGAGCCCGACCAGCATCCCGGCCAGCCCGACGAGGCCCGCCGGACCGGTGGCCATCCCGGCGACCCGGCAGACCGCGAACAGCACCAGTCCCGGGACGAAGACCGCGAGCACCCCCATCGTGGTCAGCCAGCGGACGCTCGGCAGCGCGGCGACCCGTCGGGGGTCGACACGGGGAGCGAACCGGGGCTCGGTCACAGGCATGAGCGTACGGGCACCTCAGCCCTCGCTCTCGGCGAGCGCCGGCAGCGGGAAGCGGCTTTCCCACCGGGTGGACAAGATCACGGTCGTGCGTGTCCGTGACACTCCCCGCACGCCGCGAAGCACGGCGAGCGCGCGCTCGAGCGCGTCGACGTCGGCGACGCGCAGGCGGACCACGAGCTCCTCGTCGCCGGCGACGAACCAGCAGTCCTCGATCTCGGGCAGGCCGCGCAGCTGCTCGACCAGCCGCTCGCCGTCGGTGCCCTCACGTTCGTACACGCCGACGAGGGCGCTGACGCCGAGGCCCACGGCGTGCGGTGCGACGACGGCCCGGTAGCCGGTGATCACACCGTCGCGTTCGAGCCGGGCGACCCGGTCCGCGACGGTGGGCGCCGACAGCCCGACGTGCCGGCCGAGCTCGGCCCAGGTAGCGCGTCCGTTCGCCAGGAGCGCAGTGAGGATCTTCTGATCGACAGCATCCAACGGGTTCTGCTCCTACGTTGTGCGGAAGATCACCCTCTTCCGCTTACGGTTCGAAGGAATCTGGTCGATATCATCCTCGTTGTGCCCAGTGAGCACGGTGCGCGCGCCACCCGGCGCGTCTGCCCGTCCTCCGCGCAAACCAGGAAGGAGGGAGTCGCATGGACCAGAAGGAGCTCGTCGCCGACCGCGTGTCCCAGGTGCAGGCCATCGCACGACGCACGACCGTGATCCGGGCCCGTCGGCTGCCGCTGCTGCGCCGACGCAGTCACTGAGCCCGGTCGGTCAGACGCCCGGTCCCTGGTAGGAGTGCAGGCCGGAGAACCACAGGTTCACGCCGTAGAAGTCGAACGTCAGCGCGGCGAAGCCGATGAGCGAGATCACCGCCGCGCGGCGGCCCTTGAACCCGGCCGTCGCGCGGGCGTGCAGGTAGACCGCGTAGATGACCCAGGTGATGAACGACCACGTCTCCTTGGGGTCCCAGCCCCAGTACCGGCCCCACGCCGACTCGGCCCAGATGGCTCCGGCGATCACGCCGAACGTCCAGATCGGGAACGCGAACGTGATGACGCGCAGGGTGTTGGTGTCGAGCTTCGCGGCGGACGGCACGAGCCGGCCCAGCCGCGCGACCGGTCCCGGTTCGGCTCCGCGGGCGACGACGCTGTCGTAACGACTGCGGACGAGATACAGGCCGGTGAGGACCGCGGACAGGGCGAACAGGCCGGACGCGGTGATGACGGCCACGACGTGGATCTTGATCCAGTACGAGTTGAGCGCCGGCACCAGCGGACCTGCCGGCGTGTAGAGGACCGTGCCGGCGATGGCCATGTAGCAGACCACCGGCAGCATGACGAACGCGCCGAGATAGCGGACCGGCTGGCGCAGGAGCAGCAGCAGGAAGGCCGTGACCGCGACCAGCGCGATCATCGACGAGAACTCGTACATGTTGCCCCACGGCACCCGGTGCGCCGCGAGTCCCCGCGTGGTCACCGAGCCGACGTGGACCGCCCAGCCGGCCATCGTGAGCGCCACCGCGATCCGCCCGAAGAGCGCACCGCTGCCACCCCCGGCGCCTGCGCCGTCGTCGGGGTCGACCGGGCGGCGAAGCCACGAGCGAGCAGGTCGCGAGGCGGCGACCTCGACGACCCGTCCGTCACCCAGGACGGGCCCGGCCGGCGCCGTCGCGGGCCGGCTCACGGTCTCGGTAGCGGTCCGCGGCCCCACGAGCGCCGCTTCCAGCTCGGACGCGTCGGCCGGGACCGCCGTGCGCGCGACCACCGCCTCGATCTCCGCGTCCTCGCGCGTGGCGGCGGCCCACGGGCGCCCGAAGGCGAACTCGGCGGCGTAGCCGAGCATCGCCAGCGTGTACAGAACGATGGCGACGAAGAACAGCTGGTCGGACGCGTGCGCGAGGTTCAGGTCGACGGGCATTCGGGGTCCTCTCGCGCTGCGGGTCGGATCTCTGCGGCGAGGCGGCCCACGAGCGTGGGGAACTCGCGGGCGAAGTCGTCAGCGTCCGTGCGGGCCAGGCCACCGGCCTCGACGATGGTACGACCGGCCGCCGTGGGCGTCGCGCGCAGCCAGACACGCCGGCGGCGCACCCGCAGCGACAGCAACAGGCCGGAGATCAGCAGGATCGCGGCGACGAGCGCCCACCCCTTGGCGGGGTCGTCCTTCACCTGGAGCGAGGCCCACTGGGTGTAGCCGGTGATCTGGAGGGTGAACCCCTGCGACAGCGGGATCTTGGCGCTCGACGGACCGGGCGTGACGAACTGCTTGTCCAGCGGGATCGGCAGCGGCGTCATACCGGTGGTGTTCAGGTCGTAGACCGACTGCGGCACACCGGAGTTGACCCCGAGGTTGCCCGTGTACGCGGTGACGATCGCCCGCGGGTTGTCGGGCGCCGGGAAGGCGCTCTGCACGCCCAGATTGGTGATCACCGCGGTCGGCACGAACGTGATGAGGAAGCCGTACTGCAGGGGCGCCGGAACCTCGGCGGTCTGGCCGGTCTGCGGATCGGACACCTTCCGGGTCGTCATCGCGCCGGTGTCCGGAGCCTTGACCACGCACTGGCTGAGGTAGTTGACCAGGTCCTGCGGGATGCACGGCACGGTCTCCTCGTGCCAGATGTTGCCCTTCGCGTCGCGCAGCACGACGTGCAGGGCGTAGCCGTGGCCGATGAGGTAGACGTTGGTGTGCCCGAACGACAGCGGGTGGTTCACCCGCAGGTCGTGCGTCGAGACCTGCCCGCTGGCGGTCTTCGCCGTCACGTACGCGTTGAACGTGGCGGCCGAGCCGTCCGGCTGGTACGTGGCCTTGAACTGGTGCAGCGTGACCTGGAACGGGTCCAGGTCGCTCGGACTGGTGAGCGCCCCCGGCTTGTACGTGTCGTACAGCAGGTTCGAGTTGGTGAACGTGCTGCCGTCCAGGAGCAGCTTCGACCCCTGGTACCCGAACATGGACCCGACCCCGATGGCAACCAGAAGGAACAGCAGCGCGACGTGGAACAGCAGGTTTCCCGACTCGCGGAGATAGCCCTTCTCGGCGGCGAGGGTCGTGGTGTCGGTGGCCACGCGGAACCGCCTGCGCCGCAAGGTCCGCGCGGCGGCGGCGACCACCTGATCGACGGGCAGGTCGGTCTCCCAGCGAGCGGACTGCGGCAGTCGGGCGAGGTTGCGCGGGGCGGCCGGCGGCCGGCGGAGCAGCGCGCGCACGTGCAGCCGGATGCGCGGGATGACACACCCGATGAGCGAGATGAACAGCAGCGCGTAGATCGCCGCGAACCACGGGGCGTGAAAGACGTCGAACAGGTCGAACTTGGCGTAGATCGGAGCCAGCGTCGGGTGCTTCTGCTGGAAGCGGGCAACCGCGCTGGGGGCCAGCGAGTGCTGCGGGATCAGGCTCCCCGGGATGGCGGCCGCCGCCAGCAGCGTGAGCAGCAGCAGCGCCGTCCGCATCGAGGTGAGGACGCGCCAGCCGCGGCGCAGGGTGGCGAGCGGGCGCTGGTGGGCCGGCCGCTGCGGCGGCGGCGCCGGCTGGGTGGACAGCTGCTCGGTGTCGATCGACATCGCTACAACCCCGGGGTGAAGCCGCTGGTGACGCTCTGCAGATGGTTCACCCAGGTCTGGTAGAGGCCGGAGAGCTCGGCCACGCCCACCGCGATGAGCAGCAGACCGCCGACCGCCATGACCACGCCGTTGTGCCGCCGGACCACCGCGAGCACGCCCATCGTCTGGCGGAAGGCGAGGGCGACCGCCAGGAAGGGCAGGCCGAGGCCGGCGCAGTAGAACAGGGTCAGCAGTGCCCCGCGCCCGGCTGTCGCCGTCGACGTCGAGAGCGCCAGGCCCTGCACGGCCGCGAGCGTCGGTCCGATGCAGGGCGTCCAGCCGAGGCCGAACAATGCGCCCAGCACCGGCGCGCCCGCCAAGCCGGCGCGCGGCAACCGGTGGGGGCGTACCTCGCGGTTCAGCAGGGGCACCGCGCCGAGGAGCCCGGAGAACACCACCCCGAGCAGGATCGTGATCACGCCGAAGACCTGCTGGAGCACCCGGCGATGCACCGCGAGGGCGTCGCCCAGCCCCCCGAAGAACGAGCCGTACGCGACGAAGATCAGAGAGAAGCCCAGCACGAACAGCAGCGCGCCGAGGACGGTGCGGCTGCGCAGTGAGCGGCGCGTCCGCACCTCGGCGCCGATGTCGGCTCCGGACATGCCGGTGACGTACGACAGGTAGCCGGGGACCAACGGCAGCACGCACGGTGACAGGAACGAGACGGCTCCGGCCGCGAGAGCGACGGGGGCGGCGAGCACGAACGGCCCGGTGACGGCGCTCACGCCGGTTCGGCTTCCAGCCGCGTGAGCACCGCGCCGAACGCCGCCGCATCCTTGAGGCCTCCGACGTACTTGGCGGCGATCTTGCCGCTCTTGTCGATCACGAAGGTGTCGGGGACAGCGGACGGGTTGACGTTCTTGAACTTCGCGAGGTCGACACCGTTGCGGTCGACGATGCTCGGATAGGTGACGCCGAAGCTCCGGCGGAACGCGAGCCCGTTCGCCGGCGTGTCCTCGAACAGGACGCCGAGGAACTGCACGGTCGGGTGCGCCTCGGCGGCGGCCACGAGGATCGGTGTCTCGGCCCGGCACGGGGAGCACCAGCTGGCGTAGAAGTTGACCACCACGACCTTCCCGACGTACTGGGCGAGGGACAAGGTGCCCTGACCCGTCACGCTGGGGCCCGACAGCGCGGGCGCCGGGACGCGCGTGGACAGCTCGCCGCCGCCCGCGGATCCGGCGATGAAGCCGTCGCCGTTCCCGGCCGGTCCCTGCGTGGTCGTGGTGCTGCTGCAGGCCGCGATCCCCAGCGCCGCCAACGCAGCGGCCACGACGAGCGCGGCGCGGCGGGGGCGGCGAGACACCGGGCCAGTATCCGCGCCTGTGTCGGGCCGTGCCCGGTGAGCGCCTCAGGGCAGTTCCAGCCGGGCACGCCGGCCTGCGAGAAGGTGGCGGCGATGGCCACGATCTGGGCGCTGGGCGACTCGCTGACCTACGGCGTGAGCTGGCCCGCCGATACCGCCGGTGGCTGGCGGGCCCGGGTCGCCGACGCGCTGCCGGCACTCACCTGGCTGGGCTCCTCGACCGCGAACGCCGCCCCGGGCCAGCGCGAGACGCGGCACGACGGCCACCCCGGCTGGCGGCTGGACGAGATCGCGACGCTGGTGGCCGGCGGTCCGCGCGCCGATGTCGCCGTCGTGCAGGGCGGGTCGAACGACGTGATCCAGCGGTGGGCGCCCGGACGGCCGTTCCACCAGCGGTACGACGAGTTCGACGACGACGAGCGGGCGGCCTTCGCGGCCGACGCGCTCTGCCGGTTCGAGGCTCTGGTGTCGTCGCTCGCCGCCACCGGCGCCCGCGTGGTCGTCTGGTCGGTGCCACCCATCGGCCGGGGCGGCGCGCTCTACGGATCCCCGTCGGTGGCGGACCTGAACGCGGGCATTCCTGCTGTCGCAGAGCGGCACGGGGCACTGCTCGCGGACGTCCACGCGACTCTCGCGCCCGGCGGGCGGGTCGCCCCGGGCAACCTCGGCGGGGACGGCGTCCATCCGACGCCACACGGCTACGCGGTGATCGCCGACCTGCTGGTTCCCGTCATTCGGGCCGCCATGGCCTGAGGGTCAGGCACCGACGGCGGCCTCCTGGGTGACCGGGATCCGGGCGGCGGGCTCGACGTACCCGACGCGGACGATGCGGTCGCCGTCGAACCCGAGGCTGGTCACGGACGCCAGGGCGCAGCGCCGATGCCCGGGGTGGTGCCACAGGTGGACGCCCTCGACGCGCCGGCGCGCGCAGACCACCGGCAGCTGGTGGGTGACGATGACCGCCTCGTGCCCCGCGTGGGCGGCCCGTGCGTCGTCCACCGCCGCGAGCACTCGGTCGGCAATCTGCGCGTACGGCTCCCCCCAGGACGGGCGGAACGGGTTCACCAGGTAGCGGTAGGTCGACGGCCGTGCCAGGACACCGTCGCCCACGCCCACGTAGCTGCCCTCGAAGACGTTCGCGCTCTCGATGACGCGCGGCTCCACGACCGCTGCCACCCCGAACAGGGCCTCCAGCGGCTCGGCCGTCTGCCGCGCTCGCTCCAGCGGGCTGGAGTAGATCCCCCGTACGTCCCGCCCCGCGAACCACCCGGCCGCGGCCCTGGCCATCTCCTGGCCGGCGACGGACAGGAAGAAGCCGGGCAAGGTGCCGTAGAGGATCTTGTCCGGGTTCTCCACCTCCCCGTGCCGCAGCAGATGCACGGTGGTGCGGGTCATGAAGCCTCCTCGACCGACGCGGCGGCCCGGGCCGCCGCGGGCAGCGCCCCTGCGATCCGTTCGATCGCGGCGTCATCGTGCGCCGACGACACGAACCACGCCTCGAACGCGCTCGGCGGCAGGTGCACGCCGCCGTCCAGCATGGCGTGGAAGAACGCCGCATAGCGTGCGCTGCTCTGGCGCCGCGCGGCGTCGAAGTCGGCGACCTCGCTGCCGTCGTTCCAGAAGAACGAGAACAGCGAGGCGGCACGCTGGAGCCGGTACGGGACGCCGGCAGCGTCGAGCGCGGCCCCGGTCAGGGTGGCGACCTCGGCGGAACGGGCGTCGACGGTCGCGTAGACGTCGGGGCCGGCGGCCCGCAAGGTCGCGAGCCCTGCCGCCGTCGCGAGCGGGTTCCCCGACAACGTGCCGGCCTGATAGACGGGCCCGGACGGGGCGAGGCGGTCCATGACCTCGGCGCGACCGCCGAACGCCGCCGCAGGCAGCCCGCCCCCCATCACCTTGCCGAAGGTGAACAGGTCCGGCGCCCAGCCCTCGGTACGCCCCTCCACTCCCCACCAGCCCGCGGGCGAGCACCGGAAGCCGGTCAGCACCTCGTCCAGCACCAGCAGGGCGCCGTGCCGCGCCGTCACCTCGCGCAGGAAGCGGTTGAAGCCGGGCGCCGGCGGGACCACGCCCATGTTGGCCGGCACCGCCTCGGTGATGACGCAGGCGATCTCGTCGCCGTGCGCGGCGAACGCCGCCTCGACGGCGGCGGCGTCGTTGTACGGCAGCACGATCGTGGCGGCGGTCTCCGTACCGGTCACGCCGGCCGTGTCCGGGCTGGCGAAGGTGGCGACGCCGGATCCGGCGGCGGCCAGGAGCGCGTCGACGTGGCCGTGGTAGCAGCCGGCGAACTTCACCACGACCGGCCGCCCGGTGAAGCCGCGGGCCAGTCGCACGGCACTCATGGTGGCTTCCGTACCGCTGTTGACCAGTCGGATGCTCTGCGCCGCAGGCACTCTCGCCAGGATCTCCTCAGCCAGAACCACCTCACCCGCGGACGGCATGCCGAACGACGTGCCCTTCGCGACGGCCGCCCGCACGGCGTCGACGACGGCGGGGTGGGCGTGACCGAGCAGGAGCGGTCCCCACGAGCAGACGAGGTCCACGTACTCGCGGCCGTCCACGTCGACGACATACGGGCCGTGCCCGCGGTCGATGAACCGCGGCGCGCCGCCGACGGCGCCGAACGCACGCACCGGTGAGTTGACACCGCCGGGCACGATCGCGGCCGCCCGGGCGAACAGATCGTCGGAGGCGGTCACACCGCCAGCGTTCCACAGCCTCCGTAGGATGGTCGCCATGGCTGATCTCACCGTCACCAGCAGCACGTTCGAGGCCGGACAGCCGATCCCGCAGAAGTGCGCGCACGACTACGCCGGCGGGCAGAACGTCTCGCCCGCGCTGTCCTGGACCGGTGCGCCCGAGGGCACCAAGTCGTACGCCGTGACCTGCTACGACCCCGACGCGCCGACCGACATCGGGTTCGTGCACTGGGTCCTGTTCGACCTCCCGGCCACGATCACGTCGCTGCCCGAAGGCTTCGGCGGACACCCGGAAAGCGGCGTCGAGGGCTACACCGACTGGGGGCAGAGCAGCTGGGGCGGGATGGCGCCACCGCCCGGCCACGGCGCCCACCACTACCACTTCACGGTCTACGCGCTGGACGTCGACAGGACCGGGCTCGACACCTCGGCGACGTACGCGTTCTTCCGCTTCAACACCGGCCCGCACGTCCTGGCAAAGGGCGAGCTCGTCGGCACCTTCGAGGTGCCCGCTCATTAGGCCGGCTTCCCTCCCGACCACGCGCCGTACGACCTTCCTGCTCGTTCTTCTCGCCCTCGCCGCGACCACCCTGGTCGCCGGCTGCGGTGGCAACTCCACGCCGGCAGACCCCAGCGGGCCGGTGACCACGCCGGTTCCCCGTGCCCGGGTGGCGGCGCCGCACGGAGTCCAGATCGCCCGCGGCAGCACGCCCCAGCAGATCGCCGCTGCCGTCAGCGAGGCTCTCTTCGCGTCCGCGCCGCTGGCCGTCGTGGTCGGGCCGGACGACCCGGCCGCGCTCAGCGCCGGCAGCGCGGCGGCAGCGCGACTCGGCGCCCCGCTGCTGCTCGCGGATGCACCCTCCCCGCCGCCGCCGTCCGACAGGGCCGCAGCACCGCCGCCCGCCGGCGCGACGGCGTCACCGCCGGCTCCGGGCGCGCCGGGTCCGGCGGCCGCCGAGGTACGGCGGCTGCACGCCGGCCACGTCCTGGTGATCGGATCGGTCCGGCACGCCGACCGGGGCACCTTCGGCGGCGCCACGGTCGTCCGCTCCGCAGGGGCCGACGCGGCCGCGATGGCCCGCGCCATCGCGGCCCTGCCCGCCACCAGACCACCTGCCCCCCTGCGACGCACGACCGTGCTGGTCCGCACCGGGGGCACTCCCGGCGCCGAGACCGAGGCGGCACCGGTCGTCGCGGCCTGCGCCGGTGCGGCCGGCGCGACGGTCGTCCCAGTCACCTCGGACGACCCGCGGACCGACGGCCACGCGATCGAGATGCTGGCGCAGCATCCGGCCGGACCGGTGGTGGCGGCCGGGCCGGGCTTCGGGCCGGCCGGGACCCTGTCCTCGCGGCTCGCGGTGGCCCGCACCGGGGTGCAGCTGCCCGGCGGCGGCCAGGTGATGTTCCCCGGCCGCGCGCTGGTCGCCCTCTACGGGCACCCGGGCAACACGGCGCTGGGCGTCCTCGGCGACCAGGACGCCGCGGCGTCCGTGGCCCGCGCGCAGCAGCTCGCGGCGGGGTACGCCCCGCTGTACCACGTACCGGTGATCCCCACCTTCGAGATCATCGCCGCGGTGGCGAGCGGCTCGGCGGGTGCCGACGGCGACTACGTGAACGAGTTCAGCCCCGAGTCCTTGCTGCCGTTCGTCGACGCCATCACCCACGCCGGCGGGTACGTGGTCCTCGACCTGCAGCCGGGCCGGGCGGACGTCCTCGCCCTCGCGCAGCGGTACGCGTCGCTCCTCTCCCGGCCGAACGTGGGCCTCGCCCTCGACGCCGAGTGGGCGCTGCAGCCGGGCCAGCAGCCGTTGCACCAGATCGGTTCGCTCGACGCCACCCAGATCAACCGCGTCTTCGACTGGCTCTCGGCGTTCACCGCCTCCGCTCACCTCCCCCAGAAGGTGCTCGTCCTGCACCAGTTCCGGCTCACGATGCTGGGTCACGAGTCGCAGCTGGAGACGGGCAACGACCAGGTGGCCGTGCTCATCCACGCCGACGGGCAGGGTTCGCGGCCGGACAAGGAGGCGACGTGGCGCGGGGTGGTCGGGGCCGCGCCGCCGGGCGTCTGGTTCGGCTGGAAGAACTTCTACAAGCAGGACCCGCAGCTGGCGAGCCCCGCGGCCACGGTGGACCGCACGCCCAAGCCGATGATGGTGTCGTACCAGTAACGCCGCTGGGGCTGCAGCCGGCTACGGCACCGGCGGGGGAGCCAGTCGCGCCAGGCCTTCCGCGATGCCGGCGACGAGCTCGGCGGCCTCGGACGGCAGCAGCCGCACGGTGCCGACGCACGCGTCGCCCTTCCACGTGCTGACCACCAGGAAGCCGGCCTCGGTGTGCGCCGAGACGCGGACGGCCCGGCCCTGCCCACGCAGGTCGTTGACCCACCAGTGCGGGACGAGTGCCGAGTGCTCCATACGGCACGGTGCGACACCGGGCGCCGCCCGTCAATGTGGTCGGCGAAGTGTCAGCGCTGTCGGCGGGCGAACTCGGTGGCCCAGTAGGTCAAGATCGCGTCCGCCCCGGCGCGCTTGATCGCGGTCAGCGTCTCGAGGACGACCCGGTCGCGGTCCAGCCAGCCGTGCGCGGCCGCCGCCTCGACCATGGCGTACTCGCCACTGACCTGGTACGCGAACACCGGCACGTCCACGGCCGCGCGGACCGCGGCCAGCACGTCGAGGTACGGCAGGGCGGGCTTGACCATCACGGCATCGGCCCCCTCCTCGAGGTCCAGCCGCACCTCGTGCAGCGCCTCGTCGGCGCGCCGAGCCGGATCCTGCTGGTACGAGGCACGATCTCCGAACTGGGGTGTGCACTCGGCCGCGTCCCGGAATGGGCCGTAGAACGCGGAGGCGTACTTCGCCGAGTAGGCGAGCACGGGTACGTCGAGGTGCCCGGCCGCGTCGAGCGCCGCGCGGATCGCGCCGACCTGGCCGTCCATCATGCCGCTCGGCGCGACCATGGCCGAGCCTGCATCTGCCTGTGCCACAGCGACTTCTCCGTACCGGACGAGCGTCGCATCGTTGTCGACCTCGCCCGCAGCGGTCAGCAGGCCGCAGTGACCGTGGTCGGTGTACTCGTCCAGGCAGAGGTCGGTCAGGACCACCGTCTCTGCGGAGATGCCGTCGGTGACGAGGTCCCGCAGCGCGAGCTGCACGACGCCGTCCGGGTCGTCCGCCGCCGATCCGCGGCCGTCCTTGACGGCCGGGATCCCGAACAGAATCAGCCCGCCCACGCCCGCCTCGGTCGCCTCGTGCGCCGCCTTGCGCAGCGACTCGCGGGTGTGCTGCACGACGCCGGGCATCGACGCGATCGGAGCAGGCGCGTCGATGCCCTCCTTCACGAACAGCGGGAGGACCAGGTCCCCGGGGCGCACGGACACGTCGGCGACGAGCCGGCGCACCGCCGCGGTCCGTCGCAGCCGGCGCGGCCGGACGACCGGGAATCCCGTCACGGCCACACCGCCCGCCGGCCGGCGCTCACCGGCCGGCGCGCCGCTTGGGACGGGCCGCCTTGCCCGCGGCCTTGGCGAGCGCGGCCTCCTCCGCCAGGCGGGCGTCCTCGGCCCGCTTGGCGACCATGAAGTCCGCGAGCGCCGCAGCCAGCGCGGGAACGGTCGCCTCGCGCGGCGTCACGTCGACGCGCAGCCCGAGCTCCGCGGCGGTCGCCGCGGTGGCCGGGCCGATGCAGGCGATCACCGTGCGGTCGTGCGGCTTGCCGGCGATGCCCACGAGGTTGCGGACCGTGGAGCTCGACGTGAACATCGCCGCATCGACCTTGCCGCCCTTGATCGCCTCGCGGACCGGCGCCGGCGGCGGGCTGGCCCGGACGGTGCGGTACGCGGTGATGTCGTCGACGGCCCAGCCGCGCTCCTTCAGCCCGGCCACGAGCGTCTCGGTCGCGATGTCCGCCCGCGGCAGGAAGACGCGGTCGAGCGGGTCGAACAGGTCGTCGTAGTCCGGGAAGTCCGCGAGCAGCCCCTCCGACGACTGCTCCCCCGAGGGGAGCAGGTCGCAGCGCAGCCCGAAGTCCGCCAGCGTCTCGGCGGTCGCCGTGCCCACCGCCGCGATCTTGACGCCTGCGAACGACCGGGCGTCGAGGCCCACCCCTTCGAGCTGCTCGCGGACCGCCTTGACGGCGTTGGTGGAGGTGAAGGCGACCCACTGGTAACGGCCCGAGACCAGGCCCTTGATCGCGCGCTCCATCGGCGCCGGGGACCGCGGAGGCTCCACGCCGATCGTGGGCACCTCCAGCGGGTCCGCGCCGTACCCGCGCAGCAGCGCGCTGGTCTCGCCGGCCTGGGCGCGGGTACGCGGCACGAGCACCCGCAGGCCGAACAGCGGCCGGGACTCCCACCACGAGAACCGGTCGCGGGTGGCCACGGTGCGCCCGACCACGAAGGTGGCCTCCCCCGACAGCTTGGCGCCGTCGACCTCGTCGCCGATCGTGTCGAGCGTGCCGACGACGGTGTGCTGCCGCGTCGTGGTCCCGTCGACCGTGACGGCCGCCGGCTCGCTGCCGCTGCGACCGTGCTCCGCGAGCGCGGCCGCGACCTTGCCGACCCGGTTCGCCGGAAGGGTCAGCACGACCGTGCCCGGCACCGACGCGAGCGCCGCCCAGTCGACCGTGACGTCCTCGCCCGCCTCGGCCACCGTGACCGGACCGCCCGCAGCGACGCCCGCGTAGGTGGCCACCGCCAGCGGCACCGGGATGCCCGGCACGACTTCGTACGGGAGCTTGGAGCGTGAAAACGCCTGCGCCGCAGATGTTCCGGCCGACGTGGACAGAACGTCGCCTTCGACAAGGAACACGACGGAACGGCCGGCGCGGGCCTCCGTCACCAGTTCGGCCGGGCTCGCGTCGGCGCGTTCCTCGGTCTCGGGACCGTAGAGCGCCGCGAAGCGAGCCACGAGGGCGGCCGGGCCGCCGACGACCGCGGATTCCTCGATCAGCTGCGTGGCCCGCTGCGTCAGCAGCGCCGCGTCGCCCGGTCCGGTTCCGACCAGGGCGATGGCCCCGGGGGTCTTCTTCTTGCTCACCATCAGTGCTGTCCCATCGGGTCGTGTTCCTTCAGGTACGCGCCGGCCCCCCGTGCCAGGAGGTCGTGCGCGACGTCGTGGCCGAGGCGCTCGGCCCCGGCGAGGTCCAGGTCGCTCGTCGTCCGCTCCACCCGCAGATCGGCGCCGACGACGGCCCGCAGCCGCCAGCCGGTCCCCACCCGCTCCGCCCGCGCGCCGATCGGCGTCGAGCAGCCGGCGGCCAGCCCGACGAGCACCGCCCGCTCGGCGGTGACCGCCACCCGGCTCGCCGGGTCGTCGAGGACCGCGAGGCTCGAGGCCAGCTCCGGGCGGCACTCGACCGCGAGCGCCCCCTGACCGGGTGCCGGCAGCAGGTCCAGGACCTCGGCGACCGCGTCGAGCCGGCCGAGACGGGCGAGACCGGCGCGGGCAAGGACGACCGCGTCGAGCCGCCCCGACTCGACCGCGGCGAGGCGGGTGTCGACGTTGCCGCGTACCTCGACCAGGTGCAGGTCGGACCGGATGGCCGCCAGCTGTGCGGCACGGCGGGGTGATCCCGTGCCGACACGCGCGCCGGGCCGGAGCGCCGCCAGGCTCGACCCGACGAGCACGTCCGCGGGATCTTCGCGCGGCGGTACGGCGGCGATCACCAGGTCGGGTGGCTGGACCGCCGGCAGGTCCTTGAGCGAGTGCACCGCCAGCTCGACCTCGCCGAGCGCCAGCGCCTGCCGTAACGCCGCCGCGAACACCCCCGTCCCGCCGATCTGCGCCAGCGCGCGGCGGTCGGTGTCGCCCTGGGTGGTGATCTCGACCAGGTCGACGGCGAACCCGTGCGCGGTGAGGGCGTCGGCGACGAGGCCGGACTGGGTACGGGCGAGCGCCGAGCCGCGGGTTCCGAGTCGCAGCGTCCGCAGGCGGGTCGTGGTCACGGCGTCACCTCCTCGTCGGGGCCGGCGACCGCCGTCGGCAGCACCCGGGGAAGTCCGAACAGCTCGCGCAGAGCGTCGGCATAGAGGTCGCCGCCCGCCTCGCTCGCAAGCTCCTTGACCCGCACCGTCGGCGCGTGGATCAGCTTCTCGGCGAGGCGGCGCACCGTGTCCTCGATCTCGCGGCGCACGTCGTCGTCGAGCCCGGGCAAGCGCGCCGTGAGCCGGTCGAGCTCCGCGCGCACGAGCTGCTCGGCCTGGGACCGCAGCGCCACGACGGTCGGCGCCACACGGGAGGCCCGCTGCCAGCCGAGGAACAGCGCGACCTCCTCCGCGACGATGGCGCGGACCGCCTCGACCTCGCGCTCGGCCTGGCCACCGTCGAGCACGGCCCGCAGGCTGTCGAGGTTGATCAGGGCGACGCCCGGCACCTTGGCGGCGGCCGGCTCGACGTCGCGCGGCAGCCCGAGGTCGACCACGGCGAGCGGCCGGTCCGGGCGCGCGGCCATGGCCCGGGCGATGGTGGCGGCGTCGATCAGGGTGCTCGTCGAGGCGGTCGCCGTGACCACGACGTCGGCTTCGGCCAGGGCCGCCGGCAGCTCGGCCAGCGGACGGGAGGTGCCACCGAGCCGCGCGGCCAGGCGGGCGCTCGCCTCGTCGCCGCGGTTCACGACCGTGACGCTGCCCACCGCGATGCGGCGCAGCGACGCGCCGGCCAGGCCGCCCGTCGCGCCGGCCCCCACGACGAGCGCGTGGCCCCCGGTGAGGTCGCCGACCTCGGCGGCGGCTCGTTCGAGGGCGACGGAGACCAGGGACGCGCCGGCGCGGTCGATGCCGGTCTCGGACCGCGCGCGCTTGCCGACACGCAGGGCGTGGCGCAGCGCTTCGCCCAGGACCCGCCCCACCGTGCCCTCGGCCTGCGCCACCTTCAGGCTCTCGCGCAGCTGGCCGAGGATCTGTGACTCGCCGACGAGCATCGAGTCGAGCCCGCAGGCGAGGGCGAACAGGTGCTGGACGGCACGGGTGTCGTAGTCGACGTACAGGTGCTCCTGGAGGCTGTCGAGCGAGATGCCGCTGACCCGCGCCAGCGCGTCGGTCACGTCCAGGTGGCCGCCGTGGAAGGCGGTCACATTCGTGTAGATCTCCACCCGGTTGCAGGTGGAGACGACAGCGGCCTCCGCCACGTGCTCGCCCGCAGCGACCTCGTGCAGGAGCTTGAGCGGGTCGCCGACGCCCGCGCTGACCTGCTCGAGCAGGTCGGTCGGCGCAGAGCGGTGCGACAGGCCGACCGCGAGGACGCTCACCAGGTCACCTCGGTCCGGACCGGGAGCCGCGCGGACCGCTGCCGCTCGTGGAACGACAGGATCTGCAGCTCGACCGACAGGTCGACCTTGCGGACGTCGACGTCGTCGCCCACCACCAGGGTGGTCGGCGCGAAGTTGAGGATCGACAGCACCCCGGCCGCGACCAGCCGGTCGCAGGTCGCCTGGGCGGCTCCGACCGGCGTCGCGATGACGCCGATCGTGATCTGCTCCTCCCGGATGGCGTCCTCGAGCTCGTCGACCGAGCGGACCGGGAGGCCGCCCACGGTCTCGCCGATCCGGGCCGGGTCGGCGTCGAGCAGGGCGCCGATGCGCACCCCGCGGGGCGCGAAGCCGCCGTAACCCGCGAGCGCATGGCCGAGGTTGCCGATCCCGACGATCGCGACCGAGCGCGGGCGGGTGAGGCCCAGCTCGCGGCTGATCTCGCGGATGAGGTGGGTGACGTCGTAGCCCACGCCCCGGATCCCGTACGAGCCGAGCTGGCTGAGGTCCTTGCGCACCTGCGCGCTGTTGACCCCGGCGGCCACCGCCAGCTCCTCGGAGCTGACCACCACGGCGCCGGTCTCGGTGAGCGTGTTCAGCGCCCGGAGGTACAGCGGCAGGCGTGCAACGGTGGCTTCGGGTACCCGCGGGCGCTCGCGCGGCACGGGTTCCCCGTCGGGCGGGAACGGGGCCGCGGAGACGACGCGGGAGCCGTTCTCGTCAACGGTCACGGGCTCACCTGGGGTCGATCAACGGTGGTCCTCAGCACGGTACGCCCATGTGAAGCCGTTCACGAAATCGACGGCCGGCGCTCAGCCCAGCGCGGCGCGCAGCCGGGACGCGTCGATGCGCCAGAAGCCGATCTGCCGGCCGTCGACGCACACCACCGGCACCTCGTCGCCGTAGCGCCGCACCAGCGCCGGGTCGCCGTCGACGTCGACCTCCGCGAAGCCCGCGCCCGACTCCTCGGTCACCGCCGCCACGACGCGGCGGGCGTCGTCGCACAGGTGGCAGCCGACACGGCTGTAGAGCAGGACCCGGGGCGGCGGCGGGGCGGCGGGCGGCACACCCCGATCCTGCCGCGCACCGGACGGGCGGCGCGACGCGGGCGCGCCTCGGCGCGGTGACGGCCGGAAGTCATCACCCAAACGGGTGCACATCCCCGCCGGGAGCGCGACGACACACACGAGGACAACACACCCAAACCCCTCCGGGGCGACCGCCGACACGACAAAGGCACACCGCGCGCGAGCGCGGGCCGCACAGGTACGGGGCTCCTCGAGCCAGCCGGCCCACCGAACGTCACGGCCGCCCAGCCCGCTCACGCGGGCGGGCCGCGACCCCCGTCGCGGCGTACGTCCCGGGACGCTGCAGGAGAGCAGACCCGTGGACGCCCTGGACACCCTGTCCGACCCCCGGCCACCCGCCGCCGCACACCGCGCCCCCCGCCGGTCGCGGGGGCGGCGCGCGTCACTGGCGCTGGTGACCGCCGCGACCCTGCTGGCCGGCGGCGCCGTCGTCGGCATGGCTCCGGCCGCACACGCCGACGCGTCGGACAACGCGGGGTTCCTCGCGCACCTGAACGGCCTGCGGGCCGCGCACGGCCTGCCCGCCCTGTCCGTCGCGTCGGACCTCGCCGCGATCGCCACCGCGCACAGCGCGGCGATGATGGTGCGGCAGACGATCTTCCACAACGCGTCCCTGACCAGCGAGGTCAGCAACTGGCAGGTGCTCGGCGAGAACGTCGGCATGGGCGGATCGGTGTCGGCGATCGACACCGCCTTCGACAACTCGCCCGAGCACTACGCCAACGAGATCAGCTCGGCGTACACGCAGGTCGGCATCGGTACGGCCCGCGACACCCGCGGCTACCTGTACGTGACGCTCGACTTCCGCAAGCCCGCGTCCGCGCCGCCGGCACCCAAGCCACCGGCGCCGCGACCCGTCGCCCCACCCCCTGCGCCCAAGCCGGTCGTCGCCGCGCCGCCCGCCCGGCCGGCGAGCAGCACCCCGCAGCACAGCAGCATCGGCGGGCCCGCCTCGGCGCCGGCGGTGACGGCACCGACGCACGGGACCGCGTCGACGGCGGCCGCCGCACCACCCGCGGCGAGCACGCCGCCGCAGCCGGCTGTGCCGACGGCCGCCGATGCCGCCGCGACCGCCGCGCGCGAGGCGCCCACGGTCGTCCCGGTCACGCCGACCGGCAACGACCCCGTCGCCACCGCGTTGGCGTTCAGCCGCTTCCTCGCCGAGCTGAACTAGCCGCCGGGCCGGCTCAGGGGGCCGGACTCGCCCGGAAGCCAGCTGTCGTCGCGGCGAAGATCTCCGCGGGCAGCGTGCCGCCCTGGACCGGCCCGACCCCCTCCACCCGCGTCATGGGCGTCGGCGTCACGTACCCCATCCACGTCGTGATGCAGACCGAGTACGCCGGGACGCACCCGGTGAACCACGCATCGGTGTTGTCGTCGGTGGTGCCGGTCTTGCCGAACACGTCGATGCCCGCCGGCTGCCGGGCCCGCGTCGCCGTGCCGTACGCGACGACACCGCGCATCGCGCTGACGACCTGGTCGGCCACGGCCGCGGGCATCGCCACGCTCGTCGCCGTCGGCGGCGCCCGGTAGATCGTGGTCCCCCCGGCACCGGTGGACCCGACGCCCGCGTGCACCGACAGGACCGTGCGCACGCCGTGCCGCACACCGTGGTCGGCGAGCGTCGAGTACGCGATCGCCTCCTGGAACGGCGACACCGTGACGCCCAACCCCATCGCGCAGTTGGTGGCGACCTGGCCGCGGGCGTCGGTGAGGCCCGCTGCCTTGGCGACCGCGGCGACCTTCTGGGTGCCGAGCTCGATCGCCAGCGGCCCGTACACGGTGTTGACGGACTTGGCGAGCGCCCGCGCCAACGTGTACGAGCCGCTCCCGCCCTCGTCGTTGGTGATCGTGTACGGCTTGCCGTCCGGCCCGGTGCCGCAGGCGGACACCGGGTAGGTCTTGCGGCTCGGCCCGTACTTCACGGTGGTGAGCCGGTCGCCGTTCTCCAGGGCGGTGGCCAGGGTGAACGGCTTCACCGTCGATCCGGACGTGCGCTGCGCCGTACGGGCCGGGTCGGAGTGCGGGGCCGACGGCGCGGTCTTGTTGGCGACCGCCAGCACGTCGCCCGTCTGGTAGTCCAGGACCACGACCGCGGCCTCCGGGTCGTCCGGCGACGGCAGCACCTTCGCCAGCGCGTCGGCTGCCGCCTGCTGCCAGCGGGCGTCGAGCGTGGTCTGGATGCGCAGGCCGCCGCGGTAGAGGACGTCCTCCTGGTCGTGGTACTTGTCCTTGATGTAGGCCGCGACGCCCGTGACGAACTCCGGGGCGATGCTCGTCGCGCCCTGGTCCTCGTCGTGGGAGGCGAGCGCCGGCGGGTGCTCGTACGCGTCCGAGGCGGTCGCGGCGGTCACGTACCCGCTGTCCACCATGCGGTCGAGGACGTACAGCTGCCGCTCGCGAGCCAGCGTCATGTTCGTCACGGGGTTGTACGCGCTCGGCGCGGGGAGGATGCCCGCCAGCATCGACGCCTGCGACAGCGTGAGGTCCTGCGCATGGACGCCGAAGTAGTACTCGGCGGCGGCCTCGACGCCGTAGGTGCCCTCACCGAAGAAGACGACGTTCAGGTAGCGCGTGAGGATCTCCGGCTTGGACATCCGCTGCTCGAGCCGGATCGCGAGCGAGGCCTCCTTCAGCTTGCGCACGTAGGACTTGGCCGACCCGACGAACACGTTCTTCACGTACTGCTGGGTGATCGTCGACCCGCCCTGGGTCGGGTTGCCCCGCAGGTCCGAGAGCGCGGCCCGGACGATGGCGATCGGGTCGATGCCGCCGGAGTCGTAGAACCGCTTGTCCTCGGCCGCCACGACCGCGTCGCGCATGACGGTGGGGATCTGGTCGGCGGGGATCTCGGTGCGCTGCTCGGGGCTCGTGATCTCGCCGATCAGGACGCCGTTCCGGTCCACGATCAGGGCGGGGCGCGGCGGCGCCGGCGGGGTGAAGTCCACCGGAGCGGCGAACAGCCCCCCGGCCGCGCTGGCGACGAACACCACGACGGCAGCGAGCAGCCAGAGCACTGTCCAGCGGACGCGGTGCCGGCGCCGCGGGCCGCCCCGGCGCGCTCGTACCCGCGTGGCGTGCGCTGCGCCGGCCATGCCGGCGACGGTACGCGAGCGGCTCACCCGGTCGGGTGCGCGCGGCCGCCCGGTCCGGCATTCGGTGTTCGCATGCCGGGCGCCGCCCCTACCATGGGGCCGCTCACCGTCGTCAGGAGGGCCGTGCACGTGGGCGCAGGCAGCGAGGCGAGAGGCGCTCGCCGGCGGGGCGGAGCGCCGGTCCGGCGCAGCACCGAGAGGCGGCGCACCGGATGACGGACGCCTGCGCCTGGCCGCAACCGCTCGGTCTGCGCGACCTGTTGCGCCTCGCGATCGAGGACGCCGCCGGGACAGCGCGGACGGCCGGACGAACGCTGCCGCGGCAGGGGGGCGACACGCCACGACCCTCGGGCGAGGAGGGCATCGACGAGACCGTGGTTCGCCTCGTCGCGCGGGCCCAGGCCGGCGACGCCGAGGCGTTCGGGGAGATCTACGACCGGTACGTCGACCTCATCTACCGCTACATCTACTACCGGGTGGGCTCCAAGCAGCTCGCCGAGGACCTCACCAGCGAGACGTTCCTGCGGGCCCTGCGCCGGATCCAGTCGTTCACGTGGCAGGGCCGCGACGTCGGCGCGTGGTTCGTGACGATCGCGCGGAACCTGGTGACCGACCACTACAAGTCCTCCCGGTACCGGTTGGAGATCACCACCCACGACCTGATCGCGGCCACCGGAGACAGCCCGCAGGAGGGCACCCCCGAGGACGAGGTGCTGGCGGGCATCACCAACGCGACGCTGCTGGCGGCGATCAAGCGGCTCGGCGCCGAACAGCAGGAGTGCATCGTGCTGCGGTTCCTGCAGAGCCTGTCGGTGAGCGAGACGGCCGAGATCATGGGCAAGAACGAGGGCGCGGTCAAAGCGCTCCAGTACCGCGCGGTCCGCAGCCTCGGCCGCCTCCTGCCGCCGGGTGCGATCTAGAAAAAGGACATTGCTCGCGTAACCGGCATCTCCCGCACTCGTTGGACTCGAAGATCGCGCGGGGAGGAGGGACGATGCTTCCTCGACGCCCGCCCCCCCGCCCGGACCCCCGAGCGCGCCGGCTCGAGATCGCACTCTGCGGGCTCGCCGTCGCGGGCCCCGACGCGGACTTCCAGCTCCGCCTGCGCACGCGACTGCTCGCCGTCGGCGCGGTGCAGACCGCTGCTGTAGCGGTGCCGCGAAGGCGTGCGGTGAGTCGCCGCGTGCCGGGATGGTTGCCGCGCGCGGTCGCAGCCGGCGCAGCCGGGGTGGTCGGCGTGGCCGGTGTCGGCGTCGCCACCAGCCGCGCCCTGCCGGGGCAGCCGCTGTACGCCGCCAAGCGGCAGATCGAGTCGTGGCAGCTGTCGCTCGCCTCGGGTCCGGCGGCGCGCGGGCGCGAGCAGCTCGGGTTCGCGCGTACCAGGCTGACCGAGGTCGAGGCGCTGTCGAAGTATCACGACCTGACCTCGGCGGCGGGCCCGAGCGCCGGCGGGTCGAACGACGACCGGATCACCACCACGTTGCAGCGCATGGACGCCGAGACACGCGCCGGCACCTCCGACCTGGCGATCGCCGCGCACGGCGGCGACGACACGGCGGCCCGCCAGCTGCTGTCGTTCGCCTCCGGGCAGAGCGCACGCCTCGTCGACATCGCACCGGCGCTGCCCGCGCCCGTCGGTCCGGCCGTGGACACCAGCCGATCCGTGCTCCGGCAAGTCGTGGCCGTGGCACGCGCCCTGCCGGGGGCACCGGTCGACCCGGCACCCCCGCCGCCCGCGGGACCGTCGCTCGTGACCGCCCCATCAGCCGGACGGCTCTCGCCCAGCCCGGCAGCGTCACCGGCGCCCCCCTCGACCGGCGGCGCCCCGCCGTCCCGCGGCGCGGACCGGCCGTCCGCCCGCCCCACCCGCCCTTCCACCGCGCCGCCGACATGGTGGCGCTGGCAGCCGCCGCCACCACCACCGCCGACCGACCAGCCCAGCGACCCGACCCTGCTCGGCGTCCCCCCGAGCGCGTTCTCGGGGCTGCTCGGCGGCCAGGACAGCTGACCCCTCGCCGGCCGCGCATCCGCGCCGCGCGATCACCCGCTTGGCCCCCACGGGGCCCACTCCGCGAGCGAATCGCCCCGAAACCGCACCCGAACGGCGCGTAACGACGTACGGTGGCGCTCGTTGTCCGGACGCAACGCCTGTCTGCGCGGGGGCCTACAGGTCGGAACCGTCATTCGCCTCAGCGTGGAGGTAAGACCCGACATGTCGCCCGTCCGCACCCGTACCGTGCGCCTGTCCGCACTCGCCCTGGCCACCGGCACCCTCGTCGTGACCGCCGCCACCGGCGCGTTCGCCGACGGAACGGCGTCGCCGCCCTCGTCGTACCAGGGCTCCACGACGAGCAACGCGCTCACCCTGTCGCTGCTGAAGGGCGTGCCGGGTCTGCCGGCCATCCCGGACGTCGACACCACCAACGGCCTGGTGTCCGCCCAGCTGCTGAACGCGACCAGCTCGCTGCTGCACGACGGGACCGGGGCCAAGCCCGACGCCGCGAACTCGACGATCACGCTGCTCGGCGGCACGCTCGCGTCCCTCGCCGCCGCGGGTGGGTCCAGCAACCCGATTCCGACGGCCAGCTCGTCCCTGTCGAAGCCCGGGCCGAACAGCGCCGGCGGGCCGTTCGGGGCCCCGGCGAAGAACTCCCTGGGCCCGCTCGGCACGATCACGGCGCCGAACTTCACGGCGACGAGCACCAAGAGCCCGCTCAGCACCAGCACGTCGGCCGCCGGCCTCGACCTCAGCACCCTCAAGCTGAGTGACGTCGTCCCGGGCAGCGTGCTCAGCCAGTTCACGACCGGCTACCAGACGCTGCTGAGCCAGGTCACGACCATCCAGAGCCTCCTCACCACGCTCGGGTCGGCCACGAGCGCGGTGCCGGGCATCGGCACGGCCGTCGCCGGCCTCAGCAGCGCTCTGGCGGCGGTGCAGACCCAGGCACAGAACGCCTACAACGAGATCACCGGCGGCACGCTCGCGTCCGTGAACGGCCTGGTCAGCAGCAGCTCGATCAAGACGGTCGGCAGCCAGGAGGTCAGCACCGCGCACGTCGAGCTCGGCAGCCTGAGCCTGCTCGGCGGCTTCGCGAGCGTCACCGGGTTCAACAACACCGTCACGGCGATGGCGGGCGGCACCGCCGGGAGCGCGAGCTTCACGCCCACCATCAACAACGGCGGGCTGGGCGCCCTCACGATCGCGGGAGCCGGCGGCAGCCTCGGCGGGTCGGGCCTGACGACGAACCTGGGCCCGCTGACGACCCTCCTGTCGTCCCTGCCCGGCGCGTCGGACTTCACGAGCGCGCTCGGCACCGCGATCACCACCCTGCAGTCCGGGCTCGCGCAGCTGAACTCCGGCCTGATGGGCCTCGTCACGATCACCGCGGACACGCCCAGCAACGTGCAGGTCGCCAAGGACGGCACCTCCGCATCCGGCCAGGTCGACGGGCTCAGCCTCGCGATCAACCTGCCGAGCCTCACCGGTCTCCCGTCGCTGCCGTCGCTGCCGCCGCTGCCCGCCCCGCTCAGCGGCATCCCGGGCCTGTCCACGATCATCAGCACGCTGAACGGACTCCTCGGCAACCACGCGGCCCGGGCCGCGGCGCCCGCGGCGACGCAGGTGCTGGGCATCAGCGTCGGCTCCGCGTCCGCGACCGCGGGCGCGCTCGTGGCACCGCCGGCGGTCGCCGGCGAGACGAACGGCTCCAGCCCCTCCGGCACGCTCGCCTTCACCGGCGCCGACCTGCCCCTCACGGCCGGCGTCGCGACGCTGCTGGTGGCCGGCGGCGTCGGCCTGGTCCTGCGCCGCCGCCGCGCGCACGACGAGATCTGACCCTCCGTCCTCGATGGCCCGCGCCCCTCGGCGCGGGCCATCGGCGCGCCCGGGGTCAATAGGCTCTGCACCATGAGACGCCGCCGCAAGGACGGGGCCGCCGCGGCGCTCGCCGGGGCGGCGTCCGCGGCGGCGGCCGAGGTGGAGGCTGCGCTCGCCGTCCCGCCCGACCCGCGCGCCGCGGCGTTCTTCGACGTGGACAACACGATCATGGCCGGCGCGTCGGCGTACTGGTTCGCGCGGGGCCTCGCCGCCCGGAAGTTCTTCACCTACCGCGACCTCGGCCGGTTCGGCTGGCAGCAGCTGAAGTACCGCGCCTCCGGCAAGGAAGACCACGAAGGGATGGCCGTGGCGCGGGAGGCCGCGCTCGCCTTCGTCGCCGGCCGGCAGGTCAGCGACATCGTCCGGTACGGCGAGGAGATCTACGACGAGCTGATGGCCCCGCGGATCTACTCGGGGACGCGCGCCCTGGTCCAGCAGCACCTCGACGCCGGGCAGCGGGTCTGGCTGGTGACGGCCACGCCGGTGGAGCTGGCGTCGGTCATCGCCCGCCGGCTGGGCCTGACCGGTGCGCTCGGCACCGTCGCGGAGACCGAGAGCGGCTGCTACACAGGGCGTCTCGTCGGTGAGCCGTTGCACGGCCCGGCGAAGGCCGAGGCGGTGCGGGCGCTCGCGGTGCGGGAGGGCCTCGAGCTGGAGCGGTGCTCGGCGTACTCCGACTCGAGCAACGACATCCCGATGCTCACCGCGGTCGGGCACCCGACCGCCGTGAACCCCGACCCGGATCTCAAGGCGTACGCCAAGGAGAGGGGCTGGCCGATCCGCGACTACCGCACCGGCCGGAAGGCAGCCCGCATCGGGGTGCCGGCGGCCGGCGGTGCGGGGATGCTCGCGGGCGCGGTCGTGGCCGGTGTGGCCCTCCGCCGCCGCATCGCCGGCTGACCAGGTCAGAAGAAGATCGAGCGGCGCTGCATGAGCAGCGTGTAGATCGTCTGCTGGATCGTCTCGCGCACCTGGTCGGTCAGGTTGAACACCAGCATCGGGTCGTCGGCCGCCTCCGGCCCGTGGCTCGCGGTCTCGACCGGCTCACCGAACTCGATGATCCACTTCGACGGCAATGGCACCAGGCCGAGCAGCCCCAGCAGGGGGAACGTCGGCGTGACCGGGAAGTACGGCAGTCCCGCCAGCCGCGCGACGGTCTTGAGGTTGCCGACCATCGGGTACGCCTCCTCGGCGCCGATGATCGAGCACGGCACGATCGGCGCACCGGTCCGCAGCGCCGACCCGACGAACCCGCCCCGGCCGAAGCGCTGCAGCCGGTAACGCTCGGCGTACGTCTTGCCGATCCCCTTGAAGCCTTCCGGGAACACGCCGCAGACCTCGCCGCGGCGAAGCAGTCGCTCCACGTCGTCGGTGCAGGCGAGCGTCGTCCCGGACTTGCGGGCCAGCGGGGCGATCACCGGCAGTGCGAACACGAGGTCGGCCCCGAGCATGCGGACCTGCCGGCGGGCCGGATGATGCTCGCGGACCGCCAACTGGGTCATGACGGCGTCGAGCGGGATCGTCCCGGAGTGGTTGGCGACGATGAGGGTCGCGCCATCGTCCGGGATGTTGTCCAGACCACGTGTCTCGACGCGGAACCAGCTGTCGTACAGGGGGCGGAACGCCGCCATGAGCACGTCGGTGAACTCGGGGTCGTAGCCGAAGTCGTCGACCTCGTAGTCGCCGGTCAACCGCCGGCGGAGGAACGCGAGCAGCTCGGCCGCCTTCTCCTCCCACGGCGCGGGCGGGGCCGGCTCGGCACCGTCCTCGACGGTCCGGCCCTCGTACAGCGGGATGATCCGCGCCTCAGGCATGGGCAGCCCGCCGCCGGTCGGCCAGGCTCGCCGCCGCGGCCAGGACGGGTACAGGGATGCTCCTCAGCGGTCCCGGGTGGGCGGTCGCGTAGTCCTCGAACGCCTCCGACGTGCTGTACGCCGGCGTGAAACCGAACGCCGTACGCAGGGCGGTGGTGTCGACGACCCGGCCGTGGCCGAGGAACGACATCTGCTCGGGCGTGAGCACGTCGGTCTGGACGAGACGCAGCGCCCGCCGCACGAGGCCGCTGGCCGGGGCGGGCAGCGGCACCGACGGCCGCCCCAGGCGGCGCAGCGCCTGCGAGAGCATCAGCACGCCGTCGCCGGCGACATTGAACACGCCGGGCCGTTCCCCGTCGGCGGCGAGACGTAGCACGGCGAGCGCGTCGTCCTCGTGGATCATCTGCAGGCGCGGGTCGGACCCGAGCAGGGTCGGCGCTATCCCGAGTCCGAAGTAGCGCGTGAGCGTCGAGTCGATCCGCGGCCCGATGAAGTTGGAGAAGCGCAGGACCGTCAGCGCGACGTCGGGGCGGCGGCGCCCGAACCCGCGGACGTACCCCTCGACCTCCACCGCGTCCTTGGCGTAGCCGGTCACCGGCAGCGCGCGCGGCTCCATCTCCTCGGTCAGGACGGCGGGGTCGCGGGGGCTGCGCCCGTAGACCGCCGCGGTCGACTTGAGGACCAACGTGCGCAGGCTCGGCGCCTTCTGGCACGCGGCGAGCAGCTGCATGGTGCCGATGACGTTCACTTCCTTCATCGCCGCCCGGCCACCGGCCAGGTGCGAGGACGCGAGCACGTTCGTGTGCACGACCGTGTCCACCTCGGCAGCGGTGATCACCCGGGCGATGAGGGGGTTGCGGATGTCGGCGCGCACGAAGTCGGCGCGGCCGAGCGAGTCGCGCGGCGGGTGCGTGTCGACGCCGACGACCGCCTCGATCGACGGGTCGTCCGACAGCTGCCGGGCCAGCGCCTCACCGAGGTAGCGGCTCACGCCCGTGACGAGGACGCGCCGCGGAGCCATGCCGGAAGTCTAGGGGCGTTCGTCGGTGGTGAGCATCCCGATCGGCCGCCGCTCGGCCGGGGAGACGACCGGGACGCGAGCGATGACGATCGGCTCGCCGCGCCCGGCGCGCAGCGTGTGGCCGGCGTGCCCGAGGTTCACCGCGACGGTCACCCGGCGGTACGAGTCCTCGCAGACCGCCAGCCGGCCGGGCTCGACCTGCCCGTAGTGCGCGCTGAACGGGACCTGGAACGCTCGCCCGCCGGCGCGTAGCTCCACCGTGTCGCCGAGGGTCAGGCCCGCCGCTTCCAGGTCGCTGCGGGTGATGTCCAACGCCAGGTTCCCGAAGTGGTCGACCGCGACGACGTCGGCGTGGACGTGGTCGCTGTGGACGTACCCCACCTTGACCGGGAGGCGGGTCAGGCTGTCGACCGGGACGGCGGGTCCGACCGCGGACGGATCCAGCCCGGCGGCCAGGCGCCCCGCGACCGGGGCGAAGATGTCACGACCCCGGAACAGGCGGGACGGGGACGGCAGCTCGAGGTCGCGGTTGGTGATCTCCCAGGCACCGTCGGCGCCGCCCGCGACGTCCCAGGCCAGGGACGTCAGCCCGTTGTCCGGCGCGACGAACGCCGAGCCGTCGCGGGTGCGGACCACCACACCGCGGGTGGCGAGCGTCGTGATCGGGTCGACGAGACACAGGTGCACGCCGGCCGGCAGGTACGGGATCGCGCTGGCGAGGGTCACCGCCCCCTGCTCGACGTCCTGCGGCGCGATCTGGTGGCAGACGTCGATCACGCGGACGTCGGGCTCGTGGCGGGCGATGACGCCCTTGCAGACGCCGACGTACGAGTCGTCGAGGCCGTAGTCGGACAGAAAGGTGACGAACGGCACGGTGGCCTCCGGGTCCTGCAGGGCGACGCCGTTGTCGCCGGTCGGGCCCGACGCTACCGGCGGGATCAGCCCTTGTTGCGACGCTGGACGCGGGTCTTCTTGAGCAGCTTGCGGTGCTTCTTCTTCGCCATGCGCTTGCGCCGCTTCTTGATGACAGAGCCCACGTGTTCACCGATCGTCGAGGAGGTGTTGCCTTCCGAGTCTACGGGCCGGCGGAGGGGCCGGCGCCCGCCGGCGCGAGCGGGCGGGACAGGGCCACGGCAATCAGGCGCCGAGCAGGTCCGGAAGAGCTGCGCGGGTGGTGGCGATCGCCGCCTCGACGCCGACCGCGAGGCCCTCCGGGTCGGGACGCTCGACGTCGAAAAGTGCGTCGGGCCCGGCGCGGCCGGCCGCGCGCCGCGCCTCTTCGTGCCAGTCGTCCGGGACGGGACCGGCGGCGAGCGCCTCGCCGGTCATCTCGGCGATCGCCGCGGTCCAAGCACGCGGGACGACGTCCACGAGGGCGTAGCCACCGCCGCCCGTCGCGACCCAGCGGCCCTCGCACACCTCGTGGGCGAGCGCGTGCAGGACGGCGTGCGCGTGAGCCTGACCCTGCACCGTCGTCGTCTGGTGCGCCAGCGGGTCGAGCCGGTGGCTGTCGCAACCGAGCTGCGTGAACAGCAGCTGCGGCCGGTACGCGCGCACGGCCGGGACGACGACGTGCTCGAGCGCGGCGGCGAGAGCCGCGTCACCCGCGCCCGGGGGCAGCGGCACGTTGACGCTCGTCCCGACGCCCGCGCCGCGGCCGGTCTCCGTCGCGAATCCGGTGCCCGGGAACAGGTAGCGGCCCGACTCGTGGACGCTGACGGTCAGCACCCGGGGGTCGTCGTAGAACGCGTACTGCACCCCGTCGCCGTGGTGCACGTCGATGTCGACGTACGCCACCCGCTCGGCGCCCTGCGCCAGCAGCCACGCGATCGCGACGGCCGGGTCGTCGTAGACGCAGAAGCCGCTGGCGTGGTCGGGCATCGCGTGGTGCAGGCCGCCGCCGATGTTGATCGCGTGGTCCTGCGCGCCGGTCCAGACCGCCCGGGTCGCGTCGACGCTCGCCCCGGTGGCCATCGCGGCCGCCGCGTGCATCTGGGCGAAGATCGGGTTGTCGGGCGTACCCAGGCCGTAGCGGGCCGCGGTGCGGGCCAGGACGTCGGCGGGCGCCGCCTTCACCGCGCCGATGTAGTCGCGGTCATGGACCAGGGCGAGCAGGTCGTCGTCCGCTGCCGTCGGCGCCAGCAGAGTGGCCCGGTCGAGCACGCCGAGGGTGCGGGCGAGCGCGATCGTCAGCCCCAGCCGTACGGGACGCAGTGGATGCTCAGGCCCCAGGTCGTACGCCATGATCGCGTCGTCCCAGACGACGGCCGTGCGATGGGACACCAGCGCGACGCTACCCCGGCTGCACGGCGGCCGGGGTCAGCCGGAGCCGGCGGCCAGCTCGCGGCTGCGGTCGCGGGCCGCCTCGAGCGCGGCCAGCAGCGCCGCCCGGACGCCGTGGTCCTCGAGCTCGCGGATCGCGGCGATCGTCGTGCCGCCGGGGCTGGTCACCGCCTCCCGCAGGGCGACCGGGTGCTCGCCGGACTCGCGCAACATCGTCGCCGCGCCGAGGGCGGTCTGGGTGATCAGATCGGCGGCGACCGTACGCGGCAGGCCGAGCAGGATCCCGGCGTCGATCATCGCCTCGACCAGGAAGAAGAAGTACGCCGGGCCACTGCCGGACAACGCGGTCACGGCGTCCTGCTGGGACTCCGGAACGACGACCGTCGCGCCGACCGCGCCGAGCAGCTCCTGCGCCTGCGCGAGGTGCTCGTCGCCGGCGTGGCGCCCCGGGGAGAGCGCGCTCATCGCCATGCGGATCCGTACGGGAGTGTTGCTCATCACCCGGACGAGCGGCGTGCCGTCCGGGAGCCCGGCCTCCAGGGTCGCGAGGGTGACGCCGGCGGCCATCGACACGACCAGGGTGCTCGCGGTGACCGCGCCGGCGATCTCGCCGAGCAGCGCTCCCATGTCCTGCGGCTTGACCGCGAGGAAGACCACCTCGGCACCCCGCGCTGCGTCAGCGCTGGACGCCACCGTCACGCCGTACGTGTCGGCGAGCTGCGTCGCGCGCGCCTCGTGCCGCTCGCTGATCACCATGTCGGCGGCGGGCCGGCCGCTGGCAAGCAGCCCCGACAGCAGGGACTCGCCGAGCATCCCCGCGCCGAGGATCGCGACGCGGGTCACGACCGGCTCGCGAGGGCGCGGAGGAACAGGCGGAGGTTGGCGGGTCGTTCGGCGAGACGGCGCATGAGGTACCCGTACCACTCCTTGCCGTAGGGGGTGTAGATCCGGACGGTGGCGCCACTCTGGGCGAGCCGGGTCTGCTCGTCGGGGCGGACGCCGTAGAGCAGCTGGTGCTCGTAGTCACCGGGGCCGCGGCCGGTGGTCGCGACGAGCCGCCCGGCCGCCTCGATGAGGCGCGGGTCGTGGGTCGCGATCATCGGATAGCCCTGTCCCTCCATGAGCACGGTCAAGCACCGCAGGTAGGAGGAGTCAACGTCGGACTTCGCCTGGTACGCAACGGAGATCGGCTCGTCGTAGGCCCCCTTGCACAGCCGTACGCGCGAGCCCGGACCGGCCAGGTCGCGGCAGTCCGCCTCGGTGCGGCGCAGGTAGGCCTGGAGCACCGCGCCCACGTCGGGGTGGTCCCGGCGCAGCGCAGCGACGGTGTCGAGGGTGACGTCGGTCCGGGTGTGGTCTTCCATGTCGACGGTCACGGTGGTGCCGGCTTCCGCTGCGGCAGAGGCGATCTCGTGCGCGGCGCCCAGCGCGCGGCTCCGGTCGATGTCCAGGCCGAGCGCGGTCAGCTTGACGCTCACCTCGACGCGGTCGGCCAGGCCTTCGTGGCCCAGCGCGGTCAGCAGGTCGGTGTACGCGCGGACGACGGCGCCCACCTGCGCGAGGTCGGTCGTGTCCTCGCCGAGGTGGTCGAGGCTGACCTGAAGGCCGGCCGCGGTGAGCTCGCGACAGGCGCGCAGGGCGTCGTCCTGACCGGGTCCGGGGACGAACCGGGCCACGACGGCGCGGGTGCCGGGGAGGCGGGCGGCCGCCGCGCCGAGATGCCGCGACCGGGCAGCGGCGAGGATCGGGGCGCGCAGCACACGCGGATGCTACGAGGGCCGTGCCTCAGACGGGCTGCTCGTGGTAGTCGGCCGTGCTGCACGTGGTGAGTGACGAGGCGGGGTTCTGGGCCGGCGCGAGCGCCGGCGGGTCGAGGAACACGGCCTGCGAGAAGTCGACGAAGTCCTCGACGGTGGCGGCGTGGTGGTCGCGGCGGGTCATCGACGGCAGGTTCCACTTCTTCTCGATCGTGGCGAGAATCGAGGTGTGGTCGTGGACCACGTTCGTCACGTCGTTCTTCCGGCTCCACGGCGAGACGACGACGGCAGGCACCCGCACGCCGTACTGGGCGTACGTGCCCGGCGCGTCCCCCGGTGACAGCTGCGGCGGGACGTCGTCCGGCGCGAGGGCGACGGGCGGCGGCACGTGGTCGTAGTAGCCGCCGTGCTCGTCGTACGTCCAGATCATCAGCGTCTTGTCCCAGGCCCGGCCGTTCATGACGGCGTTCACGACGGACGCGACGAACGCCTGCCCGTACAGCACGTTCTCCGGCGACTCCTCGTCGCCGCCCGCCGACGACAGGTTCGCCCCGACGAAGCCTGGCAGCGCGCCGGTGTAGGGCGCGAGCGCGTCGTTCAGCGACCCGCCGACGTCGCTGGTCACGCCGAACTCGGGGTCGACGAACGAGACCGACGGCAGGGTCCCGGCCGCGCAGTCGGCGAAGAACTTCGCCACCGGCTGGTAGTGGCCGGACGGGGCGTACTTCTCGAAGTTGTCGAGGATGACGGCGGTGCCCGGCAGGTCGGTGAAGTAGTTGACCCACGACACGTTGCCCGCGTGCATCCGGTCGAGGATCGTGCCGGCGGCGGGGGCGTCGGTCGTGATGCTCGAGGTGTCGGTCGAGATGTCCCCGCTCGCGGTGCCGGCGACGAGGAAGCGGCGGTTGGGGTAGGTCTGGCACGGCGTCGAGCAGAACCAGCGGTTCGCGAGGGTGAAGGTCTTCGCCAGCGAGTAGTAGAACGGCAGGTCGGGCTCGTCGTAGTAGCCCATCGGCGTGTCGTTCGCGTCGCCGTCGGCGCTGCCGATCCAGCCGTCCATCCGGCCGCCGTCGATCTGCTGGTGGGTGGCGTTCCAGGACTGGCTGACCCCGCCCTGGCAGGCGCTGGTCATGCGGAACGAGCGGATCCGGCCGGCGTTCCTCCCGGGGACCGGTGAGGAGTTGAGCGGCCGCCCGTTCCCGTCGAACGTGAACCCGTCGGCCTTGGGCTGGCCGCGCTGCGGCAGCATCCCGAGGTAGGTGTCGAACGAGTGGTTCTCCATCATCACGATCACGAGATGCTCGAACGGCATGAAGCCCGGCTCGCCGGGACCGGCGGCGGCGCCGATGGGACGGAACGGGTACGGCCGGTCCCCGACGTGGCCCATGGCGGCCGGGCTGGTGCGGATTCCGGTCGGGGTTCCAGTCGCGGCGGTGGCGCGGGCGAGGCGGGGCGAGAGCGCCGCGAGGGCGGCGGTGCCCGCGGCACCGGCCAGGACGGAACGGCGGGAGACGGCGCGCGAAGGGGTCACGCTGCCTGGTTCGCCGTAGCCGCCGGGATCCCTGCCGCGTCGGCCCACCGTCCCAGGTCGGCCGCGCGTCATCGCCTCGGCGCGGTCCGAGCGCGTACCCGATGTCGAGGTTTCGGGCACCCCGCCGCACGGAATCTGGCCGCAACCTCGACATCCCCGGCCCCCGCACGGCGGCGTTCAGCCGGACGTCGCGCCTACGCCGGCCCGCGTCGTTATTCCGAGAGTGGTCTTCTTACCCGTCGCGACCTCGACCGACACCACGGTGCCCACAATGGGTTGGTCTTGCGCACCCGTTGGTCCAGCGACGGGAAACTCAACACCAAGGACCCGAGATCCTCGGTCGAGGAGCACGGGACTCACGAGAGCTGACGGGGCCAGAACATGAAGTGATGTCGCCTCGGCGTCGGGGTTGAGAATCCCGAGCCCATTTCGCTGGGCCCGCCTCGTCCCCCCGTCGTTCGTGAAGAGCGTGAGCGCGAACAGGTTGCTGGAGACCGATGCAGCGATGCCGTCGATGTGCCAGGTTGAGCCGTCTGCGGCGAAGACGGAGTCGAGAGTCGCCATCGGCAGCAGGCATTGTGTCGGCGAACCCTTCGACAACTCGACGCGCACGACGGCACACTGTCCGCCCGAGTACTCGTCGGCCGGCAGATATGCGAGCGCGTCGTTGCCATCCCACGCTGCATTTTGGATATTCGGCAACAAGGCAGGCGGCGCAGGAGACGGCGCGGCGACCGTAGCCATCTCGATACCCGCACCGGACTCCGCCCAGATGACGCGAGTGCCATCTGGGCTGATTGATGGCGCGGACGGCGACCCCGCGAACGTGGCCAGCGTGGTCCCTCGCCCGGTGCCGAGGTCCCACACCGCGATCTCCGTTTGGGCGGGACTGACGGTCGCCATATACGCCACGCGACGGCCATCGGCGGAGACGGACGGGTCGGACAGCTGGCTGCCGTCGGTGGGGCCGAAGTGGCCGTGGGCGCCGGTCTTCAGGTCGGTCCAGGCGAGCTGGTCGCCGTCGGGGACGACGACGTACGACGCACCGGGCGCGGGGTACGTCTGCGCGGTGCTCGGCGCTGTCGTGGGCGAACCGGTTGGGGAGGGCGACGGGCTGACCGAGACGGTGACCGCCGGCGGTACCGCGTGGTGCGGTCCGGGACGCGTCGCAGCGAGGCCGCCCACCACGGCGGCGGCCACGACCACGACGGCCGCTCCCCCCGCGGCCGCCTGCAGCCGGCGCCGCCGGGCGCGCCGGGCGAGGACGCCGGCGAACGACGGGACCCGTACGTCGGCCTTCACCTCGTCCGCGAGCTCGTCGCGCACCCGGTCCAGCCGATCCTCGATGTTCATTGCGCCGCCTCCGGCGTCGGATTCATCGGTTCGCCTCCTGCGTGTCGTCCAGGGCGACCGCCAGCGCCGCCCGGCCCCGGGACAGCCGGGCCTTGACCGTCCCCGCGGGCACGCCCAGCTGCCGGGCCACCTCGTCGACCGGGAGGTCCGCGAGATGGTGCAGCGCGATCGCGTCCCGCTGCGCCGCAGGTAGTTTTCGCATCGCCGCAACGACCGCCACCCGGTCCGGCGAGGGCTGCCGCGGTGGCAGGTCGGTGACTGCGGCCGTCCGCGTCAGCTGGGAACCGCGCCGGGCCCGGCGCCACCGGGACCGGGCCAGGTTCATCGCGACGGTCCGCACCCACCGCTCGGGGTCGTCGTACCGGCTGATCTTGTTCCAGCGGCCGACCGCACGGGAGAACGCGTCCTGCACCACGTCCTCCGCCTCCGGCACATCGCGGGTCAGGGCGCCGACCTGCGCGACGAGACGGCGGTACGACGCCTCGTACAGGTCCCGCAGCTCCTCAGCCACCCCGCGCCCCTCCGTTCCGGTGTCATCACCCCCCTCACCCAGGAGCGACGGCCAAGGTTGCACGGGTCAGGCGCGGCTCGCCGCAGACGCGCGGGGGTCCACCGGCGCGGCCAGGTGCAGCCGGGTGAACGCCAGCGCCTCGGCGAGGTCGGCCTCGCGCTCGGCCCGCGTCTCGGCACTGCGCGTGTTGATCTCCACGACCACGACGCCGTCGAAGCTGCGGACTGCCAGCGCCTCGAGTACCTCCGCGCACGGCTGCGACCCGCGGCCGGGTACGAGGTGCTCGTCGCGCGGGTCCCCCACGCCATCCGCCATGTGGACGTGGCTGAGGCGGGTGCCGATCTGCTCG
>DASVGV010000082.1:0-22045 GCA_036379355.1 Mycobacteriales bacterium | reverse complement strand
GTGTGGGCGCACCACATGTACGTGACCGGCTCGGTCAACCTGCCGTTCTTCTCGTTCATGACGATGCTCATCGCGATCCCGACCGGCGTGAAGTTCTTCAACTGGATCGGCACGATGTGGCGCGGATCGGTGAGCTTCGAGACGCCGATGCTCTGGACGATCGGCTTCCTCGTCACGTTCCTGTTCGGCGGCCTCACCGGCGTGCTGATGGCCTCGCCGCCGCTGGACTTCGGGTTCAGCGACAGCTACTTCATCGTCGCCCACTTCCACTACGTGATGTTCGGGACGACCGTGTTCGGCGGCTTTGCCGGCATCTACTTCTGGTTCCCGAAGCTCACCGGGCGGATGCTCGACGAGCGGCTCGGCAAGATGCACTTCTGGCTGCTGTTCATCGGCTTCCACACGACGTTCCTCGTGCAGCACTGGCTGGGCATCAAGGGCATGCCCCGCCGGTACGTCGTGTACGACCCCAAGTTCGCCACCCTCAACACGATCTCGACGGTCGGCGCGATCATCCTCGGCCTGTCGATGCTGCCGTTCTTCTACAACGTGTGGAAGTCGCGCCGCACCGGCGAGGTCGCCGAGGCCGACGACCCGTGGGGCTTTGGCAACTCGCTCGAGTGGGCGACGTCCTGCCCGCCGCCGCGACACAACTTCGTGTCGCTGCCGCGGATCCGCTCCGAGCGCCCGGCGTTCGACCTGCACTTCCCCGCGGTCAGCGGACGGGACGAGTTCCATGCGACGCCGACGGAACCGGAGACGTCCCCGGCGTCCACGGAAGGCTGAGAGGACAGGGCCATGGGCAAGGCCGAGATCTACTACTACGCGTTCATCGGCATCTTCTTCGCGATCGCCGACGCCGTGTACTGGCCGATGTCCCACGAGTGGGCCGGCACCGTGTGCATGGCGCTCGGCGCGCTCATGGGGCTGCTCGTCGCGTTCTACCTGGCGGTCACCCACCGGCGGCTGGGGGAGCGGCCGGAGGACCACGGCGACGCGCTGATCGAGGACGGGGCCGGCGACCTCGGCCACTTCAGCCCGTACAGCGTGTGGCCGATCGGGCTGGCGTTCTTCGCGGTCATGTTCCTGATCGGCTTCATCTTCGGACTGTGGATCACGTTCATCTCGGTCGCCGGCGTCCTCATCACCGGGTGCGGCCTGCTGTTCGAGCACTACCGCGGCTGGCACCTGACCACCGAGGAGCAGACCGGCGTCGACCCGGTCGGCATGGACGGCGGTCACGGCTGACGCGCCGTCGCGCTGAGGGACCACCGACGACGGCGACGCCGCGGCCGTGACCCGCCAGCGGATCGTGGTGGTGACGCCCGACGTTCTCGGCGAGCGGATGGCGGGACCGGCCATCCGCGCCTGGAACATCGCAGCCACGCTGTCGGCCGAGCACGAGGTCCTGCTGGCGACCACCCGCGAGTGCACCATCGCCGGCGACGGGCGCTTCGCCGTCCGGCACGTGGACGCCGGGCAGGCGGAGGCGCTCATCGCGCGGACCGACGTGTGGGTGGTGCAGGGCAGCGCGCTCGTGACGCTGCCGGCCATCGCGCGGTCCGACGCCGTCGTCGTGGTGGATCTCTACGACCCGTACCACCTGGAGGCGCTCGAGCTGTCTCGTGACGCGCCGGAGCGCGACCGCCGCGCGGTGGTGCACAACGCGACGGCGGTGCTGAACCAGGCGATGCGCCGTGGCGACCTGTTCCTCACGGCCAGCGGCAAGCAGCGCGACTTCTGGCTGGGGGCGCTCGCGACGCTCGGGCGGGTCAACCCGCAGACGTACGACGAGGACGAGACGCTGGGGGCGCTGGTGGTCCGCGCGCCGTTCGGCGTCGATGCGGCCGCCCCGATCGCAGGTGAGCCGCGCATCCGCGGCGTGCTGCCCGGCGTCGGCGCCGACGACCTGGTGCTGCTGTGGGGCGGTGGCCTCTACAACTGGTTCGACCCGCTGACGCTCGTGCGGGCGGTCGACGCGGTGCGGCGTGACGTCGACACGGTGCGGCTGGTGTTCATGGGCGTGCGGCACCCGAACCCGCGGCTGCCGGCCCAGGCGACCGCCGCCGCCACCCAGGCACTGGCCGCCGACCTCGGCCTCACCGGCCGGCACGTGTTCTTCAACCCCACCTGGGTCCCGTACGCCGAGCGCGGCTCGTTCCTGCTGGAGGCGGACGTCGGCGTCTCGACGCACCTCGACCACGTCGAGACCGCGTTCTCGTTCCGTACCCGGATCCTCGACTACCTGTGGGCGGGCCTGCCGGTGGTGGCGACCGACGGCGACGTCCTGGCCGGCGTTCTCACCGGAGCGGGGGCGGGGGTTGTGGTCCCACCCGAGGACGCCGCGGCGCTGGCCACCACGCTGCTCGGACTTCTCCAGGACGCCGACCGCCGGCGTGCCATGGCCGCGGCGAGCAGGGAGCTGGGCCGTGGCTATGCCTGGCCGCAGGCCCTGGCGCCGCTGCTGGAGTTCTGCCGGGCCCCCCGTCGCGCTCCCGACCTGACCGACGCCGTGACGCGGCGGCTCATCGACCGGGCGAGCGAGACCGTCCGCGCGCCGAAGCCACTGCCCGGCCTGCGGGGCGAGGTCGGGCTGGCGCGCGGCTACCTGCGCGAGGGAGGTACCCGGCTGCTTGCCCGCCGCGCCGTGTCGCGAGCCGGCAAGCTGCTGCGGGGGCGAACCGACTGACCCGTGGGAGACTCAGCGACCGTGGCCGCGCTGACCCAGGTCGTCTACCTGTCCAACCGGCCGGCCGTCCTGGCCGAGACGCTCACCTACGTCCGGCACTTCTCGCCGTGGCTGACCGACGTGGTCGTGCTCGCCCCTCGTCCCGCTCTCGCCGCGCTCGGCGACCAGCCCGGGCTCACCGGCGTCGCCGAGGACGAGCTGCTGTCGGCTGCCGAGCAGCGGTCTGTGCCCGTGGACCACTCGGTGCGCAACGCCTGGCTGCGGCGGTTGCTCGCCGAGCGTGGCCCCCTTCACGACGTGTTCCTGCAGAGCGACGACGACTACCGGCCGCTGCGGCCGGTGACGCCGGCGGACTACCTCGACGGCGAGCGCCTGATCTCGTACGCCTGCCATGAGCTGGCGCGGTGGCGGCGCAACGAGAGCCCGTACGACGCGGTGCAGCACGCGACATACCTCGCGCTGTCCTACCTCGGCGGGCCGCACCTGAACTACGCCTCGCACCAGCCGCAGCCGATCGACCGCGCGCTGTTCCTCGACGCGTTCGCGGCGGGGCTCGCGCTCGACCCGGACGGGCCGTTCTGCGAGTGGTCGCTTCCGCTCAACCACGGCCGGCTGGTCGCGCCCGAGCGGTTCGCCCCGCCGCGCACGTACCGCACGATGTGCTGGCCGCGCTGGCCGCACGAGGGCTGGACCTACTGGCGCCGACCCGAGGACATCGCGTACGAGAACTTCCACCCCGAGCTGTACGCCGACGGCGGCCTGTTCCACGGCATCGACACCGCGCTCGACCCGGAAAGCCCGCAGCAGCAAGCCTTCTCGAAGCTGCGACGGTGGTACGCGTTCGACCTGGAAGCCGGCCGGCTGCGCTTTCCCCGCGGCCTGGCCGACCCGTGGCGGACCACCCCTGCACGCCGCGGGCTGCTGGCGACCGCCCGCCGGCTGCGCAAGGTCTACGAGTACGTCGCGCTCGAGGAGCGCACCGCGCTGTCCGAGCTGGCCGGGGCGGTTGCCCGCCTCGAGCAGGAGCGGGACGCGCGCTGAACGCCACTGACGCGACCGTCGTCGTCGTCACCTGGAACGGTGCGCACCTGCTGCCGGCGTGCCTGGACGCCGTGCTCCCCGAGGGCGCGCCGGTCCTCGTCGTCGACAACGCGTCGACCGACGGCACCGTGGCGATGCTGGCCGAGCGCTATCCGACGGTGCGGGTGCTGGCGAGCCCGGTCAACGCCGGGTTCGCCGGTGGGGTGGCTCGTGCTTTCGACCACGTGTCCACGCCCGTCGTCGTCCTGCTCAACAACGACGCCGTGGTACGCCCCGGATGGCTGGCGGCGCTGCTGCGCGGGTTCGCCGATCCCGCGGTGGCCGCGGTGACGAGCCGGCTGCTGCTGCCGGACGGCCGGGTCAACAGTGCCGGCGGGGTCCTGACCCGTAACGGTTACGGCCATGACATCGGGTTCGGGTTGCCCGACGGTCCGGCCTACGACACGGCGGGAGAGGTGGCCTACGGCTGCGGCGCGGCACTGGCCCTGCGGGCCGACGCGGTCCGCGAGGTCGGCGGTGTCGACTCCCGCTTCTTCCTGTACTACGAGGACGTCGATCTGTGCTGGCGGCTTCGGCTGGCCGGGCATCGGGTCGTCTACGCACCCGACGCGGTCGTCGACCACGAGCACTCCGCGACGGCGGGGGAGTTCTCGCTGCTGCACACGTACCAGACCGAGCGCAACCGCCTCGCGACGCTCGTGACCTGCGCGACCGTCCCGCTGGCGCTGCGGATGCTGGCGCGCTTCCCGCTCACGACCGTGTCGGTCGCGGCGTACGAGTCCCGCGCGAAGGCCTGGCAGCGCGTGCGTGCCTACGTCTCGGTGCTGGGCTGGCTCCCGGCTCTGCTGCGCCGCCGACGGCGGGTCGTGGTGCGCGTGCCCCGGGCCGAGGTGCAGGCCCGCTGGCTCACCGCCCCGCCCGACTAGACCCGCGACTTCAGACCGAAGAAGCCCCGCCGAGCACCGTTCCCGTTGACGTCGTCGTCCTCGGATGCGGCGCCGTCCCCGTTGCCCGGTACGAGATGACCGTGGCCGCTGGTGAGGGCCAGCTGCCCGAAGGTCGTGGTCTCGACCGGCGCGAGGATCGGCCGCGGCCGGGGCGGGACGGGGGCGTGCACCTCGATGTACTCGCCGGACGGCAGCCGCCGGACGATGCCCGTCTCGTAGCCGTGCGACGCGGCCTCCTCATCGCGGCGCAGCAGGCCGAGGCAGATGCGTTTCGTGACGAAGAACGCGACGGGCGGCGCGAAGATCCACGCATATCGGCCGGCCCACGTCAGCGCGTTCAGCGAGATGTGGAACGTGTAGCCGAGGACGTCGTTGCCGCCCGACAGCAGCAGGACGCCGTACGACACCAGGGACATGACCCCGAGCGCGGTCCGGTTGGGCGCCTCCCGCGGTCGCTGCAGAAGGTTGTGGTACGCGCGGTCGCCGGTGACCTTCTGTTCCAGGAACGGATACAGAAGCATGCCGGTGAGATAGATGCCGGGGATGACGAGGCCCGGGATCAGCAGCATGAACGGGATGTCGTAGCCCCAGCCACGCCACTCCCAGTTGGGCATGATGCGGACCGAGCCCTCGATGAACCCGATGTACCAGTCCGGCTGCGAGCCGGCCGACACGTTGCCCGGGTTGTACGGCCCGTACAGCCAGACCGGGTTGATCTGGGCGAGGCCGCCGAGCAGGGCCAGCACGCCGAAGACGATGAAGAAGTAGCCCTGCGCCTTGGCGGCGTAGACGGGGAAGACCCGCTCGCCGACGACGTTGGTCTCCTCCTTGCCGGGGCCGGGGAACTGGGTGTGCTTCTGGTGGAACAGCAGCCCCAGGTGCGCGCCGATCAGCGCGAGCAGGATCCCGGGCACGAGCAGGATGTGGATGACGTACAGCCGGTTGATGATGTCGGTGCCCGGATAGGCGCCGCCGAAGATGAGGTAGGCGACCCAGGTTCCCGCGACCGGGATCGACAGCAGCACCGAGTACATGATCCGCAGGCCGGTGCCGGAGAGCAGGTCGTCGGGCAGCGAGTAGCCGCAGAACCCCTCGAGCAGGCCGAGCATGATCAGGATGACGCCGATGACCCAGTTGAGCTCTCGCGGCTTGCGGTAGGCGCCGGTGAAGAAGATGCGCGCGGCGTGCACGACCATCGCGGCGACGAACAGCAGCGCGGCCCAGTGGTGGATCTGGCGGATGAGCAGGCCGCCGCGCACGTCGAAGCTGATTCGGAGGGTCGAGTCGTAGGCGGCGCTGACGGGCACGCCCTGCAGCGGAAGGTACGACCCGTGGTAGAGCACCTGGGTCGTCGAGTCCGCGAAGAACATCGTCAGGTAGGTGCCGGTCAGCAGCAGGATGATGAACGAGTAGAGGGCGATCTCCCCGATCATGAACGACCAGTGGTCGGGGAACACCTTGTTGATCAGGATGCGGAACGCGCTGGCGCCGCCGAGCCGGTCGTCGAGGAAGCGGCCGGTCGCGCCGACCGCCTTGCCGGCGCCGGTCTGGCCCTCGCGCCGGTCTCGCCCGTCGAAAACCTGGGCGGCGTCAGCCGTGTCGGTGCTCATACGCCCTCCGTCGAGACTACGGCCGCGCTCATGAGCTACGCGTCCAGTATCCGGGACCGACCGGCTGGTTGAAGTCGGCGCGGGCGATGAAGTACCCCTCGCTGTCGACGCCGAGAGGCAGCTGCGGCAGCGGACGGGTCGCCGGACCGGCCACCGGCTTGCAGTCCTCGAGCACCTTGAACTGCGACTGGTGACAGGGGCACAGCAGCGTGTGCGTCTGCTGGTCGTACAGGGAAGTCGGGCAGCCGGCGTGGGTGCAGATCTTCGAGTACGCGACGTGCCCCTCGTACGAGTTCGGCTCGGCCTCCGGCCGGATCAGGTTGGGGTTCAGGCGGATCAGCATCACCGCGGACGTGGCCGCGGCCTCCGGGCTCGTGTGACCCTCGGGGTAGACCGTGAAGAACGAGTTGATCTCCAGGTCGCCGAGCTGGATCGGGTTGTTGAACTGGTCGACCATGCGCGCGCCGGGAGTCCAGTCGGTGTGGGCGAGCTCCGGGCCGGTCGGTCGCGGGCCGAGCGAGCGGATCAGCGCGGCGACGGGGAGGACGAGAACGCCCGAGGCCAGGAGAAGGCTACGGCGCAGGATCGGCCGGCGGGCGATGTTGCTGCCCTCCACGCCGGCACGGAACGACTCGGCCGCGCTCTCCCGGTCGACGGGCTCCGAGGTGAACGCGTGCCGCTGCTCGACCGCCTCCTCGTGCGGCATGAGCAGCTTGGCCCACAGCACCGCGCCGCAGCCGAGCGCCAACAGGCACACGCCCAGCGAGCCACCGAGCCACCCGTTGATCCAGTTGTCGGTGGGCTTGGTGTGGATCCAGTACATGACCACGAACACGATGGCGCCGGCCGCGGACAGCAGGAACACCGAGGCCACGAACTTCTCGCGACTGGCGTCCCGCGGGTCGGTGGGCGCGGCCGGGCTGTCGGAGGCGTCCCCGCGGGGCGGCGTCGACGCGGCGGCGCGCTCGACCTCGACGGTGGGGGAGGGCTTGCCGGCGGGCTGGTAGAGCGGCACGTCCTTGCCGATGCGGGGCGGGCGCCGCTCCTCGTCACTCATCGGTTCCTGGCTCCGATCCACACGGCCGCCCCCACCAGGGCGCCGATGCCGACGACGAAGATGACCAGACCTTCCGGCACGGGTCCGACGTGCCCGAGGTTGGCGCCGCCCGGGTCGTGGCCCTTGCGCAGGGACAGGATGTACGCGGCGACGTCCACCTTCTCCTGGTCACTGATCAGCCGGTTGGAGAAGATCGGCATCGCTTCGGGGCCGGTCGCCATCGCCTCGTAGATCTGCGTGGGGGTCGCCCGGCCGAGGTTAGGTGCGTACCGGCCCTTGTCCAGCGAGTTGCCGGTGCCGGCGTAGTTGTGGCAGCTGGCGCAGTTCGCGCGGAAGATCTCGCCGCCGAGCGGCACGTCGGCCTGGTCGATCATCGCCTGCGTGACGTGGACCTGGGCCGGCCCGCCACCCAGCGACTGCACGTACGCGGCGAGCGCGTCGATCTGCGCCTGGGTGTAGCGGGCCGTGTGGCTCGCGGCCTGGATGCCGGGCTCGGACAGCGGCATGCGGCCGGTCGAGACCTGGAAGTCCACGGCCGCCCCGCCGACGCCGACCAGCGACGGCGCCACCCCCTGCACCCCCTGCCCGGACAAGCCGTGGCACGCCGAGCAGCCCTCGGCGAACAGCTGCTTGCCCTGGGCGATGACGGTGTCGTTGCCGGACGCGTGCGAGGTCGGTGCGAACAGCGCCCAGCCGCCGGCAGTCGCCGCGAGGGCCAGGACCAGGTAGACGAGGGCCGGCAGCCGACGGCGGCGCCGGCGGCGCGCGTCGCTGGCGGGCGCGTCGGTCACGGGCGCGTCATCGGGAGAGGCAGCGTGATCCGGGTGCACAGGCTCGCTCACTGGATGAGGTAGATGGTGACGTAGAGACCGATCCAGACCACGTCCACGAAGTGCCAGTAGTACGACGTGACGATCGCGGACGTGGCGCGCGCCGGCGTATATCGGCCGATGGTGGACCGTGCGAGCACGATGATGAAGGCGAACAGGCCACCGCAGACGTGCAGGAAGTGGAAGCCGGTCGTGAGATAGAAGACCGAAGAGTACGCGTCGTGGCCGAGCGTGTGTCCCTCGCCGACCTCCATGCGGTACTCGTTGGCCTGGCCGAGCACGAACGTGAGGCCCATGAGAAACGTGAGGACGTACCAGCGGCGCAGGCCGAAGACGTCCCCCTTCTCGGCGGCGAACACGCCGAACTGGCAGGTGACCGAGCTGGACACGAGGATGAGCGTGAAGATCAGCGAGTAGCCGACCTTCGGGTGCTCGCCGACCGGAGGCCAGTTGGGCTCGGCGGCCGCGCGAACGGTGAAGTAGATCGCGAACAGGGCGGAGAAGAACATCAGCTCGCTGGCGAGCCAGATGATCGTCCCGACGGCGGTCATCGACGGCCGCTGCGAACTGTGTCGGACCGGGGTCTCGGCGACGGATGCGGCAGCCACGGCGGCATTCTGGCACGCACCCTCGACCCGGTCGCGACGGGGGAGGGCGGCGCGTCGCCCCCTGCCACGGTGGCCGGCCCGCGGGATCCGCGGCGTTGACCGGTGTGACCTAGGTCACGTACGGTCGCCGCGAGCGGGTGCGCCAGCCTCGCCGCCCGCCCGATCGCTTCCCCGCACGGAAGGCGCACCGCATGGCCTCAGGGACCCGGCCGACCGGAGCGACGCTCAAGCCGGTGCGGCGCGCCGAGGAGCCGGGTGTCCCGCGCGAGCGGAGGCGGACCTGTCCGGAGTGCGGGGAGCGACTGTCGGCCTACAACCCGGGCCCGCACTGCTACGCGCACACGGTCGGCATCCCGTGGAAGGGGCCGAACCAGCGCGGCTAGGTCACGGGGCACGGCCGCCGGCCGCGCGCCCGTCCCGTCCGGGAGGCAGGCGGGCCGCACCGCTAGCATCGCGGGCGTGACCTCGACCGCCTCCGCCGCGCCCCACGGCGGCCCGACCTCCGCCCTGCCCGAGGGCGGCGCACCTTCCGCCGCTGTCCTCACGGTGGTCGTGTACAGCTCCGCCGAGTCGATGCGTTCGCGCGTCCGTACCGGCGTGGGCGTCCGGCCGGTGACCGACCTCGGCCCGATCGACTGGGTGGAGGTGTCGGACGGGGCCGCGTGCATCGCCACCGTGGACGTCGGGGGCATCGACGCCGTCGTGCTGGACGGCGAGGCGTGGCCGGAGGGCGGCTTCGGCCTCGCCCGCCAGATCAAGGACGAGTACGCCGATCCGCCGGCCACCGTCCTGCTCGTGGCTCGCCGGGACGACCGGTGGCTGTCGGCGTGGTCACGCGCCGACGCGACGGTGCCCTACCCCGTCGACCCGTTCGTCCTCACCGAGGCCCTGGTGGCCCTGCTCCGGGCCCGCCAGCACCGCCAGCTGCCGGCCCCCAAGCCGCGCAAGAGCTTCGGCATCCGCGTCCACGGCGACGAGTAGGCCGCTCGCATGACGTGGCCGGACGTGCTGGCCGCGCTGCTCTCGGGCCGGGACCTGACTGTCGACCAGGCCGCCTGGGCGATGCGTGAGGTGATGACCGGCGAGGCGACGGCGGTCCAGATTGCCGGCTTCGTCGTCGCGCTCCGCGCCAAGGGCGAGACGCCCGACGAGGTGTCCGGGTTCGCCGCGGTGATGCTCGACCTGGCCGCCCCCCTGCCGGCGCCGCCCGGGCTGCGGACGATCGACACGTGCGGCACCGGGGGGGACCGTGCGAACACGGTGAACATCTCCACGATGGCCGCGCTCGTCCTCGCGGGCGCGGGGGCGACCGTGGTCAAGCACGGGAACCGTTCGGCGTCGTCGCAGACCGGCTCGGCCGACGTGCTCGAGGCGTTGGGCGTCGTGATCGACCTGCCGCCGGCGGGAGTGGCGTCCTGCCTGGCCGCCGGCGCCCCGGCGTTCTGCTTCGCCCCGGTATTCCACGCGTCGATGCGTCATGCGGCGGTTCCCCGGCGGGAGCTCGCCGTGCCGACGGTCTTCAACATCCTCGGGCCGCTGACCAACCCGGCCCGGCCCGCCGCGCAGGTCGTCGGTGTTCCCGATGCGCGCCTGGCCGGGGTCATGGCGGGCGTCTTCGCCCGACGCGGCACCGACGCGCTCGTGGTCCGCGGTGACGACGGGCTCGACGAGCTGACCACGCGGACGACCTCGCGGGTGTGGTGGGTGCGCGACGGGGCCGTGCGCGAGGAGGCGGTCGACCCGTCCGTGCTCGGACTCGCGGGCGGAGACCTGTCCGGCGGGGACAGCAGTTACAACGCGGACGTCGTCCGCGCGCTGGTGGCGGGGGAGCGGGGCGCCGTTCGCGATGCCGTCCTGCTCAACGCGGCGGCCGGCCTGGTGGCGTACGAGCCCGGCACCGGGTCGCTGCACGACCAGTTGAGCCGGCAGCTCGAACGCGCCGCCGCGGCCGTCGACGACGGCTCCGCAGCGGCCGCGCTCGACCGCTGGGTCTCGGCCAGCCACGCCGCCGCGAGCTGAGTCGGCGGGAGGCCGCGTCGGCCGGCGTTCGACCTGACCCAGCCGCGTCAGGTGCCCAGGGAGAAGGCGGCCTCCAGGTCGTGGCGGCTGTAGGACCGGAACGCGATGTGCGTCGTGGTCGCGAGGACGCCATCGGTCTTGTTGATGGTCCCGGCGATCACGTCGGCCAGCTCGTCGTGCGCGCGGACACGGACCAGCGCGACGAGGTCGACGTCGCCGGCGACGGAGTAGACCTCGCTGACCCCGTCGAGGTCGGCAAGAGCCTCGGCGACCTCCGGGATGCGGTCCACCTCGGTGGTGACCAGGACGATGGCGGTGATCACGGCTCTACCGTACGGCCTTCCGGGCTACGCCGGTCCGACCGGGCGCAGGCCGCGCCGGTCCGAGAAGGGGTCGGCCGGGCGGTCGGGCACGGCGAGCCACGATCGCAGCCGGCCCGCGCCGAACGCGGGGCAGCTCCAGGCGCCGGTGACCGCGACCAGGCGGGTGCCGCCGGCCTCGAGCCAGCGCAGCACGATCTCGGTCTCCTCGGCGCTGGCCGCCCCGTCGGTGGCGTCCGCGGTCCGGCGCGCCGCGTCGACGTAGGGATAGGGGTCGTGGCCGCGCGGCGCCACGGTCGTCGCGGCGAGCCGTCCCTTGCGCACCACGGCGACGTCCCATCCGCCGTCGCGCGGCCGCGCTGCGACGAGCTCGTCGAGGCGGGTCAGCCCCAGCAGCCGTTGGCGGCGGTGGATGGCGCGGACGACCGCGGCCACCCGGTCGCGTTGGACGGCCGCCTCCTCGAACCGCTCCTGCGCGGCCAGTCGCTCGACGCGCGCCACCAGCGCGGCGACGACGTCGCCGGGGTCGCCCGCGACCGCCAGCGCCAGCCGTCGCACATGGACCGCGTACGCGTCGGCGCTCTCCGTCCCGTCGCAGGGCGCGCCGCACCGGCCGATCTGCGCGAGGGTGCACGCCGTTCCGCTCGGTGGCGTGCGGGCCGGGATCCGGACGGTGCACTGGCGCAGGGGCACCGCGTCCTGCAGCGCGGCGAGCACCACCTCGGCGCCGCGCCGCGAGGCGAACGGGCCCAGCGAGACCGGCGCCTCGTTTCGACCGACCGACAGCCGGGGGAACCGCTCGGTCGTGAGGCGGAGCCACACCTCGCCGCGCGGGCGTCGCGAGCGGCGGTTGTAGCGGGGCTCCAGCGTGCGGATGGCGCGCAGCTCCCGGACCTCGGCCTCCAGCAGGGTGGCGCAGGGGACGGCGTCGACCCGTTCGGCGATGACGACCATCTCCGCCATCCGCCGCCGGGTCTCCGCCGCCGTGAAATACGAGCGGACCCGCGAGCGCAGGTCGGTGGCCTTGCCCACGTACAGCGGCCGCCCCGCGCCGTCCCGGAAGACGTAGACGCCGGGGCCGCTGGGCAGGCCGTCCGCGAGCGTGCGCTTGCGCCGCACCTGCTCCGGGACGCGCTGGGAGAATGCGCACAGCTCCTCCAGCGACTGCACGCCCAGGCTCCCCACCCGCTCGAGCAGGCCGTGCAGGACGTCGACGGTGGCCCGTGCGTCGGCCAACGCGCGGTGGCAGGGCTCGGTGGTCGTGCGAAACAGCCGTGCCAGGGAGGCGAGCCGGCAGTTCGGCGCCTCGTCGCGCGTCAGCGCGCGGCGCGCCAGCCGGGCCGTGTCGACCACCGTGAACCCCGGCCAGGGGAGGCCGAGCCGGTCGGCGTTCGCTCGCAGGAAGCCGACGTCGAACGGCGCGTTGTGGGCGACGAGCACCGCGCCGCGCGCGAACTCGAAGAAGGTGGGCAGGACGCCGGCGATGGGCGGGGCGGCGGCGACCATCGCGTCGGTGATCCCCGTGAGGACCGCGATGAACGGCGGAATGGCGGCGCGGGGACGTACCAGCGTCTGGAACTCGCCGAGCATCTCACCCGCCCGGACCTTCACGGCGCCGATCTCGGTGATCTCGGCGTCGGCCGGGGATCCGCCGGTGGTCTCGAGGTCGACCACGACGAACGTCACGTCGCGCAGCGGGGTGCCGAGCTCGTCGAACGATGCCTGCACCGGGCCCGCGCCGCTGGGCCGCACCGCCTGTGCCGTCACGGCCCGAACGTAGGAGCCTGCTCGGACATCTCCGGCGACAACGTGCGTCAGCGCGGGCCAGGGATAGGTTCGAGATCATGGCGTCGCTGTTCACCCGGATCATCGAGCGCGAACTGCCGGGTCGGTTCGTGTACGAGGACGAGAGATCGGTCGCGTTCCTTACGATCGCCCCGCTGAAGCCCGGCCACACACTCGTCGTCCCTCGCACCGAGGTCGACGACTGGCTCGATCTCCCCGCCGGCGACCGGGCCGCCCTGTTCGAGGCTGCGCACACCGTCGCCCGCGGCGTGAAGCGGGCCTTTCCGTGCGCGAAGGTCGCCCTGATGGCGCTCGGCCTGGAGGTTCCGCACGTGCACCTGCACCTCGTGCCGATCGACAGCGAGGCGGAGGCCAACTTCGCGCGCGCGGACTCGACCGTTGCACCGGAAGTGCTCGACGACGTGCAGGCGCGCATCATCCGTGCCCTCGCCGAAGGCTGACCGGAACACCGCGCAGTCGGCTCCGGTGGTCGGCGCCGGTGTGGCGCCGGCCGGTAGCCTTGCGGGCGTGCCCGTTCCGTTGCCCGACGCTGTGTCCCGATGGCGCTGCAGCGTCTGCGGAAACCTCACCCGCTTCGACGTGATCCGGACGACGCGTACCCGCGACTACGTGCACGTCGACCTGTCCGGGGAGCCGACCGTCGAGGAGCGCGAGGTGCTCGACGACGAGGCGCTGACGGTCACCTGTCGTTGGTGTGGCAGCGTCGACCGGGTCGTGTTGGTGCCGCGCCCGGGCTCGCCGATGGACGCGGCCGGCTGAGCGGTCGTCCGGACCCTGGTTCGTCGGTCTGTCGTACCCCCCTCCTAGCGTGCAGTCCGTGCCGGAATCGCCGGCCGCGCACGGCGACGAGGAAGGAGCCGACCATGCTGGTCGACTGCGAGACGTGCAGCGTCCGGGGCCTGGCCTGCGGCGACTGTGTGGTGACTGTTCTCTGGGGCCTGCCCGAGGACAGTGGCGCCGGCGCCGGCGAGGAGGCCGCGTCGGGCGGCGGAGGGCCGGTGCGGCTCGACCAAGATGACCGGGCGGCGCTGCGCGCGCTGGCCGATGCCGGCCTCGTGCCCCGGCTTCGTCACGACGCCGGCGCCGCGCCGCGTGGCCGGCCCGACCACGGGAGCGCTCGCCGGGAGGCGAGCTGACCGGCCCGGCGACCTGACCGAATGGTCACCGAATCGAGACCTTCCGTGAGGATTGAGACAACCCTCACGGGTGACTACGGAGCGTGATCGAGGCGCGTCCGCGTTGCCCCGTTACCTTGTCGTGACTAGTGTGGCCCGCGGTCCACGAGCCTCAGCGTCCGCAGGGGGCGCCTCGGGGACCACCGCTGAACCCGATCCCGCGCGGATCGGGGCCGGGGACCCACCGTTCCACTGGGGTGAATCGGCGGCGCAGGCGCGGTGTTCCGCGCTCGTGCGGTCGTAGGGCCAGCTTCCCGCCCGAACCCGTCAGCTCACCCGGCAAGCGGTCGACGGAAGACAAGGAGTGCCGCCTCCGTGGCGACCCCCTCGCTGGACCGCACTGCATCCGTGTCGGCTCTCGTGTCGACTGCCGCGCCGACCGGATCGCCGGGCTCCCGGCCGCGCCGTCGCCGACGGCGGGTTGTGGCCCTCGGTGTCGCGATCCTCACCTCGGTGCCGTTGGCCCTGGTGCTGGCGGGCTCCGGCCAAGCCGCCCCGACGATCACGATCGCCGAGGCCCAGACGCAGCTGTCGGCGCTGCAGGCCCGGGAAGGCGCCGCGGCCGAGGCCTACGACGCGGGCATGATCGCTGCGAACGCGGCGGCCGCGAAGGCGAAAGCGGCGCAGGCCGCCGTCGACGCGCAGTCGGCGAAGCTCGCCAGCCTCGAGCGCGGAATCCAAACGTTCGCGGTCGCGTCCTACATGAGCGCGGGCACCGACAACATCGACGCGCTGCTCGCCGGCGGCGACCCGCAGGTCCTCGTCCAGCGTGCCGCTGCGATGAACCAGATCGCGCGCAGCCACAGTTCGCAGCTGCTGGCCATCCGCGCGCAGCGCGAGATGCTCACCGGCGCGCAACAGGTTGCGTCCGACCAGGCGGAGGCAGCGGCGGCCGCCGCGAAGCAGCTGGCCGCCGCCAAGGCGAGCATCGACGCGATCATCGCCCAGGAGCAGCAGGTCCTGTCCCACCTGCAGGCCAAGCAGCGCGCCGAGCTGGTCGCCCAGCAGTCCGCCGAGCAGGCCGCCTCCCGGTCTCAGGCGCGGACCGCGCTCTCGGGTCCGACTTCGGCGGGTCCGGTCCCGCCGGCCTCCGGCGCCGCGGAGGTCGCGCTGCAGGCGGCTTACTCGCAGCTCGGCAAGCCCTACCAGTACGGCGCAGCCGGACCCAACGCGTACGACTGCTCCGGCCTGACCATGTGGGCGTTCGCGCGGGCGGGCATCTCCCTGCCGCACAGCGCGGCCGGTCAGATGGGTCGTGGCACGCCCGTTCCTCGCAGCCAGCTCGAGCCCGGTGACCTGGTGTTCTTCAACGGTGGCGGCCACGTCGGAATCTATGTGGGCAACGGCAAGATGATCGACGCCAACCACACCGGCGGCTGGGTCGGCGTCCGCCCGCTGTACGGCGGTTACGACGGCGCACGCCGGCTCTAGCGGCGGTTCGCACGGACATCGACGGCCGGTGTCGGGGATGATCCCCGGCATCGGCCGTTCGCCTGTCCCGAGCAGGCAGCCGGCCTGCGGTTCGAAGGAGGCCCCGTGGTCCGGGTGCTGCACGTCGTCGCGCTGAGCGCGGACGGCCGTGAACTCCTGCTGGGCGCGAGCCCGGACGGCCGTCCCAGCCACAGCCTCCCGCTCGACGCACGACTGACCCGCGCGCTGCGCGGCGAGGACCCCGACGGCGGTACGGGCGCCGAGCTGCAGCTGTCACCGCGCGACATCCAGGCCCGGTTGCGCCGCGGCGCGACCGTCGAGGAGGTGGCCGCGGAGGCGGGCGTCGGCGTGGCGCGTATCGAGCGCTACGCGGGCCCGGTGCGCTCGGAGCGGGCCCAGGTTCTCACCGACGCCCGCTCGGCGTACCTCGTGCGACCGCGCAGTGGGCGGTCGGGGCACCCGCTCGGGGAGGCCGTGGCGGCGAACCTCGCGGCCACGGCGTTCGTCCGGCCCGAGACCGAGTCGTGGTCCGCCGTTCGCGCCGACGACGGCACCTGGTCGCTCACCCTGCGCGTCGTCGTCCGCGGCCGGACCCGGACGGCCCGCTGGCGCTGGTCGCCGTCGCGGCACGAGCTCACGTCGCTGGATGCGTACGCCACCCAGCTGGGGTTCATCGACCAGGGCGGTTCGCTGCCCGAGCCTCCGCCCCCCATCCGGCCGCGCAGCACTCGGAAGACCGCCGCAAGCACGGCGGCACCGCGCCGGGCGGCGGCGAAGAAGTCCCCGGCGAAGAAGCCGGCGGCGAAGAAGCCGGCGCCGACCAAGGCGACGCCGACCAAGGCCACGCCGAAGAAGTCCGCGCGGGCCGCGCCGAAGAGGTCCTCGGCGCCGCGCCGGCGCGCCACGTAGCGTCAGCGGGCGTGCCGCCCCGGTCCCTGCCTCGCGTGCTCGGCGCGGGCATCCCGCTCCTCGTGCTGCTCGCCGCGTGCGGCGCCGCCGCCGGCCGCGGGTCGGCGCACGGTCGACCCGAGAGCAACCCGCTGGCTCCGCTCTCCGCTGCGATCACGGCCGTCAACACCTCCCGCGCGACCGTGCTGACCGCGCTGGACAACGCAGCCGCCGCGGTCGCGGACGCCGAGAGCGGGGACCAGTCGGCGCTCGCCGGGGACCGCGCGGCGGCACGGCCGGTGGTCGCGCGTGCGGTGCCGGAGATCCACTCAGCGGCGTCGGCGGTGGCCGGGACGCAGGCGGCGGCGGCCGCCTACTCCGCCGCCTTGGGCGCGCTCGCCGCCGCAACGGCGCACGCGCCCCTCGCCGCGAGCCAGAAGCAGGCGGTGGCGGCGGTGGACGCGGCCGGCCGGACGGAGGCGGCTGCCTTCCGGGCGGCCGCCGACGCGTACGCGCACGTCCTGCCGACCTACGTGTCCGTCGTGGGAGTCGAGCAGACCTGGTACGCGCACGCGAACGCGGGCTGGTTCGCCACGGCCGGGGAGTCGGGCGGCGCCTACCAGGTGGCGCGGCTGCCGTACGCCGCGGCGCTGCAACAGGCCGAGGCCACGCTGTCGGCCACCGACGCCGGCCGGAGCGCGGCGTCGGGGTCGATGCAGGCGGCCCTGTCCCGGGCCCGCGCCGCGCTGGCGGCGCTGACGTGAGGCGCTGGCCGGCGGTTCTGGCCGCCCTTCTCGTCGTGGCCGCCGTGGACGCCGCCGTCGTGGTCCAGCGCAGCGGCGGCACCGGTTCCCCGGCGACCGCCCCCAGCACTGCGCACGGCGAGGCGACCCGAGCGGCGACCAGCGCTGCGGCCGCCGCCGTCGACGATGTGCTCGCGCGTCGAGCGGCAGCGGTGACCCACCGCGACCTGGCCGCCTTCGTCGCGTTGCTCGACCCGGACGCGCCCGCCTTCGTCGCCGAGCAGCAGGCGCAGTTCCAGGCGATGTCCCAGCTCCCACTCACCGACGTCACCTATCGGGCGGATGCCGCGAGCGCCGCAGCGCGGGGACCTGTCGCGCGTTACGGCGCGGTGCCGACCTACGCCCCCACGGTGACGTTCTCGTACGAGATCGCAGGCTTCGACGACGAGCCGGTGACCGCGACCGAGGTCGACACGTTCGTCGACCGCGGGGGCCGCTGGCTGCTGGCCGCCGACACCGACTTCGGGCCGCCGTCACCCAAGATCTGGCAGTACGGGCCGATCGCGGTCGTCCGCGGGACGCACAGCCTCGTCGTGGCCGCGGCGTCCGGCGTGCCCGCTGCCCGAGCCGTCGCGGCCGAGGTCGATCGCGATGTGCCCGCCGTGTCCGCGGTGTGGGGCGCGGGCTGGTCCCAGCGGGTGGTCGTGCTGATGCCCCCGACACAGGCAGATCTGGCCGCCCTGATCGGCACATCCGGTGACCTGTCGCAGATTGCGGCGGCGGAGTCGGCTGAGCTGACCCACGAGCAACAGGCCGGTGCCCGCATCCTGATCAACCCGCTGCCGTACGCCAGCCTCTCGCCGGTCGGACGGCAGGTGGTGATCACGCACGAGCTCACGCATGTCGCCAGCCGGACCGTGACCACCCCGTCGACGCCGCTCTGGCTGGTGGAGGGGTTCGCCGACTACGTGGGCTTTCGCTCGACCGACCTGTCGGCGCCGGTGGTGGCCGCCGAGCTGGTCGCGCGGCTGCGCGCAGGGTTCGTCCCGGCAGCCCTGCCGGACGACGCGGCCTTCGGTCCGGGCGCGCCGAACCTCGACGTGCAGTACCAGCTGGCGTGGCTGGCCTGCCGGCTCATCGCGGCGCGGATCGGGACGGCCGGGCTGGTCGCGTTCTACCGGGACGTGGGCGGGTCGGGGGCGCAACCCGCCGCCGCGGTGGACGACACCCTGCGCGAGCTGCTGCACGAGGACACGGCGCAGTTCACCCGCGACTGGGTGGCCTACGTGGACCGCGAGCTGCCGCGATGACCCGCACCCTCGTCGTCACGAACGACTATCCGCCGCGTCCCGGCGGGATCCAGTCCTTCGTGCACGAACTGTCGGCCCGGCAGCCGGCCGGTTCGCTGGTCGTGTTCGCGTCCGACTGGCGTGGCTCGGCGGCATTCGACGCCGCGCAGCCGCACCCGGTCGTCCGCTACCGGTCCGGGCTGATGCTCCCGACACCCGACGTCGCCCGACAGGCGGCCGCCATCGCTCGGGCCGAGGGCTGCGACACGGTCTGGTACGGAGCGGCTGCGCCGCTCGGGTTGCTGACCCCGGCCTTGCGCCGCCGGGCCGGGGTGCGGCACGCGGTCGCGTCCACGCACGGCCACGAGGTGGGCTGGGCGCTGCTGCCCGGCGCGCGCCAGGTGCTCGGCCAGGTCGGTCGCCGCAGCGACGTCGTCACCTACCTCGGCGCCTACACGCGCCGCCGCCTCGCGCCCGCTCTCGGCTCTCGCCCCCGGCTCGTCCGGCTCCCGAGCGGCGTGGACACGGCGGCCTTCCGGCCGGGGGCCGGTGGCGACGAGCTGCGGCGCCGGTACGGCCTCGCAGACCGGCCGGTCGTGGTGTGCGTCAGCCGCCTGGTGGCGCGCAAGGGGCAGGACGTCCTGGTCCGGGCCCTGCCGCAGATCCGCCGTACCGCGCCCGACGCGGCGCTGCTGATCGTGGGCGGCGGCCCGTACCGCCCGGTGATCGAGCGTTTGGTCCGCGAGGCAGGACTCGAGCGCCACGTCGTCCTGACCGGATCGGTCCCGTCGGCGGAGCTGCCGGCGCACTACGACGCCGGGGACGTGTTCGCGATGCCCTGCCGCACCCGCCGCCGCGGGCTGGAGGTCGAGGGCCTCGGCATCGTCTTCCTGGAGGCCAGCGCCACGGGCCTGCCGGTCGTCGCCGGTGACAGCGGCGGCGCTCCCGACGCGGTGCAGCCCGGCGAGACCGGAGAGGTGGTGGGCGGCCGCGACGTGGAAGCCGTCGCGGCTGCGGTCGCGGGCTACCTGGCCGACCCCGAGCGGGCACGGGCGACGGGGGAGCGGGGCCGGCGGTGGATGCAGCAGCGGTGGCGGTGGGAGGTGGCGGCGGCCCGGCTCGGCGCCATCCTGGCCGCCGATCCCGGCGTCGCGGACGACCCGTACGATCTCGCTCCGGACAGGGGCAGGCAGGGGAACGAGTCTCCGGGCCGCCGCGGATGAGAGAGGTGCGCGTGATGAGCGAGGACATCGTGGTGGTCGCCAGCATCCCGGCGAAGGACGGTGACGTCGACGGGCTGCTCGCGGCGTTCCAGTCGGCGGTGCCGGCCGTGCACGCCGAGGACGGCTGCCTGCGCTACGCGCCGCATCGCGGCGAGGACGCGGTCTGGGTGATCGAGCACTGGGCCAGCCCGGCGGCGCTCGAGGCGCACGGAAAGGGCGACGCGATGGCCGCGGTGGGTAAGGCGATCGGCGCGTACGTCGGCGGCCGACCGACCATTCACCGCCTCGCGCCCGCGCCGGCCGGAGACGCCGACAAGGGCAGCGTCTGACCGTTACCCGGCCGCGGCCGCGGGACGGCGGCGAACGGCGACAGCTTGAGCCATCGGGGCAGGGCGTGGTCGGCCCACGGCGGCCCGTCCACCGTCAGCCCACGGTCGCTGGCGTCGGTCCAGGTGATCTCGCCGCGCCAGACGTCGACGAGCGTGCGCAGCGAGGTGCGTACGACGAGCGTCACGGGGTGGCCGGGGTCGACATCGCAGACGTCGACGGCGTCGCGGTCGACGACGAGCCACCACCGCGCGGCCGCGGGGACGACGTCGGTGAAGTGGAACCCCAAGGTCGTGCGCTCGTCGGGCATGTTCGCCGTGTCCAGGCTGCGGTGCATGTCCCACAGCAGCAGATGCGGGTCCAGGTCCTCGTCGCCGAGCTCGGGAACCCAGCGGGCCCCCCATTGACCGAGCGCCTCCACGGCGGGGCGCAGCTCCTCGCCGGCCGGCGTGAGCACGTACGACGTCCGCCCGCCGTGGTCGCGCCGCTCGACCAGCCCCGCCTGGGTCAGGCGCCGCAGCCGCTTCGACAGCAGCGCCGGCGACATCCGCGGCACCCCGCGCCGGATGTCGTTGAAGTGACGGCTGCCGGCGAGCATTTCGCGGACGACGAGCAGCGTCCAACGCTCGTCCAACAGCTCCATGGCCTTCGCCACCGGACAGAACTGGCTGTACGAGGTCATCGCGACGACTCCGGTCGAAAGATCGTGCGCTGACGCTACGCCGGCGATCGGCGCCCGAACAATACAGATGTTGTACCGGCTCGCTACATCTCCGGAACTGGCCCTCGCCCGGGTACGGGTCGAAGGTCTCTCCGTGCGCCCCGAGGGCGCGAACGGAGGCAGTCGCCGATGACCACCAGCCCCACCGCCGAACGCACCGCACCCGTCGAGATCTCCCTGCCGGAGCAGGCGTCCCGGTTACTCGGACACATCGCCGGCTACGTCGGCCATCGCACCGTGGCGATCGGCCTGCGTTCGGGCCTGCTGGCGACTCTCGCCGACGACGCCACCGCGGTGACCGCGGACGACCTCGCGGTCCGCCTCGGCCTGGACCCGTTCTACGTCGCGGTCTGGTGCCGCTCGGCCGTCGCCTGCGGACTGTGCGACCCGGCCGACGCGCCCGGGTCGGGCTCCGGGGCCGCCGGCCTGTCCGGTGGCCGCTACCGCCTGGCGCCGCACGCGGCGGCGCTGCTGCTCGACGCCACGCACCCCGGCTACGTGGGCGGGGTGTTCACCGTCCTCGAGCAGGACGAGGTCTTCGACCGGTTCGAGCGAAGCCTCGCCACCGGGGAGCGGCTGTGGTGGGACGACTGCAGCCCGGACTGGATCTCCGGTGTCGCGGCCACGGGTGCGCCGTTCTACACGCGCCTGGTACCCGGCGGACTGGCGCAGGTCCCCGGCCTACCCGCGCGGCTGGAGGCGGGCTGCGACCTGGTCGACACCGCCTGCGGCTCCGGCGCCGGCCTCGAACGGCTGGCCCGGTCGTACCCGCGCTGCCGGGTCGTCGGCGTGGACGGAGACGCGCACTCGCTGGAGCAGTCCCGGCAGCGCCTCGCTGACGCCGACCTGCTCGGCCGCTGCCTTCTGGTGCACAGCCCGCTGGAGGACATGGTGCTCGACGAGCCGGCCGGGTGCATCGTCAACAACATCTCGATGCACGAGTGCCGCGACATCGACCGGGCCACGGAGCGCGTCCGGGCGGCGCTCGAGCCCGGAGGCTGGTTCGTCATATCCGACTTCCCGTTCCCGGACAGCACCGACGCGCTGCGCAGCATCCCCGGCCGAGTGATGAGCGGCATCCAGTTCTTCGAGGCGCAGATCGACGACCAGCTGCTGCCCCGCTCGGCGTACCCGGACCTGTTGCAGCGCCACGGGTTCACCGCCGTCGACCAGTTCGACCTCAGCGGCGTGCACACCGTCACCCACGGACGGACGGCCGGATCCGCGACGGTCGGGTGATCGCGGATCCGGGCCCGGCTCAGGATCCGGTCGTCACCATCTCCGGCCGTGCGGCCCACCGGTCCGGCACGCCGTGCTGCGG
>DASVGV010000081.1:0-71702 GCA_036379355.1 Mycobacteriales bacterium | reverse complement strand
GCGACGGCTGGGTCCGGCTGCCGGCGAGCGACTTTGCGAGCCTCTGGGGCGGCTCGACCCTCGCCGAGTACCGGCACCGCGGCATCTACCGGGCCCTCGTCCGGACCCGGGCCCTGCTCGCCGGGGAGCGCGGTCACCGCTACCTGCAGGTCGACTGCTCCCCCGACAGCCGGCCGATCCTGGAGCGGCTGGGCATGGCGACGATCGACACCACCACGCCGTACCGGTGGCGACCGAAAGCCACATGACCGGCGGCCGGAGCGGCGGCTAACGTCTCGGTACGTGCGACGGCAGGGGTTCGGCTACGGCCTCGCCGCGTACGTGCTGTGGGGCGCGTTCCCGCTCTACTTCCCGCTGCTCGACCCGGCGAGCACGATCGAGGTCCTCGCCTGCCGGTTCGTGTTCACCGCGCTGTTCTGCGGCCTCGTCCTGCTGGCGCTGCGCCGGCTGCGGACAGCGGTCCGGCTCGGCCGGCGAGCGGTGCTGCGGCTCGCGGCCGCGTCGGTGCTCATCGGCGTCAACTGGGGCCTGTACATCTGGGGGGTCGACCACGGGCACGTCATCGAGTGCTCGCTGGGCTACTTCATCAACCCGCTGGTCACGGTCGGCCTCGGCGTCGTCGTCCTGCGGGAGCGGCTCCGGCGCGCCCAGTGGGCCGCGCTGGGCATCGGCGTGGCCGCCGTGCTGGTCATCACGCTGGCGTACGGCCAGCTGCCCTGGCTCGCGCTCTGCCTCGCCGTGACGTTCGGCACGTACGGGCTGGTGAAGAAGCAGGTCGGGGTGCCCGCGCTGGACGGGCTGTTCGTGGAGGCCGGTGTCCTCACCGTGCCGTGGGTCGTGGTACTGGTCGCTCTGAACACCACCGGAGACGGGACGTTCGCCGGCCACGGCGCCGGGCACGCCTGGCTCCTGGTGTCCGCGGGTGCCGTGACCGCCGTGCCGTTGCTGTTCTTCGCCGGGGCGGCGAGCCGGTTGCCGCTTTCCCAGCTCGGCCTGCTGCAGTACCTCACGCCGGTCCTGCAGCTCGGGGTCGGCGTCGGGATCCGGCACGAGCCGCTGCCGACGTCCGAGCTGGTCGGGTTCTGCCTGGTCTGGGTCGCGCTGATCGTGCTCACCCTCGACGGCTGGCGCCACCGGTCGTCTCGAGCCCCGGCGCCGCCGTCTCCGGAGCAGTTCGACGAGCCCGTACTCGCCGCGTGACGAAGTGCTCGGCGACGAACGACAGGAACGGGATCGTGCCGGCCAGCGCCACCGGCACCGCGAACACCGGGTTCCACCGCTCGCGGATCATCAGCAGGCCCACGCAGATCACCAGGGCGATGTAGAGGAAGCCGTGCAGCGGTCCGATGATCTCCACGACAGTGGGCCGGCCGGCGGCCTGCTTCCACGTCTCGCCGGACGCCCGGGTCGCCAGCCCGTAGATCGCGCCGCCGAACAGGATCGGCAGGAACACCCCCGTGATGTACGCGAGGGTGCGGTAGGTGCGCAGGAGCCAGTCGGCGCGCATCCGCACCGGCGTGGTCGGCGCCGTCACTGCCGTGCCTTCGTGTTCAGCTCCGCGAGCCACGCGTTCCACGCGTCGACCTCGTCGTCCTGCGTCTCCTCGATCGGCGCACGCTCGGTGAGCGGCACGCCGGCGAGGCCGACGGGACGGGCGGACGGGTCCGCTACCCGGCGGGCCTCGTCGCGCAGCGCCTTGCCGTAGATGCCGAGGCCGACGGCGGCGAAGAGCCACCAGTTGAAGGCGTACGCCAGGTTCTGCAGGTCGCCGTGCGGTGCCTGGCTCTCGTCCCACTGCCACCGGCCGAGCAGGGAGCAGACCACCGCGAAGGCGAGCGCGAACAGCAGCCCGCCGATCCAGCGGCGCGTTCCCAGCAGCGCGAGCACGTCCTGACGGTAGCCGCATCATCGGGGGCGGCGCACGTCCGGAGTGCGATGCCGCGGGGGCCCGCTCAGATCGCCGCTGGCACCGACACGCCCACGCCGCCTCGGGTCTCCGCTCCGTAGCGCGCGATCTCCCCCGGCAGGTCGAGGGGCAGCGGCGCCGGGGGCCGGTCGGCCGCGGGCGGCAGCTCGCCGAGCCGGTCGGCGGGGACGATCCAGCACACCTCGAACTCGAGCCCGTCGGGGTCGTGGGCGTACAGCGACTTGGTGGTGACGTGGTCGCTGGCACCGACGAGCGCTCCGGCGTCCGCCAGCCGGTCGGCCAGGCTCGCGAGCGTGGCCAGCGTGTCCACCTCCCAGGCCAGGTGGTAGAGGCCCACCCGTCCTCGGCCGGCCTCGGACGGCGCCGCCGGACCGATCGCGAACAGCCCGAGGTCGTGGTCGTTGGTGGAGTCCGGGGCGCGCAGGAACGCGGCGCCCGGAAGAGCCTGGACGGTACGGAAACCGAGCACGTCGCGGTAGAAGCCGGCACTGAGCTCGACGTCACGGACGTAGAGCACGGCATGGTTCAGTCGGGTCAGGCCCATGGCCGCTCCGTCCGCCGGGTGATCGGGCCCGGTCAGCGTACGTCGGCCGGTCGCGGCCGACGCGCGGTCAGCGGCGCCCGCTGGTGCAGGCGTCGAACGTGTGGGTGCCCGCGCTCACCTCGAGGGTCCGGTCCCCGTCCCGCAGGCCGGTCAGGTGCAGCACGGTCGGACCGTCCGTCGTGACCGTGACGGCCGGGCACGAGAGCCCGGCGCGGTGCGCGTCGACGGTCAGGTCGGCCACGTCGGTCAGCAACAGGGCCAGGGCGTCGCGTGCCGCCGGCCGCGAGCCCGCGGTCCACGCCAGGTCGAAGCGGGTCCCGGGCGTCGGCGCCGTCACCGGTGTGGGTCCGGAGCGGTGCACCGTGACCGCCGGGTCCGGGATGCCCGCGGACGTGGCGTCGACGGTGGCGACCTCGCCCGGAGTGGTCGACCGCGCGGCCAGCCCCGAGACCCAGTACGCCGTGGTGGCCCCGATGCCGAGGCTCGGGACGGTGAGGTCCGGGTACCAGTCCAGCGTCACGTGCCCGGGGTCGAGCGTGCGCGTGCCGGTTCCGATGCTGGCCACCACGTCCGCGAACCGGTCCTGCGTCGCGTACACCAGGTGGTCCTCGGTCGGGTAGAGGAAGAAGTGGTAGCGGTAGCCCAACGCGTTGAACGCCTGGTACTGCTGAAGTCCCGAGGTGACGGGTACGAGCTCGTCGGCCACGCCCTGGGTGAACGAGTACGGCAGCCAGCGGGCGCTGGCCAGGAGCGGCTGGGACAGCCCGTCGGCGTCGCAGTGGCCGCTCCCGGCGGACTCGCGCACCGGCCCGGCGACCTCGACACCGCACGTCGGTGGGCCCTCCAGCGCGAACGCCTGCGCGTACAGGTCGGGGTGCTCGAGCCCCAGCTTGTACGCCGCCCAGCCGCCCATCGAGTAGCCGCCGACGACCGTCCGGTTCGGGTCGAGGCGGTACGACGTGGCCAGCGCGTGCCAGACGTGCCAGTAGTCGGCCTCGGCCTCGTCGAAGTACCAGCCGTCCGGGCCGAACCCCTCGGTCGTGGCGCAGATCGAGTCGCGGTCCTGGCACAGTTCCTGGAGCAGTTGCGGGTTCAGCGCGCCGTACTGGTTGAGGTTCACGCCGAGCGAGTGCAGGACGAAGGTGAGCTTCGTCGGCGCCCGCCCGGTGTAGCCGGACGGGACGTACACGGCGTACGGCTGGACGCGCCCGAGGTAGTTCGGCCGCAGGTCGCCGGCGGCGTCCGAGGGCGACCCGCTGGCGTTGGGGACGACGCCCTGACCGAGGTCGAGCGGGCTCACGTACCAGCGGTTCGAGTAGCCGGTCGGGGTGGGTGCCGGCACCGAGTCGTGTGCCAGCAGGTGCGACCAGGTGATCGTGTGCGCGAAGGCGGACACGTCGCCGCTGGCGAGGGCGTCCGCCTGGTGGTCCTCGTCCCAGAAGTTGCCCTGGACGATCCGCGTCCCCCCGTCCGCGCCGAGCTGGTCCAGGACGCCGGTGGTCAGGACCGTGTCGAGCGCGGCGAGCACCCGGTCGCTCACCGCCGTGCCGGTGTAGACCGGCGGCTCCTGCGCGTACGAGCGGTAGGTGACGTTCATGAGGTTGTCCGTGAACGTCGGCGCGCCGGCCGGGCCCAGCGCGCTCAGCACCGCCTCGGAGGGCACCGGCTTGGTCGGCGCGGCGAACGCGGTGCCGTCCGCGTTCGCGATGCCGGCGCCCATCCGGAGCCGGATGCTGCCGGAGACCGGAAGCGTGGCGCGCGGGATGCGGACCACGAACGACCTGCTGCTCGCGTCCACCGTGAGTCCCGCCGACACGTCCGTACGCGCCCCGGTCGCCGGATCGATCAGCCACGCCCCGCGGCTGGAGACGAACAGGGCGTGCGCGACGCCGGTGCTGGACACGCCGGCGTTCGCCGGCCAGGGCTCCGTCGCCGAACCGGTGCCGTCGTCCCAGACCCACTCGGCGGCGGGGACGGACGGGTCGGCGAGCGTGTTCCAGTCGACCCGCCAGTACGTCGCCCGGCTGTCGATGCCGACCGCCGTACGGAAGATGTCGGCCCCGTTGTCGTGGGCCGCGGCCGTCGGGTAGCTGTAGACGCCCTGCGTCGGGGCCAGGTCGCTGATCGAGGAGTCCTGGCCGATCGGCAGGCCGAAGAACCCGGCACCGTGGTCGTCGTAGACGAAGTCGGTCCAGAAGTCGGCGCCACGGGCCTCGTCCCCGCTGCCCTCGGTGCGCGACCACGTCTCGCCGAACGGCCAGACGGAGGCCGGCGGAGCGGGGAGCGCGGGCTCCGCCGCGGTGGCCGCGGGCGGGGCGCCGGACGGCATACCGGCGGGGGGCGCACTCACCGGCAGTGGGCGCTGGGCGGCGACCGCCGCGCGGGAGGAGACCGGCACGGCCAGGGCAGCGGCGGTGAGCAGGGCCGCCGCGAGGACGGGGAGGGTCAGGGCTGGGCACGAGCGGCGCAGGGACGGCACAAAGCGGTCCAACGAGCGAGCGCGACCGAGGTCACACGATTTCCGGTGGACGGTCCGCCGACCGGATGGTTGACTCGTACAAGTAGTTGATCCATACACGTAATGGAGCTCTCTGTGCGCACGCGCGACATCGCTGCCGTCGCCGACGATCTGCTGCGGCTCACGCGGTGCGTCTCGCGCGCCAAGGCCCAGGTGCTCGGCGACGACGAGGCGACGCGGCTGATGCTGCTCATGCCGCTGCGCCGTCAGGGCCCGATGCGGACGGGCGCCCTCGCCGAGGCCGTGCACTCCGACGCCTCGACCGTCAGCCGGCAGGTCGCGGAGCTGGTGCACGACGGGCTGGTGGAACGGCGGGCCGACCCGGCCGACGGCCGCGCCACCGTCCTCGCGCTCCGGGCCGAGGCCGAGCCGCTCGTCGACGAGGCGTTCGCGCACCGCGACGCCCACTTCGCCGAGCTGTTCGCCGACTGGACCACCGCGGACATCCAGCAGCTGCGCCGGCTTCTCGCCCGTCTCGCCGACGGCGTCGAGTCCCACACGATGAGGGGAAACGCATGACCACCAGCCCCGCCCCGCGCGGCCAGACCGCCTCTCCCGGCCGCGACGACCACCGCTGGCTGCTGCTGGCGACCGTGGCCATCGCCCAGCTGATGGTCGTTCTCGACGCGACGATCGTGAACATCGCGCTGCCGGACGCCCAGAAGGACCTGCACTTCGGGCAGGCGGACTTCCAGTGGATCATCACCGCGTACGCGCTGACGTTCGGCAGCCTGCTGCTGCTCGGCGGCCGCATCGGGGACCTGTTCGGCCGCAAGCGCTGCTTCGTCATCGGTCTCGTGGGGTTCGCCGTGGCCTCGGCCGTCGGCGGCGCGGCGACCTCGTTCGGGATGCTCGTGGCGGCTCGCGCCTTCCAGGGCGGGTTCGGTGCGCTGCTGGCGCCGGCCGCGCTCTCGGTGCTGGCGGTGACGTTCACCGACCCGAGCGAGCGCAACAAGGCCTTCGGCGTGTTCGGCGCGGTCGCCGGCGGCGGGGGTGCGCTCGGCCTCGTCCTCGGCGGTCTGCTGACGACGTACCTCGACTGGCGCTGGTGCCTGTTCGTGAACCTGCTGTTCGCGGCGCTCGCGATCGTCGGGGCCGGGTTCTACCTGCACGACCGCGAGCCGCACCAGGGCACGCTCGACATCCCGGGCACACTGCTCGCCTCCGGCGGTCTGTTCGGGATCGTGTTCGGCTTCGCCCACGCGGACACCGACGGCTGGGCCGACTCGGGGACCCTCGTCTCACTCGCCCTCGGGGCGGTGCTGCTCGTGGCGTTCGTGCTCGTGCAGCGCCGGGTCGCCCACCCGCTGCTGCCCCTGCGGGTGGTCTGGGACCGCACCCGCGGCGGCTCGTACCTCGCGGTCGCCATCGCCGGCATCGCGGTGTTCGGCGTGTTCCTGTTCCTGACGCTCTACCTGCAGATCGTCGCGGGCTACTCACCGCTCAAGAACGGGATCGCGTTCCTGCCGCTCACAGCCCTGATCATGGTGTCGTCGACGACGTCGAACATCTTCCTGCTGTCACGGTTCGGCCCGCGCCTGCTCATGTTCCTCGGCATGATCCTGGGCGGCGTCGGGATGCTGCTGCTGGTCCGCCTCCCCATCCGCAGCACGTACACGGTCGACATCTTGCCCACGCTGGTCATCCTCGGGCTCGGCTTCGGGCTCATCTTCGCCCCGGCGTTCAACTCGGCGATCCTCGGCGTGCGGCCGCAGGACGCCGGCGTCGCGTCGGCGATGGTCAACACGATGCAGCAGGTGAGCGGATCGATCGGCACGGCACTGCTGTCGACGATCGTGGGCACGGCGATGCGCGGCTACCTCACCTCGCACCACCCGGTCACCCCGCTCGTGCAGGCGGCCGCCGCGGTCCACGCGTACCACGTGATCTTTGTCGTGGCGGCCCTGATCTTCTTCGGGGGCGCGATCGTCGTCGGCACGCTGGTCCGGTCCAAGCGCGAGTACGACCTCGTCGCTGCCGCGGCCCCGGAGGCTCCCGACCTCATCGCCGCCGCGCACTGACGCCGGCAGCCGCCGTACCGGTCGGTCACGGCCGGTCGTCGACGACGAGACCCCAGGACTCCACGAGAGCCACCGCCTGGAGCGGCGTCACCGTCGCTCCCCCGAGCTGTGCCTCCCGCAGGTCGGCCCCGCCGAGGTCGCTGCCGCGCAGGTCGGCGCCGCGCAGGTCGGCGCCCGCGAGCAGCGCGGCGGACAGGTCGCAGTCGCGGACGGTGGCGCCGCGCAGGTCGACGCGGCGCAGGTCCGCCTCGCGCAGGCGTACGCCGGTCAGGACGGCGTCGCGCAGGTCGCCGCCGCTGCCCGGCGTCCGGCCGGTCACGGTGACGAGGGCCCAGTTGCCGCGGGCCACGTGCAGGCGGCGCACGGCGCAGTCGACCAGTCGGCTGCCGGTCAGCGTGCAGTCCGTGAGGTGCGCGCCGAGCAGCGAGCAGCCGGTGAACGTGCAGCCCGTGAATGCCGTGTCCGTGTGCGTGCTGCCGACCAGGCGCACGTCCCGGAAGGTGCACGCCTCGAACGCGCAGCCCTGCACCGCCGCGTCGGTCAGGTCGACGCCCCGGAAGGTGCAGCGCTCGTAGCGCGCACCGGCCAGGTGCTCGCCCTCGCGGTCGTCCCCGTCGAACGTCTCGTCGCTGACGACGGTCACCGGCACATCCTGACCGTCAGATCGGGGCGACCTCCAGCTGGAGCAGCTGCTCGCGGCACACCCGGCGGAAGCGCTGCCACGCGCGGGCGTTCGTCCGCACCACGAACTTCCAGTCGAACATGGCGACCCGCAGGTCTCGGAAGTCCGCGCCGCAGCAGTAGAGGTCGGCACGCACCCGGGTGTGCGCCGGTGAGGTGACGAGGAAGGTGGCGGTGACGACGCCTCCGTGGAGGCGGAAGGGAATGCGGTTCATGGCGACCCCCGACTCTCGGCGTCGATACCCCGGCCGCTGCACCGCACACCTGCATACCCCCCTTCCGGGCGCCGCGCAACGCGCCCGCCGCCGCGCCGCCAGGTAGCGTCGCCGTCATGGCGCGGTGGACCGGAAAGCCCCTGCTGCGAGCACTCGTCCTGCTTGCCGCGTGCGTCACCCTGCTCGCTGCCTGCGGGTCGAAGCCGGTGACCCCGCCCACCGTCAGGACGGCCACGATCGGCGGGCTCGGAACCATCCTGGTCAACGCCCAGGGCTACACCCTGTACATGTTCGTGCCCGACGCGCAGCGCGGCGTGACGTGCACCGGCGCGTGCGCCGGAACCTGGCCGCCGCTGAAGACCGCGGCCGGGAAGACCGCGGACGCCGGCCCCGGTGTGCAGGCCGCCCTCCTCGGCGCCGACAAGTCGCCCGACGGGTCGACCGTCGTGACCTACAACCGCTGGCCGCTCTACACGTACGCCGCCGACATCAACCCGGGGGACGTGGTCGGGCAGGGGCTCGACCTCAACGGCGGCTACTGGTACGTGATGCGGCCGGACGGCACGCCGGTGGTGCCGCACGGCGCCCCCCCGTTCCCGACCTCGTGAGCCGCACCGGCGACGAGGCACCGCGGGTCAGCCGTCGCGGCGTCCTGCTCGGCGGGTCCGGACTGCTCGTCGGGGCAGCGGCGACCGAGGGCGCGAACCTCGCGATCGGCGGGCCCGGCCCGTCCAAGCAGCTGACGCCGGGCGAGGACCTGATGCGCGAGCACGGCGTGCTCAAGCGGATCCTGCTGACCTACCGGAACGTCCTCGAACGACAGGCCGCAGGGCGGCCGGTCCCGACGGCCGCCGTCCACGACGGGGCCACGATGATCCACGACTACATCGAGGGCTTCCACGAGGGGCTGGAGGAGGCATACGTGTTCCCCCCGCTCCGGCAGGCCGGGCAGCTCGTCACGACCGTCGACACCCTGCTCGTCCAGCATGCCCGCGGCCGCCGGCTGACCGCCCGCATCCTCGACACCACGAGCGCGGCGAGCCTCACCGCCGCGGCGAACGTTCAGCTGGCGAGCGACCTCACCGCGTTCGTCCGCATGTACGAGCCGCACGAGGCGCGCGAGGACACGGTCGTGTTCCCGGCCCTGCGCGAGCTGCTGTCCGCGAGCCGGCTCCGCGCCCTCGCGGACACCTTCGTGGCCGAGGCCGCGCGGCAGTTCGGACCGGATGCGTTCACCGACATGGTCGCGCGGGTCGCCGCGATCGAAGAGACGCTGGGCATCGCCAACCTGGCCGAGTTCACCCCGACCGTATGACCCCCCTCGACGCGACCGAGCAGTCGATCGTCGCCACCGTGCGATCGTTCGTGGACCGCGACGTGCGACCCGTCGTGCGCGACCTCGAGCACGCGAACACGTACCCGGAAGCGCTGATCGAGACGATGAAGCAGCTGGGGATCTTCGGGCTCGCGATCCCCGAGCCGTACGGGGAGGCGCAGGTGTCGGTGCCGTGCTTCGCGCTGGTCACCGAGGAGCTCGCCCGCGGCTGGATGAGCCTCGCCGGCGCCATGGGCGGCCACACCGTCGTCTCGCGGCTGCTGGTGCAGTTCGGCACCGAGGCCCAGCGGCGGCAGTACCTGCCGCGGATGGCGACCGGCGAGCTGCGGGCGACCATGGCGCTGACCGAGCCCGGCGGCGGCTCGGACCTGCAGGCGATGACGACCACGGCCACCCCCACCGGCGACGGGAGCGGCTACCTCGTCCACGGCACCAAGACCTGGATCACCAACGCGCGACGGGCGGGCCTCATCGCGCTGCTGTGCAAGACCGACCCGGACGCCGAACCCCCGTACCGCGGCATGAGCATCCTGTTGGTCGAGCCGGGTGACGGGCTCACGGTCTCCCGCGACCTGCCCAAGCTCGGCTACAAGGGGGTCGAGAGCTGCGAGCTGCACTTCGACGGCTACCGCGCCGGCCGCGCCGCGGTGCTCGGCGGCGCCGAGGGCGCCGGGTTCGCGCAGATGATGACCGGTCTGGAGACCGGGCGCATCCAGGTCGCGGCGCGGGCGGTCGGCGTGGGGCGGGCGGCGTTCGAGGACGCGCTGCGCTACGCCCAGGAGCGCACCGCGTTCGGGAAGCCGATCTGGCAGCACCAGTCGATCGGCAACTACCTCGCCGACATGGCCACCCGCCTGACTGCCGCTCGGCAGCTGGTCCTGCTCGCGGCCGAGCGGCTGGAGGCCGGCGAGCGGTGCGACCTGGAGGCGGGCATGGCCAAGCTGTTCGCCTCGGAGGCCGCCCTGGCCATCGCCGTCGACGCGGTCCGCATCCACGGCGGCTACGGCTACTCGACGGAGTTCGACGTGGAGCGCTACTTCCGCGATGCGCCGCTCATGATCGTCGGCGAGGGCACCAACGAGATCCAGCGCACCGTCATCGCCGAGCAGCTGGTCCGCCGCGGCGGCCTGCCGCCGCCCGAGCGGCCGTAGCCCCGCCCCCGGCGCCCGTCCCTGGGCATCCGGATCAACTTGGTGTTACCATGGGTCATACCATCTATCCGGACGAACCGGGTGCCCCGTGAGGGGGCCCCGGCGCAGATGGAGGCCCCATGACCGCGTCGACCGCGCAGCACTACCCCGCCCGCACCATCCGGACCCGGCGCATGGACTTCGCCTACCCCGACGTGGTCCGCCGCCGGCACTTCGTGCAGGGCGACCTCGTCATGAGCCACGTCGTCGCGGTGCTGTCGGCGCTGTTCCCCGAGGGCGAGGACTTCTTCGTCCGGTCGGTGCGGCACTTCGCCGACCAGATCACCGACCCCGAGCTCAAGCAGCAGGTGGCCGGGTTCATCGGCCAGGAGGTCACCCACGGCCGGGAGCACCGCGAGCTCAACGAGCGGCTCCAGGAGATGGGCTACCCGACCCGGCGCGTGGACCGGTTCACCCGCAAGGGGCTCGCCCGGGACGAGAAGCTCTATCCGCCGGAGTACTGCCTGGGCATCACCGCCGCGCTCGAGCACTACACCGCGACGCTCGCCGAGGTCCTGCTGGGCAACCCGAAGGCCCGCGAGGTACTCGGCGAGTCGTCGGTCCGGGAGATGCTGCTCTGGCACGCACTCGAGGAGTCCGAGCACAAGTCGGTCGCCTTCGACGTGTTCCAGGAGGTCTGCGGCAGCGAGAAGGTGCGCGTCCGCACGATGCGGCTGGTCAACCTCACGTTCGTGCTGACCGTCGTCATCCACACGTTGCTGTCGCTGGCGCAGGACCGGGCCGCGTACAACCCGATCCGGCTGGTACGCAGCCTCGCCGGCCTGCGGCACTCGCCGTTCCTGTCCCCCGCCGTGATCCGCCGGATCCGCAGCTACACGCGGCCCGGCTTCCACCCCGACCAGATCGGCAGTCCCGAGCTGCTCGACCAGTGGCGCGCCGAGCTGTTCGGCCCGGCCGGCGTGCTCGAGGCACACCAGCGCTGAGAGCGGCCGGCGGCCCGGGCCGTACTCTCGCGCCATGGCCGACGCACACGACCTTCCCGCCCGGGGCACGCCGCCCGACGACGTCCTCGCCGCGCTGCGCGCCAACCGGCACGACGACGCGCCGTGGCGCGAGGGGCGGATCTTCAGCCTGATCTACCACCCGGACGACCCGGTGCTCGAGGAGCTGCTGGCCGGCGTCAGCCGCGAGTACCTCGCCGAGAACGCCCTGAACCCCCTGCGTTTCCCGAGCCTCGCCCGGCTCGAGCACGAGGCGTCCGACATGGTCGCCGGGCTGCTGCACGGCCAGCCGGGACGGGCCGGGCTGACGTCCGGCGGTACGGAGTCGATCTTCGTGGCGGTGCAGGTGGCCCGCAGCGTCGCCCGCGAGCGGGGCATCGAGCAGCCGGAGATCGTCACCGGTCAGACCGCGCACCCCGCCTTCGCCAAGGCCTGCCACCTGCTGGGCGTCCGGCAGACCCGCGTCGGCCTCCGGGACGACCTGCGCGTGGATCCCGCCGCGCTGAAGGACGCGATCGGACCGGACACGATCATGGTGGTGGCCAGTGCGCCGTGCTACCCGTACGGGGTCATCGACCCGGTCGAGGAGGTGGCCGCCGCGGCGGCCGACGCGGGTGTGCTCTGCCACGTCGACGCGTGCCTCGGCGGACTGCTGCTGCCGTTCTGGGAGAGGCTCGGAGAACCCCTGCCGCTGTGGGACTTTCGCGTCCCGGACGTCACGAGCATCAGTGCCGACATCCACAAGTACGGGTACGCGTTCAAGGGTGCCTCGGTGATCGCGTTCCGCGACGCGGAGACGTCGTACAAGCGCATCTGGTTCGACGACGGGGTCTGGGGCGGCGGGCTGTACGGGTCGCCGACCCCGGCCGGCACCCGTCCCGCGCCGCCGATCGCCGGCGCCTGGGCCGCGCTGCGCTACCACGGCGAGGAGGGCTACCTCGCCAAGACGCGGGCGGTCCGGGACGCGACCCGGCGGCTCATCGCCGGCATCGAGGCGATCGACGGCCTGCGGCTCACCGCGAAGCCGGACGCGTCGGTGTTCCAGTTCACCAGCGACGAGGTCGACATGGCCGCCGTGGCCGACTCGCTGGAGGAGCGGCGGTGGTGGCTCGACCGCCAGCCCGGCGGCCTGCACGTGATGCTCTCGCCGTACCACGTCCATGTGATCGACGACCTGCTCGCCGACCTGTCCGGTGCTGTCTCGGAGGTGCGCGCCGGGCGCACCAGCGCCGGCCAGGACGCGCGCTACGCCTGAGCGACAAGAACTCCGGTCAGACGTCCCAGACGACGAGGCCGTCCGGACGCACGCGCGCGCCGGCCGCCGGACGATGCTCGGTCAGCCGGCCGCCGGGCATCAGGTGCCGGACCGGCCGGCCGTACGCCAGCACGGCGACGTCGGCGATGAGCCGCCGATGGCAGCGCCACCACACGCTCTCGCTGCACATCACGGCCGTCACGAGCGCATCGCTCTCGTCCAGGACCGCAGCCAGTGCGGCCCGGAACTCGCCGGTCCGGGTGTGGGCGGCGTACGCCCGGAACGCCGCGACCGTCCACCACGGGTCGGGGGACGCCGCGCCCCGCGGCAGGGACCGCCGCCCGCCGAGCCGCTCCTCCCACCGGTAGCCGATCCCGCGATCGGGCAGCCAGCCGGCCAGGGCATCGGTGTGCACGTCGGGGTTCGCCCGGCTGCCCGGGTAGCGGCGGACGTCGACCACCTGCTGGACGCCGGCCCCGGCCAGCAGCGACCCCAGGCCGTCGCGATCCAGCCGTCCGTGCCCGACCGTGAGCAGCGACGCCGACCGCTCAGTCGACGACGACGTCGTCCCCGACCCGGATCTCGCCGGGCTGCGACACCGTGGCGTAGGCGCCGAGGCAGGCGAACCGCCCGGTGCCGGCGACCTCGAGCCGGTTGTGCTTGGCCAGTGTCCGCAGCAGTCCCGCGTCGGTGGGCAGGTCCTGCTGGTCGAGCGTGATCATCACGCAGCGGGGAGTCGGCGCGAAGACCGACAGGACCGCGGTCCCGATGCGGAGGGTGCGCCCGACCCACTCCTGCTCCACCAGCTCGTCGCCCGGGTGGTCGATGAGGATGCTCGACCGGAACCGCCGCGGGTCCCACCGGCCCTCGGGGTACAGGGCGGCTGCGCCGCGCAGGGACGCGGTCGTCATCAGCGTGATCGGCGCGACGTCCTGGTACGTGCCCGGTGCCAGCATGCCGATCGGCAGCGCGCTGACCGGCTCGCCGCCGGGCTCCGACCCGCTGCGCGTGCTGGCGACGAACTCGGCCGGCGCCATCCCCTCGATGTCCGGCCACATCTCGTCGTAGGTGCCGTCCGCCGCGGGGCCGGACTCGAGCCGCACGTCACGCCCGACGAGCGCGCTCAGCGCCGTGTCGATGTCGGGGTCGTCGCTGCGCAGGACTCGGCCGTCGCCGCCCTGGATCCGGACGCTGCCGTACCCGTCCTGCCCGTCGGGGTAGGTCGCCCGCAGCGCGAGCAGCCCGGCCCACAGCCGCGGGGTCTTGGCGCTGGCGATCTTGCCGGTCTGGGTGTCGACCAGCGCCCAGGCGCGGTCGCCGGCGATGCCGGACTCGGTGAGGGTGGCGACATCGGGCTGCTCGCCGAGCATCGACTTGACCGGGCACCGCGAGATCTCCGCGACGGTGGCGTGCGCTGTCATGTCTCGGCCCTGATCGCTCGCAGGGGTGGACGGGACGCCGAGCGTACGGCACCCCGGCCGGCCGGTTCAAGACTCCAGGTAGCGCAGGACGGCGAGCACCCGGCGGTTGTCGGTGTCCGACGGCGGCAGGCCGAGCTTCACCAGGATGCTCGCCACGTGCTTCTCCACCGCCCGCTCGCTGACGACGAGAGCCGCGGCGATGCCGGCATTGGAGCGGCCCTCCGCCATGGCGGAGAGCACCTCCCGCTCCCGCGGGGTCAGCGCCGCAAGTGCGTCGACCCGGCGGCTGGCGTGCAGCAACTGCGCGACCACCTCGGGGTCGAGTGCGGTTCCGCCGGCCGCCACCCGGGCAAGGGCCTCGACGAACTCGCGGACGTCGGCGACGCGGTCCTTGAGCAGGTAGCCCACCCCGCGCGTCGAGCCGGCGAGCAGCTCGGCGGCGTACCGGGTCTCGACGTACTGGGAGAAGACCAGGACGCCGACGTCCGGGTGCTCGCGGCGCAACGCGATCGCCGCGCGCAGTCCCTCGTCGGTGAACGACGGCGGCATCCGGATGTCGACGACACAGACGTCCGGCGGGTCCGCCGCGACGGCGGCCCGGAGCGCGTCTCCGTCCGCGACGGCGGCGGCGACCTCGTGGCCCCGGTCGACGAGCAGCTGGGTCAGGCCGTCCCGCAGGATCGCGCTGTCCTCCGCGATCATCACCCGCATCACGACGCTCCCGACTGGAGAGGGAGGTCGACGGTGACCACGGTCGGCCCGCCGACCGGACTGTGGACGGTCAGCATGCCGTCGACCGCGCGGACCCGCTCGTGCAGGCCGCTGAGCCCCGTACCCGCCCCGACCTGCGCGCCGCCGGAACCGTCGTCGGAGACCTGCAGCCGCAGCCGGCCGCCGGCCGTGCGCGCGTCGAGCGCCGCGCTGATCGCCCCACTGTGCTTGGCCACGTTGGTGACCAGCTCCGCGGCGCAGAAGTACGCGATCGTCTCGATCGCGGGCGTCGCCCGTGCGGTGAGGCGCGTGGTCAGCCGTACGGGTACGGCGCTCTGCGCGGCCAGGGTCGTGAGCGCCGTGTCCAGGCCGGCGTCCAGCACCGCCGGATGGATGCCGCGGGCCAGGTCGCGGACCTCGGTGATCGCCTCCTTGGCGGTGCGGTGGGCCCGGTCCAGGAGCTCCGCCGCGTCCGCGGGGTCGGCGCCCTCGGCCAGCTTCTCCTTGGCCAGGCCGACGTTCATGGCCAGCGCAACCAACCGGGCTTGCGTCCCGTCGTGCAGGTCGCGCTCGATGCGCCGCAGTGTCGCCGCCGCGTCGTCCACGGCGTGGGCGCGCGTCTGCTCCAGCTCCTCGACCCGCGTCGCGTTCCACGACGGGCCGAGCAGCGCTCCGACCGCCACCCGGTCGACGAACAGCACGAGGCGAACCGCCCAGGGTCCGACGAGCAGCAGGAGCAGGCCCACGGCGGCCACCCAGAGGATGCGCGGCGCGGAGTCGACGTAGTACCCGCCCCACAGCGTGGCGGCACGGTGGCAGACCCCGTCGTCGGTGGTGCACGGCAGCCAGCGGTACCAGATCCCGTACGTCAGGAACCCCAGCCCGTCGACGTAGCAGACGACAGCGGTGACGAAGGACGCGATGCCCAGCGGGAGCTTGAGCAGGAGGTAGATGCGGGCTCGCCACGCGGTGCCGTCCACCAGACACGCGCCGAGCCAGCCGAACAGCCCTCGCCCGCTGCGGAACCGACGGGGCGCCGGCGTGTCCCAGCCGAGGAAGGCGTTGGTCCCCTCCCGCCACTGCCAGCCGATCCACCGGGCCACCAGTCCGCTGGCGGCCAGGAGCGGCAGGCCGACGAAGGTGACGATCAGGCCCAGCGACAGGCTCGTCGTCACGACGACGAACACGAATCCGAAGACGCCCTGCGGCAGGCCGACCAGCGCGTACAGCAGCTCTGCCCAGGTGCGCCGCGTGAGCAGCGCGGTGAAGAACGCGGGGACGCGGCGCGGGGCGCGCGCGGCCGGGGAGCTGGCCTCGATCATGGGTTCAGCCTGGCGCGCGGCGGCGCCGGCGGCGAGGGCGCCACCCCCCGAACCTGCGGTCGTGCCAGCCCCACCCCCGGCGCGCGCCGGCGCAGGGCGGAATAGCGCGCCCGCCGCGACGGGTTGGCACCCGTCGTGCGGCGAGGAGGGTCCAGGCGGTGACGGCGGCCACGATCGGAGCCGCACGGCTGCGCAACGCCGGGGCCTTCTGGTGGACGGTCGTCCTCCTGGGCATCGTCCTCGGCGGCTCGGCCGTCGTCTCCCCCTTGTACGGCGTCTACCAGCAGGCCTGGCACTTCTCGGCGATCTCCCTCACCGAGGTCTTCGCGGTGTACGCGGGCGCGCTGCTGGTGGTGCTGCTGTTCGCCGGTTCGCTGTCGGACTACGTCGGCCGCCGGCCGATGATCGCGCTGTCGCTCGCCGCCGAGGCGGGCGCCGCCGTGCTGTTCCTCGACGCCCACGGCATCGGAGCGCTGTTCGCCGCCCGCAGCCTGCAGGGCATCGCCACCGGGGCGGGTGTCGGTGCGCTCGGGGCGGCGTTGCTCGAGCTCGCGCCCGCGGACCGGCCGACGCTCGGCGCCACGGTCAACAGCGGCGGCTCCAGCGCCGCCCTCGCCGTGGCGGCGCTCGGAGCCGGCGCGGTGATCCAGTACGGGCCCGCCCCCACCCACCTGGTGTTCTGGCTGCTGCTGGGGTCGTCCCTCGTCGGCCTGATCTCCGTGCTCGTCATTCCGGAGCCCGGTGCGCGACGCACCCTGCACCTCGGCGCGTTGCGACCGAACGCGGGCATCCCGCGGCCGGCGCGGCGCGCGTTCGTCGCGGCGCTGCCGGCGCTGATCGCCTCGTGGTCGCTCGGCGGCCTGTACTTCTCCCTCGGCCCGTCCATCGCCGAGGACCTGGCGCACTCGAGCGACGCCGTCTGGGGTGGGCTGGTCATCTTCGCGCTGACCAGCACCGGCGCCATCGTCACCGTGCTCATCCAGCGGCGCTCGCCGCATCACGCCATGATCGGTGGGAGCGCCGTCCTCGCGGTGGGCGCGGCCGTCACCCTCGCGACCATGCTGGCCGGCAGCGCGACCTGGTTCTTCGTGGCGACCGCCGCCACCGGCATCGGGTTCGGCGCCAGCTTCCTCGGTGCGTTCCGCCACCTGTCGAACCTGGCGGCGCCGCACGAACGGGGCGCCCTGATCGGCACCATCTATCTCGTCGCGTACCTCTCGTTCAGCGTGCCGGTCATCGTCGTCGGCGTCATCACGACCCACATCGGGCTGCACGACGCGGGGATCTACTACGCCGCGTTCGTCAGCGCGCTGGCGCTGGTCGCCACCGTGGCCGGCCTGCTCCTCGCCCGCGCCGAGGGGGCTGCGGCCGTGCCCACCCCGACCCTGGACGCGCTGGCCGACACCGGCATCAGCCCGGGCTGACCGCGGGCGACGGAGCGGCGGCCGCGGTGGTGTCGACCGCCACGACCTGCGGGTAGGCCGCCGTCAGCCCGGCCAGCCCGGCGTCGGTCCGGTCGAAGCCGAAGACGTGCCGCAGCTGCGCGGTCACGGCCTGCCGGATCACCGGCCACGCGGTCGTGACCGGGGCGTCGGGCGGGCTGCACCCGTCGGTCGCCAGCTTCTCGAGGTTGCCCGGCAGGGGCAGGCCGGCCGCCTGCGCCATGCCGGCGAGCCCGCCCTTGCCCGTACCGATCTGGCAGATGTCGGCGAACACGAGGTGGCCGAAGTCCCGCAGGGTGACCAGGCGCTTGGGCGCCTGCATGGCGGTGTACGCGGCCGCGATACCCGCCGGGCTCGCCACCTGGTCCGCCGTTCCGACCAGGAGCATCCCGGGCTTGGCCGGCACCGCGCTGCCGGGGCCCGAGGAGGCCTGGCCGAACGAGCCGACGGTCGCGCCGGCCATCCCGATGAACGTGGTCACCCGGGGGTCGACGGACGCCACCGCCTCGGAGGCCGCGCCGCCCAGCGAGTGGCCGATCGCCGCAACGCGGGACAGGTCCACGTGCCCGGCGAACCGGCCCGTCGGCGCGCCGCTCTGCTGAGCCATCAGCGTGATCGTGTCGCGCACCTCGGCGATGTCGGCGGCGGACCCCGCCGCCTTGGTCCCGCTCAGCACGGCCGTCAGGTCGTTGTCGAGCAGGTCCGGCGCGGCGACCACGAAGCCCCAGGAGGCGAGGTGCGTGGTCAGGAAGGTCGACTGGGTGCGGAACCCCGAGTAGCCGTGGGTGAACGCGACCAGCGGGAACCGGCCGGCGGCGACCGGCACGTCCCGGTGCGCGTCGGTGGGGTAGACGCCGCCCTGGAAGCCCGCCGGGAACAGCTTCCGGAGCGCCGCGGGCAGGTAGTCCTCGACGTTGTAGCTGACCGTCGGCGTCCCGGCCACCGCCGCCGCCGTGGCGGGATACCAGACCTCGACCGGCGCCTTGTCGCCGGGCAGCGTCAGCGTGGTCACGCCGACGGAGAACGGCCCGGCACCGGCGAACGACCGCGGCCCGAGGTGCGCGACCGCCGGGACGTCGTCCCCGGTCTTCGTCGCCCCACCACCCGCGGGCGCCGCCGAGCTGCCGCACGCCGCCGCGGCGAGGACGGCCACGGCGACCGGCACCACCCGACGCAACAGCCACCGCCCGCAACGCAGGGATCTCCCTGCCTTCCGCCGTTCCGGCACGAACCGGCCTCCCTCCGCGCCCGGCCCGACCGGCCTCGGGCTGGCGGCATCCTGACACGGCCACCGGCCGCCTGGTGCCGTGCCAGGGTGGGGCGATGGCCAGCGACCTTCCCGTACAGAGCGCCACCGCCCTCCAAGCCCTCGTACGCAGCAAGCAGGTGTCCAGCCGCGAGCTGCTCACCGCGTACCTCGACCGGGTCGACCGGCTGAACGGTGACCTGAACGCCGTGGTGACCCTCGATGCCGACCGCGCGATGCAGGTCGCGGCGCACTGCGACGAGCAGGCCGCGCACGACCGCTGGCTCGGGCCCCTGCACGGGTTGCCGTGCACGATCAAGGACGCCCTCGACACGGCCGGCCTCACGACGACCGGCGGGGCGGTCGAGCTCGCCGACCGCGTCCCCACCGAGGACGCGGCGGCGGTCGCCCGCGTCCGCGCGGCCGGTGCGGTGATCTTCGGCAAGACCAACCTGCCGCGCTGGTCGGGCGACTACCAGACCGCGGGCGGCGTGTACGGAACCACCAACAACCCCTGGGACCTCGCCCGCACCCCCGGCGGCTCGTCGGGCGGCGCCGCCGCGGCCGTCGCGACCGGCCTGACCGCGTTCGAGGTCGGGACCGACATCGGCGGCTCCATCCGGGTGCCGTCGAACTTCTGCGGCATCGCCGGGCACAAGCCGACGTTCGGCGTCGTCCCGCAGCGCGGGTACGTCGCCCACCTCGGCGGGGGTACGACGGTCGCCGACATCAACGTCGTCGGCCCCCTCGCCCGCACGGTCGCGGACCTCGACCTGCTGCTGGCGGTGCTTGCCGGCCCGGAGGAGCCCGAGCACGGCTGGTCGCTGCGGCTCCCCGACCCGGCGCCGGCGCCGTGGCGGGTCTCGGTGCTCACCGACGACGCCGACTTCCCCGTGTCCCAGGAGGTCCGGGCCGCCGTACATGCCGCGGCCGCCGCGCTGGCGGGCGACGGCGCCCGGGTGGACGACGGGGCGCCGCCGGTGTCGCTGGGGGAGGCAGCCGCGCAGTTCATGCCGCTCATCACCGCCGCGATGGCGCTCTCCGGCACGCCCGGCGGCGTCGACGCGACCTCCGGCGAGGACGACACCGCCGGCGGTACCGCCATCGCCTGGCTCCGCCACGACACCGCCCGCGTTGCCCTGCAGCGCCGGTGGCGCGACTGGTACGCCGACCACGACGTGCTGCTCGCACCGGCCTGGCCGACACCCGCGGTTCCCCACGACGACCGGTCCGTTCTCGAACGGACCGTCGACGTGGACGGGGCCGCCGTGCCCACGATCGTGGCCGGCTGCTGGCTCGGGTACGCGGGCGTCGTCGGCCTGCCGGTCACCGTGGTCCGGGTCGGCACGTCGCGCGACGGCCTGCCGATCGGCGTCCAGGTCATCGCCGGCTCGCACCGGGACCGGACGGCGCTCGCCGTCGCGGCCCGGCTCGAGCAGCTGCTGGGCGGGTACACCGTCCCGCCCTACGCCGCCTGACCGCTCGGGTGCCCGCCGCGTGGCGGCGGGCACCCGACGGCGCTACGAGGACACGAAGTGCTTGATGTCGTGGGCGTACTGCTGCGCGGTGGCTCCGGGCAGCCACGTGTAGTCGGCCGTGGCGGTCTTCGGCGCGAAGATCAGCACGGCGGCCCCGTGGGTGACCTCGTAGACGTCCTCCGTACCGTCCTGCTTGATCACCGGCGGCTCGAGCGGGATGCCGAGCTTCTGGCCGAACGCGTCCACGGCCGGCACGGTCGTGCGCAGGCCCACGAAGGGGTTGGCGAGGCCCTGGTCGAAGTGGTCCAGCCAGGCCCGGATCTTCGGCGGGGTGTCCCGTCCGGGGTCGCTGGTGACGAACACGACCTGCACCTTCTTCTGGGTGCTGGCCGGCAGCGAGCGCAGCGCCGTACCGATGTCGGCCATCGTCGTCGGGCACACGTCGGGGCAGTTGGTGTAGCCGAAGTAGACCAGCGTGAGCTTGCCCTTGGCCTGCTGCTGGAGGTCGTAGGGCTGGCCCGCCGTGTCGGTGAAGGTCTGGGCCGGGATGGCCTCCGGCTTCCCGAGCTGGACTGCGGTGAGCCCGCCGCTGCCGGAACCGCAGGCGGTGGCGAGGACCGCGAGGCCCGCGGCCGCGGCCAGCACCGCCACCCGGCGGGCGAAGCGGCTCGCGCCCCGCGGGCGCGTCGAAACAGAACGTGACATGAGGAATGCTCCTGAGGTGATGCGGGCGGCGACGGGTCTGGCCGTCGCGGCGCTCCGCGTGATGGACCGTCACCGGTCCCGGACGAGGTCAGCAGGACGCGAGGGCCGGGGGCCCGCGGCGGCCGCATCCCGCCCGCACCTCGTCGCACGTGTCGGCAATGGCGCGCCGGCGGCGGCCCGGGCGCGGCGCCGGCGGGCGGTACGCGATCGTCCCGGCGGCCGGCACCGCCGGCAGCGCCGAGCGCAGCACGGCGTGGGCGACGGCGGCGAGCGCCCGGCCCAGGTGGTCGACGGCGTACAGCCAGCCGCCGGAGACAGCGCCAGCGACCACGTGGGCGAGGAGCATCGGCAGGCCCGGCAGGCCGACCGTCATCGCCAGCAGGCCGTGCTGCGGCGCGAGGAACCCGGGCGGCGCGTCGACGCGGACACCCTGGACGTGTCCCGCCTGGCACAGGAGCAGGGACATGACCCGCATGCCGCCGGCCGCCATGCCGGCGGCGAACGCGGCGTGCAGGGCGACCTGGAGGCCGACCGACGCCAGGACGACCGAGCGGGCCCGGCGGCGGGGTACCAGCCGCCATCCGACGAGCGTTGCCACCGCGAAGCCCGCGGCCACCACGCCCAGTGGGGCAGTCATGCCCGAGCCGGACCAGTGCGCGAGGACCGCCGCCGACGTGGTCACCGCACCGAAGAGCAGCGCGCGTACCGTCCGGCCGCGCGCGACGGCCGCGGCATCCACGTCGCGAAGGTAACACCGCGCCGGCGCGGCGGGCGCGGCGAGAGAACTGCCGGCAGCCACCGGCGGACCGACCTTCGGCCCGCTGCGGGAGGATGCCGCGATGGGCCTGCTGCGGATCGTCACGGCGGTCCTCGGCCTCGCCCTGCTGGCCTTCGCCGGCACCGCCCTGTTCAGCAGCGCCGCGGCGGACGGCGTCTCCTGCGGCAGCGTCGTGTCCCCGCGCCTGGCGAACATCGAGGAGTCGATCCGCTTCGCGCACTTCGTCGCCGGAGCGATCGGCGAGCCGCCGCAACGGCTGGCCGCAGCGGGCGAGCGGGCCCTGCACGACTGCCGAAACACGCTGGCGGACAGGCGATACACGACGATCGGGACTGGAGCCGGCGGTGTCGCCCTGCTGATCGGTCCACCGGCAGTCACATGGCTGCGCAGCCGCCGGCGGAGCGACACGACCGCGTGATCCGTTGTTGCGACATACTCGCAACATGACCGCGCCTGCCCCCGCCCGGCCGGCGGTCGGCGTGCTCACCCGCGTGCGTACCGGCCTGAGCCGCCGCGAGTGGTCGCGGCTCGGCGCGATGGCGGCGGTGATCGTTGCGCTGAACGTCGTCGGCTGGCTGGTCGTCGCGCTGGTGGCCGGCCAGCACCTGTCCCTCGGCGCGAAGACGTACGGCGTCGGGATCGGCGTCACGGCCTACACCCTGGGCATGCGCCATGCCTTCGACGCCGACCACATCGCCGCCATCGACAACACCACGCGGAAGCTGATGCACGACGGACGGCGCCCGCTGTCGGTGGGGTTCTGGTTCTCCCTCGGCCACTCCACCATCGTGTTCGCGCTCGCGTTCCTGCTGTCGATCGGCGTCAAGGCCGTCGTCGGCCCGGTCGAGAACGGTGACTCGAGACTGCACCACTACACCGGCCTCATCGGCACCGGCGTCTCCGGCACGTTCCTGCTCGCCATCGCGGCGATCAACGTGGTGATCCTCGTCGGCATCCTGCGCGTCTTCCGCGACATGCGCCGCGGCCGGTACGACGAGGAGACGCTCGAGGAGCACCTCGCGACCCGGGGCCTCCTGAACCGGCTGCTGCGGCCGATCATGCGGTCGATCACCAGGCCCGGTCAGATGTACGCCGTGGGCCTGCTGTTCGGCCTCGGGTTCGACACCGCCACCGAGGTCGCGCTGCTGGTCCTGGCGGCGGCCGGGGCCGCCAGCGCCCTGCCCTGGTACGCGATCCTCGCCCTGCCCCTGCTGTTCGCCGCGGGCATGTGCCTGTTCGACACGATCGACGGCACGTTCATGAACTTCGCCTACGGCTGGGCCTTCTCCCGGCCCGTACGCAAGGTGTTCTACAACATCACGATCACCGCGCTGTCGGTCCTCGTCGCCGTGGTCATCGGCGGCGTCGAGCTGCTGGGCCTGCTCTCGCAGCAGCTCGGGGTGACCGGACAGTTCTGGAGCGACCTGCAGAACGCCGACCTCAACACCCTAGGGTTCGTCATCGCGGGCCTGTTCGTCGTGACCTGGGTGATCGCCCTGGCCGTCTGGCGCGTGGGCCGCATCGAGGAGAAGTGGTCGGCCGGCCTGCGGACCGCGCCGGACGGGGACTGACCCCGGCGTCCGGAGCCGTCAGCCGCCCAGGTAGGACATCTCCGCGCGGGGGCGCTCCCCCCCCGCTGTGCTGCGCAGCTCGGAGTACCGATCCTCCCGGGCGGACCAGACCCCGCTGACGGCCGCACGCAGGTCCTCGTCGGACGCGCCGCCGCGCAGCAGCCCGCGCAGGTCGGTGCCGACGGCTCCGAACAGGCAGGTGAACAGCTCGCCCGTCGAGGTGATCCGCGCGCGCGTGCAGTCGCCGCAGAACGGCTGTGTCACCGAGGAGATCACGCCGATCTCCCCCCGGCCGTCGACGTACCGCCAGCGCTTGGCAACCTCGCCGCGGCGGGCCGGGGCCACCTGCTCGAGCGGGTGGAGGGCGCCGACCCGGGCGATGATCTCGTCGGCGGCGACCACCTCGTCGTGCACCCAGTGGTTGGTGGTCCCGACGTCCATGAACTCGATGAAGCGCAGGGTGTGACCGTTCTGGCGGGCGTACTCGACGAGGTCGGGCACGCCCGCGTCGTTGACGCCCCGGCGGATGACGGCGTTCAGCTTGACCGGGGCGAAGCCGGCCTCGGCCGCCGCGGCGATGCCGTCGAGCACGACCGCGAGCGGGAGCCGCACGTCGGCCATCGCCCGGAAGACGACCGGGTCGACGCTGTCGAGGCTGACCGTCACGCGATGCAGCCCGGCGGCCCGCAGCGAGGCGGCCCGCGCCGCGAGGAGGGAGCCGTTCGTCGTGAGCGCCAGGTCCTCGACGCCCGGCACCGCCGCGATCATCTCCACCAGCGTCTCGAGGTCGCGCCGCAGCAGCGGCTCGCCGCCGGTGAGGCGGACCTTCCGGACCCCCAGTCCGACGAACACGCGGACGAGACGGGTGAACTCCTCGTAGCTGAGGATCTCCTCGCGGGACAGGAACGCATGGTCCGGCCCGAAGACCTCGCGCGGCATGCAGTACGTGCAGCGGAAGTTGCACCGGTCGGTGACCGACAGGCGGAGATCGCGCACCGGCCGGTCCAGCCGGTCCCTCACCTCACCCGTGGCCACGCCCCGACGATACGTGGGCCCGCGGCAGCGTCTCGCCTCGGCGCATGATGCTGCTATGACCGACACGCTCGGCGAGACCCCCGTACGAACCGTCAACGTGCGCGTGGACGACCGGCTCCCTGCGGTCGTCGTCACCCTCGACCAGCCCCGCAGCCGCAACGCGCTGTCGCTGGCGATGATGCGCGACCTGACCGCCACGCTGGCGCAGCAGGCGGAGCGGCCCGAGGTGCACAGCATCGTGCTGGCGGCGAGCGGCCCGGCGTTCTCCTCCGGCCACGACCTGCGCGAGCTCGTCGACCGGACCCAGGACGACCAGCAGCAGACGTTCGACGCCTGCACCGAGCTGATGCAGACGGTCCAGCGCATCCCGCAGCCGGTGGTCGCGGCCGTGCAGGGGATCGCGACGGCGGCCGGCTGCCAGCTCGTCGCGACGTGCGACCTCGCGGTGGCCGCGGAGACCGCGACCTTCGCCACCCCTGGCGTACGGATCGGACTCTTCTGCTCGACCCCGATGGTCGCCCTGTCGAGGAACATCGGCCGGAAGCGGGCGATGGAGATGCTGCTCACCGGCCGGGCGATCGACGCGCGGACCGCGGCCGAGTGGGGCCTCGTCAACGCCGTCGTCCCGGCCGACCAGGTGCTGGACGCCGCCCTCGACCTGGCCCGGCAGGTCGCCGTCGCCAGCCCGCTCACCGTGAAGATCGGCAAGGAGGCGTTCTACCGGCAGATCGACGAGCCGCAGGATCGGGCGTACGAGCTCATGGGCCGGACGATGGCGGCGAACGCGGTGACCTGCGACGCGCAGGAGGGGATCACCGCGTTCCTGGCCAAGCGCGAGCCCACCTGGCAGGGGCGCTGACGCGTGGGCGCCTACATGCCCTGAGCGCCGGCGATGGTGGCCTCGCGGATGCGCTGGTAGGTGCCGCAGCGGCAGATGTTGCGGATCTCGTCGAACGCCGCGTCGTCGAGCGCGGTGATGTCGCCGCCGGCCGCGCGGACCTCCTGCACCTTCGCGACCGCAGCCATGATCTGGCCGGGTTGGCAGTAGCCGCACTGCGGCACGTCGCGGTCGAGCCAGGCCTGCTGCATCGGGTGCAGGGCCTTCCCCACCGTCGCGGGCAGTCCCTCGATCGTGGTGATCTCCCGGCCCTCGACGTCCTTGACCGGGACCGAGCACGGGTTGAACGCCTCGCCGTCGACGTGCGAGGTGCACGCCTTGCAGACGTCGAGCCCGCAGCCGTACTTGGGCCCGTGCACGCCGAGCAGGTCGCGCAGCACCCACAGCAGCCGCAGGTCGTCGTCGCAGTCGACGGTGACCGCCTTGCCGTTGAGGGTGAACGAGTGGGTGGGCACGGGCGCTCCTAGTAGGCGTGGTCCAGGCCGTCGGTGGGTGACTGCGGCATCGACGGCACGGTCGGGTACGGCGTGAACGCGAGCGGGCCGTCGTGGTTGACGGGGAACGACGTCGGGAGCGAGCCGGTCGCGCGGGCGTAGGCGCAGGCGACGGCCGCCTTCGCGGCGGCGACGCCGAACTCGCCCGCGCCTCCGGGCTCCCCCGTCGTCGGCGGCATCACGATGACCTGCAGGTCGGGCGGCGCGTTCCACTGCCGCGTGTAGAAGTAGTTGTCCCAGCTGCCTTCCAGGAAGTGCCCGTCCTGCAGGTGCAGGCTCTCGGTCAGCACCTGGCCGATGGCCGAGTTGACACCGCCCATCATCTGGGCCTCCAGGCCGCGCGGGTTGATCGGCAAGCCGGCGTCGATGGCGAAGACCACCTTGGTGACCCGCGGCCCGGTGACTGCGTCACGGATCGTGCGGCGGACGGTGGCAGGGGTGTTGTCGAGCTCGACGAGGCAGGCGGTGGCGCCCTTGTACTCGGTGTGGATCGCGATGCCCTGGGCGGTGTTCGCCGGCATGGACCGGCCCCACGCGCCGGCCTTGGCCACGGCGTCCAGGACCGCGCCGGCGCGGGGGTCCTTCACGAGCGAACGGCGCAGCGCGTACGGGTCCTTGCCCACCACGCGGGCGATCTGGTCGACCATCAGCTCGACGGCGGTGACGACCTCGGGGTTGTAGAGGTTGCGCACGCTGCCGCTGTGGAACGTGTCGTACTGGAAGATCTCGTTGAGCAGCTGGCTGACGACACCGACGTTGTAGGGCACGTTCGTCGTCGTCTCGAACACGGTCTGGGAGTAGCCGAGGAAGTCGCCTTCGGGCAGCTTGCCGGCGGTCGAGGAGAGGATCTCGCCGAACCCTTGCGTGTAGTCGGTGGCCACGCTGGTGTGCCGCTGCTCGAAGCTGAGGACGTTGCCGCCGAGGACCGTCGCGCGGACTCGCGACGTGCACATCGGGTGGACGCGGCCGTAGCGGAACTCGGCGGTGCGGTCCCACATCAGCTTGACCGGCTTGCCGACGGCCTTCGAGATCTGCGCCGCCTCGACCACCACGTTGCTGAACATCCGCCGGCCGAACGCCCCACCGGCCTGGACGACGTGCGCCGTGACCGCACTGACCGGCAGGCCCAGGGCGGTGGCCACCGTCTGCTGGGTGAGGATCGGGCTCTGCATCGCCGACCAGACCTCGGCCGAGCCGGCGCGCACGTCGGCGACGGCGGTCTGCGGTTCGAGGGCGCTGTTGCTGCGCCAGTAGAAGGTGAACCGGGCGTCGAGCGTCGTCGCCAGGGCCGGCACCTTCGGCACCGCCATCGGCAGCTCCGCGGCCTGCAGCGCTGCGAGCACGGTGCCGTCGGACTCGCCGTCGACGTTGCCGGGGCCCCACGAGACGTCCAGGGCGCGGACCGCGTCGATGACCTGGCCGAACGTGGCACCCCGGACCGCGACCCCTGTCGGGATGACGGCGACGTCGGTGATGCCCGGCATCCCCTTCACCTGCGCGGAGTTGCGCACGGCCTGGACGGTGCCGTTGAGGGTGGGGGCGCGGCAGACCATGGTGGGCAGGGCGCCCGCGACGTCGAGATCCATCGCGTACTGCTTCTGCCCGGTGACCGCCGCCAGCGCGTCGATGCGGTTCTGCGGGGTGCCGATCACGGTGAAGTCGGACGGGTCCTTCAACGTCACCGCCTGCGCCTGGACGGTGGCACTCGCCGCCTGGGCAGCAAGGGCGCCGTACGAGACGGAGCGGCCGGTCGAGGAGATCACCGAGCCGAGGCTGGTCCGCAGGTTCGTGACCTCGTCGCCGAGCTCGACGGCGGCTGCCTCCAGCAGCCGCTGCCGCGCGAGCGCGGCCGCCACCCGGATCGGCGTGTACGTCGAGATCGTCGTGTTCGACCCGGCCGTGAACTGGTTGAACACCAGCTCGGGGCGGGCGTCCGCGAGCGTCATGATGATCTTGTCGAGAGGCAGGTCGAGCTCCTCGGCGATGAGCATCGCGCTGGACGTGGTGATGCCCTGGCCGCTCTCGGCGCGCGGCAGGGCGAACGACGCGGTGCCGTCGGTGTTCACCACGACGGTGATGAGGTTCGCGGTGGGAAGGGTGGCATCGGTGAGCAGGTCGTTGAGGTCGACCGTGTCCGACAGCTGGGGTCCGGACGGGACGCCGCCGGTGGGGGTGGCCGCGCGCGCGGCGGGTGTGTCCAGCGTCCATCGCGCCGCCACCGTCAGCACGGGCGCGGCGAGCACGTAGCCGAGGAAACGCCGGCGGCCGATCCCGGCCCGCGGCTCCGGGTCGGGGTGCACCGCCTCCTGGATGGTCATGCGGCCGCCTTCCGCCGTCCCGGTTCACGTCGTCGTGCGCCGGCCCCTCCACCCTGACACGCGGCGGACTGTCCGACTAGTACCGAATTGTTCTCGCGTCAGTTCGGGTCGGACGGGCCGGCGCCGAGAGCGGCGAGCAGGTCGCTGCCGGGCAGGACCGGCATCTGGAGCCGGGCGCCGCTGCCCGCGCCGACGAGCACCGAGTTGACGCCCGGGACGGCGAGGGTCGAGGCCCCCGAGGCGCCGATGATGTCCAGGCGGATCCGGTGGCCGGCCTGGAAGTCGTTGCCTACCGGCCAGAACTCGACGTGATAGAGGCGCGTCTGGCCGACGGCCGGCGGCGTCTTCGCGTCGTACACGCCGTACGGCTGGACGAGATCACCGGTCACCGGGTCGTACAGGGACCTGCTCGGGTCGAGGTCGGGGTACGCCGTCGAGAGGCGCCCGACGGTGAGCGGGTGCGAGGTGCCGTCCGGCGCGACATCGCAGAGCACCGCCCAGATCGCTGCACCCGGTGTGGTGGTCGAGAGCGGGACGTCGAGGTCGAGCGGCCCGGCGGACTGCACGTCCTGGCGCAGCGGCGCGGTCGTGAAAGACAGGCCCTGTGGCTCGGCGACGTTCATCTCGTCGAGCGCCGGCAGCGCGGCGAACAGCTGGTTCAGGCCCGCCGCACCGACGATCGCGGCGTTCGGCACATCGGTCGCCGTCGGAAGGGAGGCGACGGCCGGGTACGACTCGGTGGTCGCGGCCGCCGGCGTCCCGGCGGTCAGCGTCCCGTCGTTGAGCGAGTGCGCGGTGCCGCTGCGCGCGGGTGACAGCGCCAGCGGGACCCAGTGCGTCCCGGGCAGCGGCCAGTCGGTGCCGCTGGTGCGCTCGAACGCGCCGTTCAGGTACTGGACGCGGTCGCCCTTCGCCAGCAGCAGCTGCACGGCGGGCTGGCGGGTGACCCCGTTGTCGACGCCCCGCAGGTAGTGGTCGAACCACGCCTCGGCCTCGGCATTGCCGTCGTCGGTGCCGGCCGGAGCGCCGTCGTGACCGCCGACAACCAGAAGGTGCGCGCCGTCGCCCCGCAGCTCCTGGTAGGCCTGGAAGGCGCCGCGGGACTCGACGTCGAAGAACCCGTCGATCATGAGGATCGGCAGGTGGTTGACGTCGCCCTGGAACTGCCGCTGCTGCCACCACGCGTCGAGGGTCGGGTGCTCGATCGCCGACAGGTCGGCGGTCGCGAGGCCGGTGGCCGTCGTCACCGACGTGAGCGGTGCGCGCTGAAGCCGGTCGGGTCCCTGCTCGAGGGCCGGGCCGGCGATCAGGCCCGCGACGCCGACCCCGGGCACGAAGTTGCTCACCCCGCCCGGCCAGAGCAGGTCGCGGTAGAGGGAGTAGGTCCCGGACTTCAGCAGCGCCGCCTTGACGCAGGGCAGGGACAGGTGCAGCGAGTTGTAGATCGTGATCGCGCTCGCGGAGAAGCCGTTGAGGCCGAGCGTGCCGTCGCTGAACGGGGCGTGGCAGGCCCACTGAAGTACCTGCTGGACGTCGAGCTGGGTTCGGGGTCCGAGCGCGTCGAAGCTGCCGTCGCTCGAGCCGGTCCCGCGGATCTGCACCAGCAGGAAGTTGTACGCCGGGCCCGGCGTGAACGTTCCGCTCCCGTTGCCGTACGGGCTGAACTCGACGATGGTCGGGCGCGGAGCAAGCGGCGCGGCGCCGGTGACGGTGGCCTGCAGGGAGACGCCGTCGGACACCGTGACGCGGAGGTTCTCGGTCGCCGTGCCGCCCGCCGGGGGGGCGGTCGACGCGAGCGCCGGCGTCAGGCAGACGAGCCCGGCCAGCACGGTCGCGCCGGCCACCGAGAGCAGCGCCGCGCGCCGCGCCCGGCTCACCGGCCGTCGCACCCGCCGGGCGCGCCTTCCCTGTCCGCTTTGTCCGATCACGTCGCCTCAACGGCTCCGCGCCGGAAAGGTGACGACGGCGCACGCCTTGCACTCAGGCGGTGTGGACGGTCACGCCTTCCTTGATCGTCTCCAGGACGGTCACGTCGCGGATGGCGTCGACGCCCGCGGCAAGCGGGTCGGCGGACAGGACCACCAGGTCGGCCAAGAGGCCGGGCGCGATCCGGCCCTTGCGGTCCTCCTCGAACACCTGGTACGCCGCGCCGCTGGTCAGCGCCTGGAGCGCCGCGTACCCGTCGATCCGCTCGTGCGGTCCGAGCACCAGACCGCTGCGGGTCGTCCGCGCCATCGCGGTCCACAGCTGGTGGAACGGGTCCAGCGGCGTCACGGGGAAGTCGCAGTGGTTGGACACCCTCAGACCGGCCGCGGCGGCCGACCGCAGCGGGCTGATCCCCTCCGCCCGCTCCGGGCCGAGGTTCGTCCGGTGCACGTCGCCCCAGAAGAAGCAGTGGTTGGAGAAGTAGCTCGGGCAGATGCCGAGCCGCACGTAGTCCTCGAGCTGGTCCGGACGCTGGACCTGGGAGTGGATCATCACGGTGCGCCGGTCGTCGGCCGCGCTGACACCGGCGCCGCGCACGGCCGCGAGGACGTCGTCGACGGCGGCGTCGCCGTTTGCGTGCACGAACACCTGCACGCCGGCCGACAGCACGCGGGCGACCAGCGCGGCGAGCTGGTCGGCGGGCACGATCGGCTCGCCGCGCCATGCGTGCTGGCCGCCGGGCCCCTCGGTCAGGTACGGCTCGGTGAGGTAGGCGGTCCGCCCCTGCGGCGAACCGTCGGCGAGCGCCTTCATCCCGGCGATGCGGAAGTGACCGTCGTACCCGCCGATCGGGAAGTCGGGGCTGCCGAGCCACGCGTCGGTCTCCGCGAAGGAGGCGAGCGCCACGACGTCGAGGAACAGCCGACCCTCGCGCGCGGCCCGTTGCAACAGACGCAGGTCGTCGGTGCCGGTCAGCCCGTCCTGCGCGTGCGTGTAGCCCTGCGCGGCGTACATCCGCTGTACGGCGTCGAGGCGGGCCAGCCGCTCGTCGAGGTCGGGGCGCGGGAGCGCCGCCAGGGCCGGCAGCATGGCGGCTTCCATGAGCAGACCGGACGGCTCGTCGGAGCCCGGCAGGCGAGCGATCACGCCGCCGGCCGGCGTGGGCGTCCCGGCGCCGATCCCGGCTCGCGCGAGGCCGACGCCGTTGAGTACCGCCCCGTGCCAGGAGACGTGATGGAGCAGCACCGGGTGGGCGGGGAACGCGTCGTCGAGGTCGAGCCGGGTGATCGGGCGTCGCTCGGCGAGCGTGTCGGGGTCGTAGCCCCAGCCCACGATCCACTGCCCTGCCGGGACGGCCGCTTCGTCGCGGTGCCGCGCGAGTGCCGCCACGACGTCGCCGATGTCCCGGCACGGCCCCATCGGGGCCCCGGCGACGTTGACCTGCTGGACGAGGTCGATGCCGCCCAGGAGGTGGCTGTGCGCGTCGACGAAGCCCGGCAGCAGCGCGTGGCCGTGCAGGTCGCGGATCGCGGCCCCGGGGAACCGGCGGCGCGCCTCGTCCGCCTCGCCGACGAAGCCGATCAGGCCGCCCTCGACGACGACCGCCTCGGCGTACGTCGGCGCCGGACCGTCGAGGGTGAGGATCGGTCCGCCGGTGAAGACGACGACGTCCGCCGCCATCTGCGTACCCGGCGTCAGGCCGGAACCGGCGCGGGCAGCAGCGACCGGAGGGCGGCCGCCATCTCCTCCCGCACGGGCGCACCGGACAGCACGATGCCGACCTGCGGGATCGAGGTGTGCACGTGGCCGCGGGCGCGGATGTGCTGCACGGAGACGCCCGCCGCGGTGAGGGCGGCGGCGTAGGCCTCGCCCTCGTCCCGCAGCGGGTCGAACTCGCAGGTGATGACGACGGCCGGGGGCAGCCCGGCGAGGTCACCGCGGATCGGCGCGGCCCTCGGGTCCGTGCGGTCGGCCGCGTCGGCGTAGTGGTCCCAGAACCACTCCATCGTCGCCTTCTCCAGCGCGAACCCCTCGCCGTTCTCGACGTACGAGGCTCGGGTCAGGTCGCTGTCGGTGACCGGGCAGAGGAGGAGCTGGCCGGCCAGGCGGGGACCGCCCTCGTCCCGGACCCGCTGGGTGACCACCGCGGCGAGGTTGCCGCCGGCGCTCCAGCCGGCCACGACCAGCCCGCCGGGCGAGCCGCCGAGCTCGTCGGCGTGGTCGCCGACCCACCGCACCGCGGCGAGCGCATCGTCCGCGGCGGCAGGGAAGCGCGCTTCGGGGGCGTGCCGGTAGTCGACGGAGACGAAGATCGCTCCCGAGCGGGCGCACAGGTCGCGGCACAGGGCGTCGTCGGCCGTCGCGCTGCCGAGCACCCAGCCGCCGCCGTGGAAGTAGACGACGACCGGGTGCGGACCGCCCGTCGCCGGCCGGTAGAGCCGGTAGGCGAGCGGCCCGGTGGCCCCGGGCAGCTCGCCGTCGAGAACCTGCCCGACCTCCGGACCGGGGGGGCTCTGGGCGCCCATGGCGTCGTAGAACGCGCGCGCCTCGGGGACCGACATCGAGTGCAGCGGCGGCAGGTTCATCTGGGCCATGAGCTCGAGCACCATCGTCACGTCCGGCTGCACCCGCCGGACCACTCCGTCGTTGACCTGCGTACCGGCCGGTCCGGACCGGCGCATGCCGAGGTAGCCCTGCGCTCTGACGTCCTCGCAGGCGCGGCGGTAGGTGTCGACCCCGCCGATGTACGGGTAGAGCACCCGGGGCTTGCCGGGCACGTTCGCGCCCATGTACCAGGAGTCCGCCAGCGGGTGGAGGGTCAGCGCCGCGCAGTCGGCGGCGTGCTGCTCCCAGCCGGCCTGCGCCGTGGGCGTCGGCTCGATGGTCTCGAAGCCGTCCTTGCGCAGGTCGGCCAGGCAGTCGGTCACCCACTCGGTGTGCTGCTCGATCGACACGGCCATGTTCGACAGCACCGACGGGCTGCCCGGTCCGGTGATCATGAACAGGTTCGGGAACCCGACGGTCATGAGACCGAGGTAGGTGTTCGGCCCGTCCGCCCACGCGTCGCGCAGGCTGACGCCGTCGCGGCCGGTGATGTCGACCGACACGAGGGCGCCGGTCATGGCGTCGAAACCCGTCGCAAAGACGATCGCGTCCAGCTCGAACGACTCGGCGCTGGTCTCGATGCCGGTCTCCGTGATGGCCGTGATCGGCTGGCTGCGCAGGTCGACCAGCCGGACGTGCGGCAGGTTGTAGGTCTCGAAGTAGCCGCTGTCGAGACAGGGCCGCTTCGTGCCGAACGGGTGGCTGGTGGGGCAGAGCGCATCCGCGGTCGCCGGGTCCTTGACCCGCTCGCGGATCTTCTCGCGAATCATCTCGGCCACGATCTGGTTGGAGTCGAGGCTCACACCCTGGTCGGCGAACACGCCGAGGATCGAGAACAGCTCTCCTTCCTTCCAGGCCTGCTCGAACCGCTCGCGGCGCACGTCCGGCGGCGCGGTCACGCCCATGACCTCCGTGAGCTCGCGGGGCACGCCACCCCGGGAGTACTTCGCCGACTCGCGGTAGGCCTCCCGGTCCGCGGCGATCTGCTCCAGGCGGTCGGCCGGTGGCGGACCGTTGAAGGCCGGTACGGAGAAGTTCGGTGTGCGCTGGAAGACGGTCAGCTGCGCCGCCTGCTTCGCGATCAGCGGGATGGACTGGATCCCCGACGACCCGGTGCCGATGACAGCGACCCGCTTGCCGGTGAAGTCGACGCCCTCGTGCGGCCACCGGCCGGTCACGTAGGTGTCCCCGGCGAAGGAGTCCTGGCCCGGGATGTCGTGCGACTTGGGGACCGACAGGCAGCCCGTGGCCATGATCAGGTGGCGGCAGGTGAGCGGCTCACCGGCGCTGGTGGTCACGTGCCAGAGCGAGGCGTCCTCGTCCCAGGTCCCGGACTCGAACCGGGTCGAGAAGCGGATGTCGCGGCGCAGGTCGTACCGGTCGGCGACGAACTGGAGGTAGCGCAGGATCTCCGGCTGCGTCGCGTACTTCTCCGACCACGTCCAGGCCTTCTCGAGCTCCGGGTCGAACCCGAATGTGTAGTCGGTGGTCGGGATGTCGCAGCGCGCACCGGGATAACGGTTCCAGTACCAGGTGCCGCCGACGTCGTCCGCTTCGTCGAACACGACGGCGGAGAACCCTTGCTGCCGCAAGCGATGGAGGAGATAGAGGCCGGCGAAGCCGGCGCCCACGACAACCGCGTCCACATCCGGGGAGTCCATCCCTCGAATCTCGCACACGACCGTCGCGGAGGGAACGGGTACCCCCGGTCCCTCTGCTGACGAGACAGCGGAAACCTATGAAGCAGGGCAAGCCGGTCATCCGGTCGAACCCGGGCGATATCGCGCACGTCGCCGGGTGGCGCCAGCCGGCTACGGCAGCGTGAGCGTCACCGTTCTCGCGCCGCGGTCCTGGGCCAGCTGAGCGGAGGTGTACGGGAGGTTCACCCACCGGCCCTGCGAGTACAGCGTGGTCATGTTCGCGTACCAGGGTGACGTGGGGTTGGTGGCCTGCGAGTACGTGAGGATCCCCTGCGACACGGGGCCGGAGCGGGTCAGCTCGGTGGTCATGACGAGCGAGGAGCCGTCGACGACCTCGCCGTACGGCGCCGCGCTCAGCGGTCCGCCCTGGCCGTCCGCGGCGTAGATGGCGTTGAAGCAGCCGGTGTCGCATCCCGGGACAGGAATGGCCGTCCCGTTGCGGGTCGCGTGCTGCACGTCGCCGTAGGTGGCGTCCAGGGGGATGTGGTTCTCCTGCAGGTTCACGACGGCGTCCGCGAGGGCCCGCAGGATCGCCGGGTTGGCGGTGTTCAGGTGCGACGGCGTCGTGAGGGGATGCGCGGGGTCGAACGCGTCGGACCAGAAACCGGACGAGGGTGCGTACGCCGACCACTCGGAGAACAACCAGCCGCCATGGGCGTCCAGGTGACCGGTCCCGTTGTAGCCCGCCAGTGCGGAGCAGGCCGCCGCCAGGTCCACCGTGTCGCCGTGGGAGTCCTTCGCCGACGGCGTCGCCCGGCAGGCGCCGACGAGCGCGGGCAGCACCAGCTGCGCCTCCAGCGACTGGTCGCTCTCCCACATCTTCTGCAGGGTGGGGACGGTGAACTTCGGCGGGCCCAGCCCGTCGGTGCCGGCCACCCGCTGCGCGATCATCTCGTTGCCCGAGCGGGTGCGCAGGCCCTGCTCGGTGCCGGTCTTCCCGATGATCGGCGAGAACGCCGGGAACGGCGCACTGGGGTTCGCGAGCCAGTACGAGTCGTTGGAGTTCTCGACGTAGTCGGTCCGGATCGTGTGCGGCTCGTGCGCGGCGCTGAAGATCCCGGGCACGGGAGTGCCCGGGTCGTCGGCCCAGGCGCATGCCGAGCGGGACCCGTCGAGGGTCACCACGCCGCCGACGGAGAACACGAGCTGCGCGGCGCCCTGGGGCAGGCACGCGTCGATCAGCGACTGCGGCACGTTCGGGGTGTTGCCGACGTCCGCGTAGAGCGCGTGACCGGTGTCGTCCGCCGCGATGGTGTTGAACGTCGGGATCGCGAGGAAGTGGGACTCGACTGCCAGCAGGCTCGCGACGGAGGTCGCCTGGCCCATGCGCAGGTACTGGTCCGCCGCCCGGAACGTGTCGTCGGCGGTCGAGTCCGCGAGCGCGTACGCGGTGGTCGTCGTCCAGTGGTAGCCGGCCTCCGGCAGGTCGATGAGCGGACCCCACTGGGTCAGGTAGAAGGTATGGCTCTCGGTTCCGTGGCCGGTGTCGACGCTGACCGTCCGGGTGGTCATCGTGTGCGGCGTGCCGTCGACGAGATAGCTGGTGGGGTCGCCGGGGACGAGGGTCAGCTGGTAGAGGGTGAACCGCGAGCTGGTCGAGACGGTGTGGGTCCAGGCCAGATGCTGGTTGAAGCCGATGCCGATGAGCGGGAAGCCTTCGAGGGTCCCGCCTTCCACGTCGTACTGGCCGGGCACGGTCAGCTGGGCCATCCAGAACCGCTCGGTGCCGCGCCACGGGAAGTGCGGGTTGGCCAGCACCATCCCGTCGCCTGCCGCGGTGTCCTGCGACCCGATGCCGATGCCGTTCGACCCCTGGAGGTCCGCGCCGCTGGTCGCGAGCTCGCTGTGCAGCGCCGCCAGGTCGACACCGCCCTCCGGTGCCGCGGCCGGAGTGACGTAGGCGGCGCCGCCGGTCGTGGGCTCGATAGCGGGCGGGGCCGCGTTCACCTCGCGAGTGATGAACTGCTGACTGGAGGCCTCGGTCGCGATCTGGTAGCCGCGCAGGAACATGTCGTCGAGCGTGATCGGCCGCACCCACGGCTTGCCGGCGCAGGTGGGGTCCTTCAGGTCACCGGCCGCCAGGTAGGCGTTGTAGCCCGCGACGAACCCCTGGTAGAGGTCGAGCACCTGCGGCAACGGGCCGATCGGCGGCGGCTGGTGCATCTGCCTCTGCATGAGCCCGCTGGCCTTCACCTCCTGCCAGAAGAAGTCCGAGTCCAGGTTGCTGTTGCTGGTGCCGGCCGAGTAGTTGAGGCTGAGGCCCGTCGGCCCGAAGTACTTCGAGCGCTCACCGTTCACCGTGACGACGTCGTCGGCGAACGTGCAGAGGTTGTCGGCCGCAAACGCCATCGCCTCGCCGTACCCGAGCGCGGTGAAGCTGCCCGCGGTGATGTGCGGGATGCCGGCGCTGTCCCTGGTGATGGTGACGCTGTTCGCGCTCGGACCGGGGGACGCGTTCGAGGTCGAGCACGCGGCAAGTCCCGTCACTCCCATCGCCGCGACGAGCAGTCCGATTCCGAATCGCGGCAGGGTCAGGCGCACGACGCGCGACCGTACACGTGCGGCCGGGGCGCCGCCGGGAGCGCGTCAGTCGGTCAGGAGGCGCGCGCCGTCGACGGCGGCCACCGGGAAGGCGGCCGGCGCCGCGAAGCCCGCCGCCGCAAAGGCGCGGTCCAGCGCGGAGGTCAGCTGCTCCCCGACGTCGGAGGTGGCCAGCACGATGGCGGAACCGCCGAACCCCCCGCCGGTCATGCGCGCGCCGGCCGCGCCGGCGTCCAGCGCCACGCCGACCGCCAGGTCGAGCTCGGGGCAGGAGACCTCCAGGTCGTCGCGCAGCGACTCGTGAGACTGCACCATGAGCGCGCCAACCTCCCGGAAGTTTCTGCGCCGCAGGGCATCTGCGGTACGGCGGACACGGTCGTTCTCGGTGACGACGTGCCGCACCGCGCGGTACGCGGACCCGAGCGCGCCGCGGTCACGGTCGACGTCCGCCGGGCCGAGGTCGGAGAGGCTCGCGACGGCCAGCCGTTGGCGGGCCTCGTCGAGGAGCCGGCGGCGGTCCGCGTACTCCCCTCCGGCGTGGGCGTGCGACACCCGCGTGTCGACGACGACCAGCCGCCACGGGTCGCCGGGCAGCGGCACTGTCTCGCGGCCACCGGTGGCGAAGTCCAGCAGCAGGGCCGTTCCGGCGGCCGCGAACAGGACCGCGGTCTGGTCCAGCAGACCGACGGGTGCACCGACGACGTCGGTCTCCACCTGCTGGGCGACGCGCGCCACCTCGGCCAGGTCGAGCCGCACGCCGCTGAGGTCGGCCAGCGCGCGCACGGAGGCGCAGGTGACGGCGGCGCTCGACGACAGGCCCGCGCCGACCGGCACGGTCGAGGACACGAACACGTCGGCGCCGTCGCCCGGCGCCCCGCGCCGGTGCAGCAGCCAGGCCGCCCCCAGCACGTACGCGGCCCAGCCCCCGGACTCCGGTCGCTCGGACACGGGGCCCCGTACCTCGTGCGGGAAGTCGGCGGAGCGGACCCGCACCACGCCGTCCGCCCGCCTCGCCACCGCCACGGTGACGTACCGGTCGATCGCCAACGGGAGCGCGAGGCCGCCCTGGTGGTCGGTGTGGTCGCCGATGAGGTTGACCCGCCCGGGACATCGCCACACCACGTCGGGCTCCCGGCCGTACGCCGCACGGAACGGCGCGCCCGCGCCGGCGTCCCCCGCCGTCATGTCTCGACCACGGCCCGCAGGGTGGCGGCGGCCGCCTCCGGCGCGACGTCGGTGAGGAATGCGCCGGCCAGGAGCTCGGACCCGGCGAGGTACTTCAACCGGTCGGCGGCGCGGTGCGGCGGGCAGATGGAGACCCGCAGGTGGCTGACCGGGTCCCAGCGACCTCCATCGGTCGGCGCCTGGTAGACCCCGAGCACGTACGGAAGCGGGAAGCCGAACAGCCGGTCGTAGCCGCCGAGCACCCGTACCAGCAGGTCGGCCAGCCCGTCCCGCTCGGCATCCTCGAGACCGTCGAGCGACGGTCGGTGTCGGCGCGCCAGCAGCTGCAGCTCGTACGGGAAGCGCGCCCAGAACGGCACCGACGCCACCCAGCCGTCGGCGCGCGCGACCACGCGGAGGCCGAGGGACTCCTCGCGCTCCCGTACGTCGCAGTGCACGCAGCGGCCCGTTGCGCGGTAGTGGGTCGCGGCGGCCGCCAGCTCGCGGGCCGGGCGCGGCGGGATCTCCGGGTAGGCGTAGATCTGGCCGTGCGGGTGGGGCAGAGTCACCCCGACGGTCGCGCCGCGGTTCTCGAACGGAAGCACGTAGGCGACCGCCGGATCCGCCCCGAGGATGCGCGAGCGGTCGGTCCAGACGTCGACGAGCGTCCGCGCACCCGCGGTGCCGAGACCGGCGAGCGAGCCCTCGTGGTCCGGCGTGTAGACGACCACCTCGCACCGGCCGTACGACCGTCGTACCTGGAGCAGGTCGTCGCCGGCGACATCAGGATCGGGCGGATTCGGCTGGTACGAGGGAAACCTGTTGTCGAAGACCGCCATGTCGAACGGCTCGGGACCGACCTCGGTCGGCGGCCCACCCGGGCGCTGCGGGCACAGCGGGCAGTGCTCGGCGGCCGGTTGGAAGGTGCGGTCCTGCCGGTGCGAGGCGAACGTCACCCACTCGGCGGCGGTCGGGTCGTACCGGCGCTCGCTCACGGCCGGCGGTCGAGCCCGCGCCGGTAGGAGGTGCGGCGGCGCCCGTCGGGCAGGTCCTCGATGCGGCGGCGCAGGTCACCGGCGGCGCCCGCCACGGGTCCGTCCCCGTGCACGGTGCCCACGAGGTCTGCCGGCACGTCGGCAACACCGACGAGCGCCACGGCGTCCCGTGGCGCGAGCGTGATCCGGCCGGACAGGGACCGTCCGGACAGCAGGTCGCGGCCCGGCTCCGGGAGGTCCACGGCGGTGGGTTCCGCGGTGTGGTTGATCAGGAAGAGCACGTCGCCGCGGCGGACCGCCTCGACTCCCGCGGGCGCGTCCAGGACCGGTCGCACGCGCGCCCGCTCGCACGTCCACGCCAGCAGCGAGGCGAGCGTCTCCCGGTCCGGCCAGGTGGCCAGGTAGACCGCCAGCCCGTCGCCGTACGCGTGCCGGGTGGCGGCGGGCGAACCCGCGAGCGGCGCGGACCCGAAGGTCAGCAGCGGCTCCGCGCCGTGCAGGTGCACCTGTTCCCGCCACAGCGAAGCGCTCGCGGACGGGCCGGCGAGGGTGCCGCCGAGAAGGTCGGTGGCTCCCTCGGCCAGCGGCCAGTGCTCCTCGACGTGCAGGCCGAGCAGGTCCTTCCACGGCGCCGGGTAGCTGCCGGGCCGGACGTGGTCGTCCGGGTCGACGATGCCCGAGAAGTACGTCACCAGAGCGGTTCCGCCCGATCGTACGAACGTCGTGAGGTTCTCCGCGGCCGCGTCGCTGACCAGGTAGATGTGCGGGGCGATGACCAGCCGGTAGCCGCTGAGGTCGGCCGCGGGATGGGCCACGTCGACGGTGACGTGGGCGTCGAACAGCGCGGCGTACAGGTGCTGGAAGGTGATCACCCACCACACGTAGCCGCTCGGGTGCGCCTCGAGCTCCAGCGCCCACCAGCTCTCCCAGTCGAGCAGGATCGCGACGTCGGCGGTCACGCGGGTCCCGGCCACCGGAGCCAGCGCGGCAAGGTCACGCCCGAGGGCTTCGACCTCCCGGAACACCCGGGTGTCGGTGCCGGCGTGCGGCACCATCCCCGAGTGGAACTTCTCCGCTCCGGCGACCGAGGCGCGCCACTGGAACTGGAGGATGCCGTCGCTGCCGCGGGCGACCGCCGTCAGCGACAGCTCGCGGAGCTGGCCCGGGGCCTTGGGAACGTTGACGAACCGCCAGTTCACGGCGGCGGGCGCCTGCTCCATGAGGATCCAGGGCTGCCCGCCACCCAGCGACCGGGTGATGTCGCCGGCGGCTGCCATGGTCAGGTGCGCCGCCGGGTCGGCCGGGTCCGGGTAGCAGTCCACCGACTGGACGTCCATGTACGGGGCGAACGACCAGGAGTCGACCGGCCGGAAGAACGTCATGAGGTTGGTGGTCGCGGGCATTCCCGGCGACCGCGCGGCGAGCACGTCCCGTTCGGCGCGGTAGCAGCCGAGCAGCTCGCCGGACGAGAAGCGCGCGAAGTCCAGCTGCAGCGTGGGGTTCAGGAATGTCGGGGCGGCGGCCGGCGTGCGGATCTCGTCCCAGGCCGTGATCCGCTGGCTCCAGAAGTCGGTGCCCCAGGCGGAGTTCAGCGCGGCCAGGTCGTCGCCGTAGCGTGCTCGCAGCCACGCCCGGAACGCCGTCTGCGAGACCTCGCAGTGGCAGGCGGGGACGTGGCAGCCGTACTCGTTGCCGATGTGCCAGAGCTCGAGCGCCGGATGGTCGCGGTACCGGTCGGCCAGGACCGCGACCAGCTCGAGGGCCGCCGCCCGGTAGGCAGGTGAGCTCGGGCAGAAGTGCTGGCGCGAACCGGGTCCCAGGCGCACTCCGTCGGCGCGGACCGGCAGCATCTCGGGGTGGGCCGCGACCAGCCAGGACGGCGGCGAGGCGGTGGCCGTGGCCAGGTCGACCCGTATCCCGCCGTCGTACAACAGGTCCAGGACCTCGTCGATCCACCCCAGGTCGAACTGCCCCGGACCGGACTGGATCCGGGACCAGGCGAACACGCCGACCGTGACGAGGTTGACCCCGGCACGCTGCATCAGCGCCACGTCCTCGGCCCACACCTCTCGGGGCCACTGCTCGGGGTTGTAGTCGCCGCCGTAGGCGATGCCGCGGATGGTCACCGCAGCAGCCTCTCAGGCCGCGGCCTCACCTCCGCGGACGCTCGTCGACGACGCGGCGCATCTTCCCCGCCGACCGCTCTACGTGCCCCGGCTCCTGCACGTCGACGGCGACCGAGACGCCGATGGCGCCCTTCACCAGCGCGGTCAGCTCCCGGCCGGCGGCTTCGGCGCCGGACGGCGGGACGTCCGGGCGGCGTTCGACGCGCACGGTCAGCTCGTCGAGCGGACCGGTCCGATGCAGAACGCACTGGAAGTGCGGTGAGAGAGCGGGAACGCGCAGGATCAGCTCTTCGATCTGGGTGGGGAACAGGTTGACGCCACGCAGGATGATCATGTCGTCGGTACGTCCGGTGACCTTCTCCATGCGGCGCATGGTGCGGGCCGTCCCGGGCAGCAGGCGCGTCAGGTCGCGCGTCCGGTAGCGGACGACCGGCATCGCCTCCTTGGTCAGCGACGTGAACACCAGCTCGCCACGCTCGCCGTCGGCCAGCACCGCACCCGTATCCGGGTCGATGACCTCGGGGTAGAAGTGGTCCTCCCAGACGTGCAGCCCGTCCTTGGTCTCGACGCACTCGTTGGCGACGCCGGGCCCCATCACCTCGGACAGCCCGTAGATGTCGACCGCGTGCATGTCGAGCCGGCTCTCCATCTCCCCGCGCATGTCGTTCGTCCAGGGCTCAGCGCCGAAGATGCCGACCGCGAGGGAGCTGGATCGCGGGTCGATGCCCTGCCGCTCCATCTCGTCGACGATCGCCAGCATGTACGACGGCGTCACCATGATCACGTCGGGGGCGAAGTCCCGGATCAGCGTGACCTGACGCTCGGTCATCCCGCCGGACACCGGGATCACCGTGCAGCCCAACGCTTCTGCGCCGTAGTGCGCACCGAGCCCACCGGTGAACAGCCCGTAGCCGTACGCCACGTGCACGATGTCGCCGGGGCGGCCGCCCGACGCACGGATGGACCGGGCCATCAGCGCCGCCCAGGTACGGATGTCCCGCTCCGTGTAGCCGACCACCGTGGGGCGCCCCGTCGTCCCCGACGAGGCGTGGATGCGCACCACCTGCTCGCGCGGCACGGCGAACATGCCGAACGGGTAGCCGGCGCGCAGGTCGTCCTTGCTGGTCAACGGGAATCGGGACAGGTCCGCCAGCGTCCGCAGATCCGACGGGTGGACACCGGCCGCGTCGAAGGCACGCCGGTAGTGCGCGACGTTCTCGTACGCATGGGCCAGCGACCACTGCATGCGGTCGAGCTGCAGCGCCCGCAGCTCGTCGACGGACGCCGTCTCGATCGGCTCCAGCGAACCGGGCCGGGGCGAACGGTCCTGCACAGTGCCTCCAGGTCGGGACGTCAGGCGGTGGCAGTGACGACCCAGAAGGCCAGCGGGGCCCGCATGCGGCCGTCGGCGTCGCGCAGCCGGTCGAGCCGCGCGTCGACGTCGCGCCGGGCCTGCTCGACACCCGCGGCGGGCAGGTCGAGCGACGCGAACGTGTCGTCGTCCGCGAGGGCCGACCGGTCGACGGTCACGACGACCTCGTGGCCCCGGTGCGCGATGTCGCGCCAGCCCGCCGCCGCCAGCACGTTCCGCGTGTGGTCCGGATCGCTCAGGCTGAACGGTCCTGTCGGGCTCTTCCCCGGTGCGGGCGGCGGAGGAGGCGGCAGGTACTCGGCCAGCATCGGACCGACGAACCAGGGGTTGCGCTCGGGCGGCTGCCAGCAGGCGAACGCGAGCCGGCCACCCGGCACGAGCTGATTTCTGATGTTCGCGAAGGCGACACTCGGCTCGTCGAAGAACATGACCCCGAACTGGCTGAGCGCCGCGTCGAAGGGCCCACCGGGAACGGTGTCGCACTGCACGTCCGCCACGACGAAGGAGACGTTGACCGCCCGCGCGGCGGCCGCACGGTCACGGGCGAAGCGCACCAGCGGCGCGGAGATGTCGGCGCCGACCACGGCTCCGTCGCCGACGAGGCGGCCGGCCGCGATGCTCGTGCCTCCCCCGCCGGCCCCCACGTCGAGCAGCCGCTGGCCCGCGACAGGGCCCAGCCCGTCGAGCAGCACTCCGGTGACCGCGCCGGTCAGCGCCTCGCGCTTGGGCCAGCGCTCGGTCCAGCGCTCGTCGTTCCAGCGTCGGCGCTCCGCGGCGTTCGGCTCCTCCGGGTCCACCACCCAGGCACCTCCTCGCCGCGGCCGCGTCACCGTGCGCTCAGGATAGGGGCCCGCTCAGGCGCTGGTCCGGCCGCGGCGGGAGACGGCGTCGACCGTGACGGCCGCCAGCAGGACCAGCGCCGTGACCATGAACTGCGCGGCCGCGCTCAGCCCGATCAGGCCCATGCCGTTGTAGACCGCGGCGATGATGAGGCCGCCCAGGAGCGCGTGGATCATCTTGCCGCGCCCGCCGAACAGGCTGGTGCCGCCGATGACGGCGGCGGCGATGGCGTACAGCACGAGGTTGCCGCCGTCGACGTTGCTGGAGATGGACCCCAGCTGGGACAGGTAGACGATGCCGCCGAGGCCGGAGGTGACGCTGCACAGGACGAATGCGAACAGCCGGATGGTCTTCAGGCTGATGCCCGCACGGCGGGCTGCCTCGGCGTTGCCCCCGATCGCGTACAGGTAGCGGCCGAACCGGGTGCGCCCGAGCAGCACCGAGTAGACGACCAGCAGCACCAGCAGGATCGGCACGATCCACGGCACCCCTTCGAGCTTGGTCAGCCCCAGGCCGCGGTTGGCATTGCAGACGAGCACGAGCACGACGCCGACGACCGCCACCGCGCCGACCTTGATGGCGACGAGCGCGAGCGGCGCAGTCACGAGCCCGCTCGCGCGGCGCCGGCGGTTCTGCAGGACGCTGATGGCGCCGTACGCGACCACCACGATGACCATCACGATCCAGCCCACGGTGTTCGACAACGAGCCGTTGATGATGTCGTTGATCACCTTGTTCGTGACCGGGATCGTGCCGCCGGTAGCCGCCTTGTCGTGCTGGATGAGGTAGAGCAGCACCCCTTCGAAGCCGAGCAGACCCGCCAGGGTCACGACGAAGGACGGCAGGCCGAGCCGCGTGATGAGCAACCCTTGGACCGCACCGATGACCGCGCACACACCCAGGCCGGCCAGACAGGCCAGGAACCAGTTGACGTTGTGCGGGTTCGTCGCCAGCTCGGCGGTGACGGTCGCGCCCACCGCGCCGACGTACCCGACGGACAGGTCGATCTCGGCCAGCAGCAGGACGAAGACCTCCGCCATCCCGAGGATGACGAACACGCCGGACTGCTCGATCAGGTTGGTCAGGTTGCCGGTGGACAGGAACTTGGAGTTCTGTGACTGGAAGATCGCCACGATGACCACGAGGCCGATGACGACCGGCAGCGCACCGCTCTCACCGCTGCGGATGCGCTTGCCCAGCGCGCGTGCGTACTCGACGAACGAGTTCGCCGTCAGCTCGTTGACGGCGAACCGGTCCGGCGAGCCCGCCGCGGCCTCGTCGACGAAGCCGACGTCGGTGGGCGTGGACTCGGCCGGCAGCTCGGCCTGGGAGGGAGGCATCGACATGGCGGTCAGTCCTTCCTGGCGGAATGCGCCCCCACCGGGGTGAGAGACCCCGTCGTGATGAGCGCCACCGCCTGCTGGCTGTCGATGTCGGCGATGCGTGCCGTTCCGGCGAGCCGGCCGAGGTAGAGCGCCGCCAGCCGGTCCGCCACGGCGAACACGTCGTTGAGGTTGTGCGAGATCAGCAGGACGGCCACCCCGCGCTCGCTGAGGCTGCGCACGAGATCGAGCACCATCGCGGTCTGGGACACGCCCAGCGCTGCGGTCGGCTCGTCCATGATCACGAGCTTGGCTTCCTCGAGCACGGCCCGCGCGACGGCGACCGCCTGGCGCTGCCCGCCGGACAGCGAGCCCACCGGCTGGCGGATGGACCGAACGGTCGTCACGGACAGGTCCGACAGCGTGCGGCGTGCGGACAGCTCCATCGATGTCTCGTCCAGCAGGCCGGCACGCACGGTCTCCCGCCCCAGGAACATGTTCTCGACGATGTCGAGGTTGTCCGCCAGCGCCAAGTCCTGGTACATCGTCGCGATACCGAGTGCGGCGGCGTCGCGGGGGTGCCGGATGTGCACCTGCCGGCCGTCCCAGAACTCCTGGCCGCTGTCCGGTGACCAGATGCCGGAGATGGTCTTGATCAGGGTCGACTTGCCGGCCCCGTTGTCGCCCACCAGCGCGAGCACCTCACCGGGGTAGACCTCCAGGTCGATGTCCGCCAGCGCCTGGACGGGACCGAAGCTCTTGCCGATCTTGGACAGGCGCAGCAGCGGCGTACCGGAAGCAGCACCGCCGGCCGAGGAGGATGCGGGAGCCCGGTCCGCGGACCGGGCTCCCGCCGTGGCGTCCGTCGCCATCCTCAGCTGCTGATCCCCGCTGCCGTGCATGCCGCAGCGTAGGCCGCCGTGCAGAGCTGGCTGGCAGGAACGAACTGGTCCTTGATGACCGTGTCGTTCATGTTCTTCGTCGTGACCCACTCGGGCGTCAGCAGCACCGAGGGCATCTGGTTGTTGTTGTCGTTGGGGTTGGCCGTCGACCCGTTCAGCAACGCTGCCGGCGGCTGCTGCCCGGCTCGCGCGTACAGCGCGACGGCGGCGGCCGCCTGCGCCTCCAGGTAGATCGGCTTGTACGCGGTGCCGCACTGGTAGCCGGACAGGATGTTCTGCAGGCCGACGAGCGTGGCGTCCTGGCCGGTGATCGGGAACGTCTTCGGCTTGATGCCGCGGTTCTTCAGGTAGCTGATGATCGGCGCCGCGTTCTCGTCGTTCGGGATGATCGCGGAGTTCACGTCCGGGTGCGCGGTGTACGCCTGCTGGAACTCGGTGAGGGCCACCGACGGCGTCCATGTCCCGGCGGGTGAGGCGGCGACCTTCCACGACGGGTTCGCGGAGATCACCGAGTCGTAGCCCTGCGCGAACAGGGTGGCGTTGTTGTCCGTCGGGTCACCGACCATCTTGATCAGGACCGGGGACTTCACGCCCCAGTCGGTGACGCAGCTGGCGAAGCCCTGACCGATGAGCTTGCCGACCTGGACGTTGTCGAAGGAGATGTAGTACTTGCCCTGGGTGATGCGGTCGTAGTCGATGACCGTCACGCCGTGCTGCGCGGCGTACTGCTGAACCCGCGCTCCGGTGCCCGCGTCCTCCGGGTCGATGAGCAGGACCGACGCGCCGTTCGTGATGTCGGCCTGAGCGTCGGTGACGAACGTGTTGTCGCTGCCCTGTGCGTTCTTCACGCTGACCTGAGAAGAGCTCAGACCGGCTGCCTCGAAGGCCTTCGTGAGGTAGGGCGCGTCGAATTCGGCGTACCGAGCCGAGGACGTCGTGTCCGGCAGGATGATGCCGACCGAACCCTTGCCCGCGGCGGCGATCGACTTGAGCTGGGCCATCGCCGAGAAGTCGCGCGTGAACGAGGTTGCCGACAGGGCGGGTGCCGAGGCCGTCGACGACGAGCCGCCGCTGCTGGGCTTCGTCTTGGAGCTGGACGAGCTGCTGCCGCAGGCGGTCACGGCGAGCCCGGCGGCGAGCAACGCCGCGGCCGACATGGCCACACGCTTGTTGGTCAGAACCACGGGTTCCTCCTGGATACGGTCTGTCCGGACCGGCCGAGGTCGAACGCCGTCGAGCCGGCGCAGCAGGGCTGCACGCGGACCGTACGACCGCGGCCCATGAACGCCCCGTAAACATCGGGCCGCCGGGAGAAACAATCCGTAAACGCGGTACGAGTCCGCGCGGCCTCATTCGGCCGCGAGGCGGTAGCCCGCCCGCGGGTGGGTGATGATCAGCGGCGGCGCCCCGTCGACCTCGAGCTTGGCGCGCAGCCGCCGAACGTAGACGCGGACGTACTCGGTCTCGGTCTGGTAGCCGACACCCCACACACGGCGAAGCAGGTCGGCATGGCTGAGCAGGCTGCCCCGGTCGACCGCCAGCTCGCGCAGCAGCGCGAACTCGGTCGGCGTGAGGTGCACGTCCTGCCCGCCGCGCAGCACCCGCCGCCGGGCCAGGTCGATCTCGACGTCGCCGACGACGACCACGGACGCGGGCGGTTCGGGTGAGGTGACCGGACGGCTGCGACGCAGTGTCGCCGCGATCCGTGCGAGCAGCTCCTCGATGCTGAACGGCTTGGTCATGTAGTCGTCGGCGCCGACGTGCAGGGCGCTGACTTTGTCGTGCTCGGCCCGGCGCGCCGACACGACGATGATCCCGACCGACGAGCGCTCCCGCATCTGACGGCACAGCTCCATCCCGTCCACGCCGGGGAGCATCAGGTCGAGCAGCACCAGGTCCGGCCGCGCGGACTCGAGCAGGGCGAGGGCCCGGACACCATCGGTCGAGACCACCGTGTCGAAGCCGCGGACGGCGAGGTTCGCACGGATGAGGTCGACGATGTTGGGGTCGTCCTCGACCAGCAGGACCCGCGTCTGGTCAGCCACTGTCGACGGTCCCGTTCGCCGCACTCGCCTCGTCCGCGCGGCCGTTGACCGGCAGGCAGATCTCCCAGCACGTCCCGTGCGCGCGCCGTCGGGCACGCAAGCTGCCGCCGTGGGCGACCACGATCGCCCGGCAGATGGAGAGCCCGAGGCCCGCGCCGGAGGTGGGGCCGCGCAGTCGTCCCCCGTCGGGGCCGTCGATCCCTTCCGGCAGGCCCACCCCATCGTCCGTCACCGTGATCCTGACCGCTCCGCGATCTGTCGCCGACGCCGCGACACGGACGGTGGTCCCGCCGGGGTTGTGCCGGATCGCGTTGTCCATCAGGTTCACCAGCACCTGCTCGAGGCGATCGTGGTCGGCCCAGACTGCAGGCAGCTCGGCACACCGGACGTGGACCCGGCCGAGGCTGCCCATGGGCAGGCAGGCCCGGGCGGCGTCGACGACCAGGGCCACGTCGCACCAGTCTCGTTGCAGGCGCAGGGTGTCGGAGTCGATCGCGGACAGGTCCAGCAGATCGCCGACCAGCCGGCCGAGCCGCGCCGACTCGGCCGTGATCCGCTCCAGGAAACGCCGCTGCGACTCGGGGTCCCAGATGACGTCCGACTGCAACAGCGTGTCCGCGTACCCATGGATCGCGGTCAGCGGCGTGCGCAGCTCGTGACTGAGGCGGGAGAGGAAGTCGCGCTGAAGGTCCTGGGAACGGCGCAGCGCTGCCGCTTCGCGATGGGCACGTTCGGACGTCTCTCGTTCGAGCGCGAGCTGCAGGGAACGCGCGGCGTCCTCGAGGAGGGCGTGCGCGTCCGGCGGCGCCCCGTCCCCCTCCGGTACGGGGTCGTGCGGCCAGACCGCGACCAGCGCGAGCGGCCCGCCCGGGGCCGGGACGTCCGCGACCAGCGCCCGGTGCGACGGGGTGCGTACCGCCCGAACGGCTTCCGCCGACGGCCGCGCCGCGTCGGCCTGGCATGCGGCCAGCACCGAACGGCTGGGTCGCACGCCGTCCGGGCTGGCGCCCGACCAGCCGCGGCACCGCGGGTCACCGCCCGACCGGGAGATCAGTGCGACCTCCTCGGCGGCGAGCCCACCGCGGAGGGTGTCGATCGCCACATCGAGCCCGGCCGACAGCGGCACGGACACCGCCAGCTGCTCGAGCACGACGCGGATCGTCTCCAGCACCCGGTTGCGTGCGGTGACCTCACCGAGCAGCCCGTCGCGTTCGGCCGTGCTCGCGGCGTACCCGGCATAGAGGGTCACGAGCGCGAGCTCGTCGCGGTGCGGGGTGCCCAGGTTGCGCCGGAACACGGTGATCACCCCGACGAGCCCCCCGCTTCCGGTGACCGGTACGGCCCACGAGCTGCGGATCCCGGCATCCTCGGCGATGGCGCGGAAGGGGGCCCACGTCTGGGCGGACCGTACGTCGTGGTCGATGACCGTCGCGTCACGCTCCGCGGCCGCTCCTACCGGCCCGCCGGCCAGGCCGCTCGGCAGGTCCCGCCAGGCCGCCATCAGCTGCGCCGGCATGCCCACCGCCGCGGTCAGCCGCAACCGGTCGCCGTCGAGCAGGTGGATGCACAGGTTGTCGGCGGCGAGCGCCGTCCCGAGCGCCGACAAGATCACGGGCAGGCTGGACGACGGCGCCGTCGACGTGAGCTCTCCGACGAGGCTGTGCAGCCGGTCCAGCTGGCGGCGCGGGGAGGAGTCGACGGGCTGGCCCGACATCAAGGCCACGATCTCGTCCGGATGCCGCAGGGCCGTCTGCTCGTCCGCGACCAGCCGCCCGTGCCGGAGCACGCTGATGCGGTCGGACAGGCGGAACATCTGGTCGATGTCGTGCGAGACGAGCACGATCGTCGTTCCCTCGTAACGCAGCCTGCGGATGAGCCGTTCGACCTGTCTGGACTCCACGACGCCCAAGGACGCGGTGGGTTCGTCGAGGATCAGCAGTCGTGGCCGGTCCCGCATCGCCCGTGCCACCGCGACGAGCTGGCGCTGCCCACCCGACAGGGCCGCGACGGGCCGAGCCGTGTCCGTGATCGGAATGTCCAGCGACTGCAGCAACGCGGCGGCCGCCGCGTGGAACCGTGCGTCGGACAGCAGCAGGCGCGGGCGCTCGCGTCCGAGCAACAGGTTGGCCGCCACATCGAGGTTCTCGCACAGCGCCAGGTCCTGCCAGACGACCGCTACTCCCCGGCGAGCGATCGCCGTGCGTCCCAAGCGGATTCGCTCACCGTCGAGAAGGATGCTTCCCGACGCCGGCGCCAGGTCGCCGGCAATGCACCGCACGAGCGTCGACTTGCCTGCCCCGTTCTCCCCGGCGAGCGCGACGATCTCGCCGGCGTACACATCCAGGTCGACGCCCGCCAGCACCTGCCGCGGCCCGTAGTGGGCGTCCAGCCCCTGCACCGACAGCAACGGCACGCGGCCGCCGTCTCTCGGTGTGGGGACGGCGGCGACGCTCACGCCGCCATTGTGACCGTGTGCCGCACCCGGGACGAGACGGTCCGGACGGCGTCAGGTACGGGCGGCGGTCATCGGGATCCGGCCGCCGGCGAGCACCATCTCGACCTGCCGCGCGGACAGGTCGTGCCGCAGCGTGATGTCGCGGCCGTCCGCGGTGGCGCGCAGCGGCTCGCCGACCGCGAGCCCCTCGCGCAGCCCGCCGAGGCAGAGCGAGGCACCCTGCTCCAGCGCGTCGTAGTCCGCCGGGTCGTCGAACCGGAGCGGGAGGATCCCGAAGTTGGCGAGGTTCTGCCAGTGGATGCGGGCGAACGACTTCGCCACCACCACGCGGAGGCCGAGGTAGCGCGGGGCGATGGCCGCGTGCTCGCGGGACGAGCCCTGCCCGTAGTTCTCGCCGGCCACGATGGCGTGCGGCCCGTCCTGGTCGGCGACCCGCCCGGCGTACTCGCGGTCGACCTGGGTGAACACGAACTGCGAGATCGCCGGGATGTTGCTGCGCAGCGGCAGCACCCGAGCCCCGGCCGGGAGGATCTCGTCGGTGGAGATGTTGTCGCCGACCTTCAGCTCCACCGGCGCCTCGAGCCGGTCGGGCAGCGCGTCGAAGTCCGGCAGCGACGCGATGTTGGGCCCCTTCACCAGCTGCTCGCCCGCAGCCTCTTCCGGGGGCAGCGGGGCGACGAGCATCGAGGTGTTGACGTGCGTGGGCGCGGACAGGTCGAGATCCGGGTAGTCGATGCCGAGCCGATCGGGCAGCTCGCGAGGGTCGGTGATCACCCCGGTCAGGGCCGCGGCGGCCGCCGTCTCGGGCGAGCAGAGCCATACCGCGTCGTCGTCCGACCCCGAGCGGCCCGGGAAGTTGCGCGGCATGGTCCGCAGGCTGTTGCGCCCGGTCGCCGGTGCCTGACCCATGCCGATGCAGCCCATGCAGCCGGACTGGTGGATCCGCGCACCGGCGGAGATCAGGTCGAACAGCCAGCCCCCCTTCGACAGGTCTTCGAGAATCTGCCGCGACGTGGGGTTGATGTCGAAGGAGACCTGGTCGCTGCTCTGCGCGCCCCGCACGATCTCGGCGACCATCGCGAAGTCGCGCAGGCCGGGGTTCGCCGACGACCCCACCACCACCTGGAACACGTCCTCGCCGGCCACCTCTCGTACGGGCACCACGTTGCCGGGACTGGACGGCTTCGCGATGAGCGGCTCCAGCGCCCCGAGATCGATCGCGTCGGTGACGTCGTAGGTCGCGTCGGGGTCGGCCACCAGCTCGGAGTAGTCGTCCTCGCGACCCTCGCGGGCGAGGAACGTGCGGACGGCGTCGTCGGACGGGAACACCGTGGTGGTCGCCCCCAGCTCGGCGCCCATGTTCGCGATGACGTGCCGGTCCATGGCGGTCAGATGGTCCAGGCCTTCGCCGTGGTACTCGATGATCCGGTTCACGCCACCCTTCACACCGTGCCGACGGAGCATCTCGAGGATCACGTCCTTGGCGGACACCCACGGCGGCAGCGAGCCCGTCAGCTCGACACCCCAGATCTCGGGCATCTGCAGGTAGAGCGGGTCCCCGGCCATCGCCATCGCCACCTCGAGGCCGCCGACCCCGATCGCCAGCATGCCGAGCGAGCCGCCGGCACAGGTGTGGCTGTCCGAGCCGATCATGGTCTTGCCTGGCACGCCGAACCGCTGCATGTGCACCGGGTGCGAGACGCCGTTGCCGGGCTTGGAGAACCACAGGCCGAACCGCCGGCAGGCCGAGCGCAGGAACAGGTGGTCGTCAGGGTTCTTGCTGTCGGTCTGCAGCAGGTTGTGGTCGACGTACTGGACCGACAGCTCGGTCCTTACCCGGTCCAGGCCGAGCGCCTCGAGCTCGAGCATCACCATGGTGCCCGTGGCGTCCTGCGTGAGGGTCTGGTCCACCGCGAGCGCGATCTCGGTGCCCGGCGTCATCTCCCCGGAGACCAGGTGGGGCTCGATCAGCTTCTGCGCGACGTTCTGGCCCATGGGAACGCGCTACCCGGCTGAATCCGGGCGAACCGCACCGATGGCAGACTGCGGTGACCGGCTCGGGTACGCCGGGTCGGAGGCAGGGATGGCATGACGGTCGAGGCGACGGCTCCGGTTGCGGCGCTGGCCGCCGCGCTCCCCGCTGGCGTGGTGCTCACCGATCCGGACGGCCTCGACGCCTACCGGTGGGACCGGGCCCAGGACCCGAATGCCCAGCGCCCGCTCGCCGTCGTCCGCGCGGAGTGCACGCAGCACGTGCAGGAGGCGCTGCGGTGGGCCGGAGCGCACCGCGTCCCGGTCGTCCCCCGCGGCGCCGGCACCAGCCTCTCCGGGGGTTCCTCCGGGATAGCGGACGGCATCGTGATCTCGACCGAGCGGATGCGCCGCATCGTCGTCGACCGCGCGACCCGTGTCGCTGTCACCCAACCCGGCCTGCTCAACGCGGAGGTCAAGCGGGCAGCGGCCGCGGAGGGGCTGTGGTACCCGCCGGACCCGTCGTCGACGGAGATCTGCTCCATCGGGGGCAACATCGCGACCAACGCCGGCGGGCTGTGCTGCGTGAAGTACGGCGTCACCACCGACTACGTCCTCGGCCTGGAGGTCGTCCTCGCCGACGGGCGAGCCGTCCGGCTCGGCGGCCCGCGGCTCAAGGACGTGGCCGGCCTGTCCCTGACCAAGCTGTTCGTCGGGAGCGAGGGAACCCTCGGGGTGATCACCGAGGTGACGCTCCGGCTGCTGCCCGCGGCCCCGGCGGCGCACACGCTCGTGACGTGGTTCGCGGCGACCGAGGACGCGGTCCGTGCGGTGCTCGACATCACCGCGCGTACCCGCCCGTCCATGCTCGAGTACATGGACCGCACCACCGTCAACGCTGTCGAGGACGCCGTGCACATGGGGCTGGACCGTTCCTGTGCGGCCATGCTGATGGCGCGCACGGACACGGGTAACCCCGCGGACCTGGACGCGATCCGGGACGCCTGCCGCGAGAACGGGGCGGTCGAGATCCACGCCACGGCCGACGAGGCCGAGGGCGAGCAGTTCCTGCATGCCCGCCGCGTCGCCATCACCGCCCTCGAGGCACGGGGACGGCTCCTGCTCGAGGACGTCGGCGTGCCGCTTCCCCGCCTCCCCGAGCTCGTCACGGGCATCGAACGCATTGCGGCGGACCGAGGCGTGACCATCGCGCTCGTCGCCCATGCGGGCGACGGCAACACCCACCCGCTCATCGTGTTCGACCCGATGCAGGCGGACCAGACGCTGCAGGCGGAACGCGCCTTCGGCGAGATCATGGAACTCGCCATCGGCCTCGACGGGACCATCACCGGGGAACACGGTGTCGGACGCCTCAAGCGGCCCTGGCTCGAGAGCCAGGTCGGTCCGGACGTGCTGGAGATCTCACAGCGCATCAAGCAGGCACTCGACCCGCTCGGCATCCTCAACCCTGGAGTGATCTTCGCGTGAGCAGCCCCGACCCCCGGCGCGTCTCCCGGAGCGGTCTCGCCGTCGACGAGCGACTCGCCGCCTTCGTCGAGGCAGAAGCACTTCCGGCGGCTGGTGTCGCCCCCGACACCTTCTGGTCCGGACTGGCGCTGCTCGTGTCCCGGCTGGCCGAACCCAACCGCGAGCTGCTGGCCGAGCGGGAACGCCTGCAGACGCTGATCGACGACTGGCACCGCGCGCGCGGCGGGCAACCGCAGGACGTCGCCGCGTACCGCGCGTTCCTCGCTGAGATCGGCTATCTCGTACAACCCGGGCCGCCGTTCGCGATCGACACCTCCGATGTCGACCCGGAGATCTCGGTAACTGCCGGGCCGCAGCTGGTGGTCCCGGCGTCGAACGCGCGGTACGCGCTGAACGCGGCCAACGCCCGGTGGGGCTCGCTGTACGACGCGCTGTACGGCACGGACGCGTTGGGCAGCCCGCCGCCGGCGGGACCGTACGACCCGGAGCGGGGTGGCCAGGTCGTTGCCTGGACGCGGGACTTCCTCGACGCCGTCGTGCCGTTGCGTCATGGGACCCATGCGGCGGCCACCGGGTACCGCGTGCGTGACGGGCGGCTCGAGGTCGGGCAGCGTTCCGGCGGCTTGGCGGAGCTCGCCGATCCGGCCGTCTTCACCGGGCATCTGGGCGAAGCCGGTGCCCCGTCGAGCGTGCTGCTCACCCACCACGGACTGGGGATCGAGATCGTCATCGACCCGAGAACCGACGTCGGCGCCGCCGACGATGCCGGGGTCAGCGACGTCGTGCTGGAGGCGGCGGTCACCACCATCGTCGACTTCGAGGACTCGGTCGCGGCGGTCGACGCCGCCGACAAGGTGGACTGCTACCGCACGTGGCTCGGGCTGCTGACCGGCGAGCTCGCGGCCCCCGTCGACAAGGCGGGACGCACGTTCACCCGGCGGCTCACCCCGCCGCGGACGGTCGCGGGTCCCGGCGGCACCCCCGTGGCGCTGCGACCGCATGCCCTGCTGCTGGCACGCAACGTCGGTCACCTGATGACCACGCCGGCGGTGCTCGACGCCGACGGGCGGGAGATCCCGGAGGGCCTGCTGGACGCGCTCGTCACGGTCACGTGCGCGCTGGTCGACATCGGGCCCGGCGGATCGCACGCCAACTCGCCGGCCGGTTCGGTCTACGTGGTCAAGCCCAAGATGCACGGGCCCGCCGAGGTGGCGTTCGCCGACGAGACCTTCACCGTGGTCGAGGAGGTCCTCGGCCTGGCCCGGAACACGGTCAAGATCGGCATCATGGACGAGGAGAGGCGTACGACCGTCAACCTCGCCGAGTGCATCCGGGCCGCCGCGGGGCGGGTCGCGTTCATCAACACCGGCTTCCTCGACCGCACCGGCGACGAGATCCACACCTCGATGGAGGCCGGGCCGATGGTCCGCAAGGCGGCGATGCGGTCCCAGCCCTGGATCGGCGCGTACGAGGACTGGAACGTCGATGTGGGCCTGGCCTGCGGACTTCGGGGGCGGGCACAGGTCGGGAAGGGCATGTGGGCGGCGCCGGACGCGATGCACGACATGCTGGCGCAGAAGGGCGCGCAGCCCGCGGCGGGCGCCTCGTGCGCGTGGGTCCCGTCCCCGACCGCCGCCACCCTCCACGCGACGCACTACCACCGCGTCGACGTGGCCCGCCGGCAGCACGAGATCGCCTCCGGCGGCCCGAGAGCCGACCTGGACACGTTGCTGACGATCCCGGTCGACCTGGACAGGCCCTGGGACGCAGGGGAGATCGACGCCGAGGTCGAGAACAACGCGCAGGGCATCCTGGGGTACGTCGTGCGCTGGATCGACCAGGGCGTCGGCTGTTCCAAGGTGCCGGACATCCACGGTGTCAACCTGATGGAGGACCGCGCCACCTGCCGCATCTCCTCGCAGCACATCGCGAACTGGCTGCACCACGGCGTCGTCGACCAGGAGCGTGTCGACGCGATCCTGCGCAAGGCCGCCGACCTCGTCGACCGGCAGAACGCCGGCGACCCCGCGTACACACCCCTGGGCCCGGACTACGACGGCGAGGCGTTCCGGGCCGCCCGTGACCTGATCGTGCACGGTCGCGCGCAGCCGTCCGGGTACACCGAGCCGCTGCTGCATGCCCACCGAGCGCGCGCCAAGCAGACCGGAGCCGACCGATGACCCTCACCCTGGAAACCGCCCGGACGATCGTGGCCGCGGCGCGCGCGGCCGGCCGGGACCACGGCTTCGCGCCGCTCTCGGTGGTCGTCCTCGACGCCGGCGGGCACGTCACGGCGTTCGAGCGCGAGGACGGGTCGTCGAACCAGCGCTTCGAGATCGCGTACGGAAAGGCCCACGGCGCGCTCGCGCTGGGGATGGGCTCGCGCGCGCTGATGGCGCGCGCCGAGCAGCAGCCGGCGTTCATCGCGGCGGCAACGGCTGCCGTCGGCGGGGCGCTGATCCCCGTACCCGGCGGAGTGCTCGTGCAGGACGGCACGGGGCATACGGTCGGCTCGGTCGGCGTCTCCGGCGACACCTCCGACAACGACGAGATCGCTGCCGTGGCAGGCATTTCCGGCGCCGGGCTGACCCCCGTGACAGGCTAGTCAGGGCTGGAATCGGTAGCCCATCCCGGGTTCGGTGAGCAGGTAGCGGGGCTTCGCCGGGTCCGGTTCGAGCTTGCGCCGCAACTGGGCGACGTAGACGCGCAGGTAGTGCGTCTCGGACCCGTACGCCGACCCCCAGACCTCCTGCAGCAGCTGCCGTCCCGTCACGAGCCGGCCCGGCTGCCGGACGAGGACCTCGAGCAGCTGCCACTCGGTGGGCGTGAGCCGCACGGGTACGCCGTCGCGCACGACCCGCTTGGCAGCGAGGTCGACGCTGAAGTCGGCGACAGTCACCGTGGGCTCGTCCTCGGCAGGTGCTGCCCGGCGGACGGCGGCGCGGAGCCGGGCCAGCAGCTCGTCCATGCCGAACGGCTTGGTGACGTAGTCGTCGGCGCCGGCGTCGAGCGCGGCCACCTTGGCCTCCTCGTGGCCGCGCGCGGACAGCACCAGGATGGGTGCGCTGTTCCAGCCGCGGATGCCGGCGATGACGTCGGTCCCGTCCAGGTCCGGCAAGCCGAGATCGAGGATCACCACGTCCGGCCGGTGCTTGGCGGTCGCGGCGAGTCCGGACGCTCCGTCCACGGCGGTGTGCACCTCGTACCCGCGCGCCGACAGGTTGATCCGCAGCGCCCGCACGATCGCCGGCTCGTCGTCGACCACGAGCACGGACGTCACGCGGCACCGGCCGGCACGGCAGCGGGGGCGACCCGGAGCGACAGAGCGACCGTCAGCCCGCCGCCCGCTGTCTCGTCCACCTCGATCGGCACGCCCATGGCGTCGCAGAAACCTTTGGCGACAGCCAGTCCCAGCCCGACTCCGGCTCCTGCGTCGCCCAGGCGCTGGAACGGCTCGAAGATCCGCTCACGGGCGGAGGGTGCGACGCCGGGGCCGTGGTCGGTGACCGTGAGCACGACGCGGTCGTCGCCGACGTTCGCGCCGACCTCCGGGGGCCGGTCCGCCGGGGAGAACCGCAGCGCGTTGGCCAGCAGGTTGCCGAGCACGCGGTCGAGCAGGCCGGGGTCGGTGAGGACCAGCGGCAGGTCGTCCGGCAGCTCGAGCAGGACCCGACCGGCTCCGTCCAGGCCGGCGAGCGCCAGCGGAACTACCTCCTCCAGCGAGGTCGGCCGCAGGTACGGATGCAGCGCGCCGGTCTGCAGGCGGCTCATGTCCAGCAGGTTGCCGACCAGCGCGTCGAGGCGGTCGGCGGACTCCTCGATCGTCGCCAGCAGCTCCCGCTCGTCGGCCGGCGACCACGAGATGTCGTCCTGGCGCAGGCTGCTGACGGCCGCCTTCACCGACGCCAGCGGGGTCCGCAGGTCGTGGCTCACCGCCGAGAGCAGGGCGGTGCGCATCCGGTTGCCGGCGGCGAGCGCCTCCGCCTGCGCGGCCTGCGCCCGCAGCCGATCGCGGTCGAGCGCTGCCGCGGCCTGCGCGGCGAAGGCGGCGAGCAGCCGCTCGTGGTGGGGACCTGCACCGGAGACGCGCAGCAACAACCCGTCGCGAATGCCCACGGTCGTCACGTCGGCGAGGTCCACGTCACCGGCGGTCGCCACCGTCGCCCACCGGTCCCCGGACCGCTCGGACAGGTCGCCCGGCAGACCGAGGGTCTGACGCAGATGCGCAAGGACCTGCGCCGGGGTGTCGGCACCCGCGAGCACCGTCTGCGCGAGGTCGAGGAGCGTCTCGGTCTCGCGCCCCGAGGCGTGCGCCTGCTCCTGCCGGCGAGCGGCAAGGTGCACGGCGCTGCTCACCGCAACGGCGACCGCCACGAACAGCAGCAACGCCAGCAGGTTCTGCCACTGGTCGACGGCGAACGTGTGCAGCGGCAGGACGAAGAACCAGTTGAGCAGCAGTCCCGCTGCGACCGCCGCCAGCACGGCCGGCCAGAAGCCGCCGACGAGGGTGACGATCACGACGACCAGGAGGTACAGCAGCAGGTCGTCGACCAGGCGCAGCGAGGTCCGCGCGGCGACCAGACCTGCCGTGAGGGCGGGAAGAGCCACCGCGGCGAGCAGGAGGCCGGTCAGCTGGCGGGCGCGGCCGAGCGACGCGCCGACGCGACCCGGCAGGGGCATGCCGCTCAGTGTGCTCCCGCGCACGGCCGACGCGGCGACCGCGCGCAGGCCGTAGCCCGTGGCAGAGCCGGCGACCGCCGCGGCGGCGAGCACGAAGACCACCGTCGGGCCGCGCGGCTGCAACTCTGCGTACGGGGCGCGCGAGAACCCGCTCACGGTCAGCCAGCCGATCACCGCCGCAACCGCCGCACCGGAGGCGGTTCCCGCCACAGCGCACCCGCCGACGACCACGGCGGCGACCGCGAGGACCACCGCGCCGCTCGGGTGCGTCTGTGCGGCGACCGCGCCGAGGACGAGGAGGGTCGCCGCGCCTGCGGGCAGCACGTACCCGGCGGCCACGGGCGCGATCGGCAGCGAGACGCGCAGGCGAGCGAGAGCCACCCGTCCAGGGAACGTGCACGTGGTGGGCCACGACCAGAGGCACTGACGAAACCTTGACGGCGCGGCGGCAGATCTTGACGGCCTCCAGCGCGCCACCGTGCTTCCGCACTGCCTAGCGTCGAAGCCGTTACGGGACAGGAACTCTGCCCCGAGGATCACGGCAAGTGAGGGCTGATGGCGATCGCCGTCGATGCGGTCAAGCGGGCGGTGGTCGGACGCCCGCTGCGGAGCAACCAGCTGGGCGAGACGCTGCTGCCCAAGTGGCTCGCACTGCCGATCTTCTGCTCCGACCCGATCTCCTCGGTGGCGTACGCGACCGAGGAGATCCTGCTCGTCAGCGGCCTGGGTGGGGTCGCGTACCTCTCGATGTCCAAGCCGGTCGCCGCCGCCGTCGCGCTGCTCCTGGTCGTCGTCGTCGCGTCGTACCGGCAGACCTGCTACGCGTACCCGTCGGGAGGCGGGGCCTTCGTCGTCAGTCTCGACAACCTCGGCCCGGCGGCCGCCCTGACCGCCGCATCGGCGCTTCTGGTCGACTACGTGATGACCGTCGCGGTGTCCGTGGTCGCCGGCGTCGCGGCGATCACGTCCGCGGCGCCGTCGCTGACGCGGCACGCGGTGCTGCTGTCGGTGGCAGCAGTCGCCGGCATCGCCCTGGCCAACCTGCGCGGCGTGCGCGAGAGCGGCCGGGCCTTCGCGGTCCCGACCTACGCCTTCATCCTGGGCGTGTTCCTGCTCTTCGCATGCGCGCTCGGCCACGCGTGGTTCGGGCATCTGCCGCAGGCCGCAGGCGCGCACGAACCGCTGCACCGCAGCGTCGGGGTCGGCGGACTTGCCACGGTCTTCCTGGCGCTGCGGGCGTTCTCGTCCGGCTGCACCGCCCTGACGGGAGTGGAGGCGATCAGCAACGGGGTGCCGGGGTTCCGGCCGCCGAAGAGCCGCAACGCGGCGCGCACCCTCGTCGCGATGGGGACGCTGGCCGTCACGATGTTCGTGGGAATCACCGTGCTCGCCGTCGAGACCCACGCGCGCGCGTACCCGTCCGGGTCGCCGTCCGTCATCAGCCAGCTCGCCGCCGCGGTCTGGGGCCGCAGCTCGGCGCTCTACGTGCTGTTCCAGGCGGCCACCGCCGCGATCCTGATCCTGGCCGCCAACACCGCGTTCTCCGGCTTTCCGACGCTGGCCAGCATTCTCGCGGAGAACCGCTACCTGCCGCGGCAGCTGCACAACCGCGGCGACCGGCTCGTGTTCAGCAACGGCATCCTGCTGCTGGCCGGGGTTGCGATCGCCCTGATCGTCGGCTTCGACGCCAACATCGACCGGCTGATCCAGCTGTACATCATCGGCGTCTTCACCTCCTTCACCCTCAGCCAGTACGGCATGGTCAGGCACTGGGGCCGGCTCCTTGCCGCCACCCCGTCCTCCGGGCGGGGCCGGATTCGCCGCGCGCAGGCGGTCAACCTGCTGGGGGCCGCCGCCACCGCCGTCGTGCTGGTGATCGTCGTGGCGACGAAGGTGGAGCACGGCGCCTGGCTGGCGCTGCTGGCGATGGTCACCCTGTTCGTGACGATGCGCCGCATCCGCCATCACTACGACGCGGTGACCCAGGAGCTGGCCGTACCGGAGTCGGCGACCCCGATCCTCCCGGCCCGCAACCACGCGGTCGTCCTCGTCTCGACGCTCCACCAGCCGACGCTGGCCGCCCTTGCCTTCGCGCAGTCCACCCGGCCGTTCACCCTCGAAGCGCTCACCGTCGACATCGACCACGCCGACACCGACCGGCTCGTCCGGGACTGGCACAGCCGCGGCGTCGACGTCCCGCTGCGCGTCCTGGACTCCCCGTACCGGGAGATCACCAGACCGGCGGTGACGTACCTGCGCGACCTGCATCGCGCGAGCCCGCGCGACGTCGTCACGGTGTTCCTGCCCGAGTACGTCGTCGGTCACTGGTGGGAGCAGATCCTGCACAACCAGAGCGCCATGCGCCTCAAGGGCCGGCTGCTGTTCGAGCCGGGGGTGATCGTGATCAGCGTGCCGTACCACTTGCGGTCGGCGTCGGGACCGGCCCGGCGGTGGGGAGCGCCGGTCTGAGCGTGCCGCGCTCAACCTGCGTCCGATTTGCGCCGAAGATCCACCGGTGAGCCCCTCGCGAACGCGGGTAGGCGCCGTCGCGCCGTTCGTCGGCATCAGCGCGCTCGCGCTGCTCGCGACCGGCCTGCGCCTGTCCGACACCGACTGGGCCCTGGTGATCGTCGCCGGGGTGATCGCGGCCGTCGTGAGCTGCGCCGCGGCGGTCGCACCGCGTGAGCGCCTCCTGGTCGCACCGTTGCCGCTGCTGCCGATCGCCGTCGACGGCGTCATCGCCCTCCTGCGCCAGGCCCAGGGCGGGAACGCGTCCGGATACGGGCCGCTGGTCGTCCTGCCGGTCGTGTGGGTCGCCCTGGTGGGCAGCCGCCGGGCCGTGGCCGCCGTCACCGTCGCCACCGGGCTGGTGTTCGCCACGCCGGTCCTGCTGGTCGGCAAGCCGCTGTATCCCGCGACCAGCTGGCGCGCGGCCCTGCTCTGGACGATCGTCGCCGCCGTGGTCGGCTGGGTCATCCTGCGAGTGGTCGCCCGGGAGCGCGCCGCCCGTACGTCCGCGGTCCGCCGGTCGGCCGGCCTCGACCGTCTGGTCCGCGCCCAGACGGCTCTGTCGACGAGCAACGCAGACGCCGGGAACGTGCCCGGGCTGATCGCGGCCTGCGCCCTGACCGTGGCCGAGTCCGACGCCGCCTGCGTCCAGGTGCTGGACGGGGACGACATCGTGTGCCGAGCCGTGGCGGGCACCGCCTCCCCGGACCTGGTGGGCGCGCGCTACCAAGCCCTCCGCAGCCTCGCCGGGGCCTGCTTTCGCGGCGGGGAGACGCTCCTGTGCGAGGACAGCGAGAGCGACAGCCGCGTCGCCCGGGACGCCTGCCGCCTGATTGGCGCTCGGACGCTGATCATGGTGCCGCTTCGCGACGGCGGCGCGGTCCGCGCCGTCCTGGCGGTGTGGTCGACCGTCCCCCGCGGGTTCCAGGGGTACGAGGTGCAGCTGCTGGACGTGTTCGCGCACGCGGGGGCGGCCGCGCTGACCCGCGCCGAGCTCGTCGGCCAGCTGTCGCGCCAGGCGACCACCGACGACCTGACGGGGCTGCCCAACCGGCGCGGGTGGCACGAGAAGCTCGACGACGCGCTGGCCCGCAGCATTCGTCATCGCAGCCCGCTCAGCGTGCTCCTGCTGGACCTCGACGGGTTCAAGACCGTCAACGACACGCTGGGCCACGCCGCAGGCGACGATCTGCTCGAACGCGTCAGTGCCGCGTGGAGCCAGGCGATTCGCGACGTCGACACGCTCGGCCGCCTGGGCGGCGACGAGTTCGCGATCATCCTCGAGGCCGCCGACGACGAGGTGGCTCGCCACGTCGTCGAGCGACTCGAGGCCACCACCCCGGAAGACGTCGGCGTCTCGATCGGGCTCGCGGTCTGGGACCGTCACGAGCCGGCCGCCCGCCTCCTCGCACGGGCGGACGAGAGGATGTACACGAACAAGCACTCCAAAGACGGGCGCTCCTCGCGACACCTGGTGACGCAAAGGGGGTAAGGGCCAGACATGGCCATCACCTCAGTCAATCCCACAACCGGCGCGACCCTGCGCGAGTTCTCCGAGCTGACCGACGCCGATCTCGACGAGAAACTGGCGAGCGCGGCGCGGACCTTCACCGCGTACCGACGCACCTCCTTCGACGAGCGCGCGGCCTGGCTGCGCGCGGCCGCGGACATCCTGGACGACCGCGCCGACGAGGTCGCCCGGATGATGACCAGCGAGATGGGCAAGACGCTGGCTGCCGCCAAGGCCGAGGTCGGCAAATGTGCGACCTGCTGCCGCTTCTACGCCGAGCACGCGCCGGCCTACCTCGCCGACGAGCCGGCAGACGCGGACGCCGTCGGCGCCACGAAGGCGTATGCCACCTGGCAGCCGCTCGGGCCGGTGCTGGCCGTCATGCCCTGGAACTTCCCGCTCTGGCAGGCCATGCGCTTCGCTGCCCCGGCGCTGATGGCCGGCAACGTCGGTCTGCTCAAGCACGCCTCGAACGTGCCGCAGACCGCGCTGTTCATGCAGGAGCTGTTCGAGTCGGCAGGCTTCCCGGCCGGTGCCTTCCAGACGCTGCTCATCTCCTCCAGCAAGGTCGAGCGGGTGCTCCGTGACGACCGGGTCGTCGCGGCCACGCTGACCGGCAGCGGTCCGGCCGGGTCGTCGGTCGCGTCCATCGCCGGCGAGGTGGTCAAGCGCACGGTGCTCGAGCTCGGAGGAAGTGACCCGTTCGTCGTCATGCCGTCCGCCGACCTCGACGCAGCCGCGCAGGTGGGTGTCGACGCCCGGCTGCTCAACAACGGCCAGTCCTGCATCAACGCTAAGCGGTTCATCGTCCACCGCGACGTCGCGAAGGACTTCACCGACCGGTTCGTCGCCCGCATGTCCGCGGCGCGCGTCGGCGATCCGATGGACGCGGACACCGACGTGGGCCCGCTCTCGTCCGAGGCCGGCCGCGACGACATCGAGGAGCTCGTCGCCGACGCGGTCGAGCGCGGCGCCACCGTGCGGTGCGGGGGTAAGCGGCTGGACGGTCCCGGCTGGTTCTATCCGCCGACCGTGCTGACCGACGTCACCGAGGAGATGCGGATCTACCGGGAGGAGGCGTTCGGACCGGTCGCCATCGTGCTCGAGGTCGACGACATCGACGCGGCAATCGAGGTCGCGAACGCCACGGACTTCGGCCTCGGTGCCAACGCCTGGACGAACGATCCGGCCGAGCGCGACCGTTTCGTCCGCGACCTGGACGCGGGCATGGTGTTCGTCAACGGCAACACCACGTCGTACCCGGAGCTGCCGTTCGGGGGCGTCAAGGCCTCCGGGTACGGCCGGGAGCTGTCGGCGCACGGCATCCGCGAGTTCTGCAACCTCAAGACCGTGTGGATCGGGTCGTGACCGGTCAGGCTGCGGAGTCGTACGACCGGGTGAGCACCTCCAGGTTGTGCCCGTCCGGGTCGCAGAAGTAGAAGCCGCGCCCGCCGTCCCTGGTGTTGATCTCGCCGCGCCGCCGGTGGCCCGAGTCGGCGAAGTAGGCGACGTCGTCGGCCTTCACGCGGTCGAAGATCGCGTCGAACTCGTCCTCGTCGACGAGGAACGCATAGTGCTGCGGCCGTACGTCGCTCGCGTCGTCGTAGTCGAGGGACACGCCGTTGCCTGTCTCGACGGCGACGAAATGCCCGACCGTCACGGGCGGGGCGAGGCCGAGGATGCGCGCCAGGAATGCGGCGGACGCGTGCTTGTCCCGGCTGTGCACGATCGTGTGGTCCAGATGCACGGCCATCGTCGGACCTCCTGAGGCAACGGCCGGTTCGGCCAGGGACGCCGCATCGAGGATAGGACCGGGTCGTACGCTCGCGGCATGAGGCACGACGCCCGGTGAGCACGGATCTCGCGGCCGCCGCGCGGTCACTCCTCGCGGCGCACCACGCCGGCCCCCCGCTGCTGCTGGCCAACGTGTGGGACGCCGCGTCAGCCGCGGCGGTCGAGGCCGCCGGGTTCGGGTTCGTTGCGACCTCCAGCCGTGCGGTTGCAGCCGTGCTCGGTGTCGCCGACGACGACTCGACCGACCCGGACCTGGTGTTCGACTGGCTGGCACGCATCTGCCGTGCGGTCTCCAGTCCGGTCACCGCCGACCTGGAGGCTGGATTCGGCCTCGCGCCCGATGAACTCGTCGACCGGCTGCTCGCCGCCGGCGCGGTCGGGTGCAACCTCGAGGACAGCGACCATCACGGGAGCGGAGGCCTCGTCGACGCCGACCGGCAGGCTGCGTACCTGAACGCCGTCCGTGCGGCCGCCGCCTCCGCGGGCGTGCACGTGGTCGTCAACGCCCGCGTCGACGCCTTCATCCGTGCGATCGGCGACGAGCAGGAGACCCGTGACGAGGTGGCTCGGCGCGGCCGTCTCTACCTGGAGGCCGGCGCAGACTGCGTCTACCCCATCGCCATGTCCCGGCTCGACCAGGTCGACGCCGCCGTCGCCGACATCCCGGGACCGGTGAACGCGATGGCCCGGCCCGGCGGACTGTCGATCAGCGACCTCGCCGCTCACGGCGTCCGCCGGATCAGCCTTGCCTCGAGCCTCCACCACCAGGTCAGCGACTACCTCCAGGGACTGCTCCGCGACCTCGCCGGCCCCGACGAGGCGGCACCGTAGTTGGCCGCGGCCAAGGTTCTTGCCTTCGACGTGTTCGGCACTGTTGTCGACTGGCACGGCAGCATCGCGGCCGCGGCCACCGCCGCCGGGCTGCCCGTCGACGCCGATGCGTTCGCCAATGCCTGGCGCGCTGAATATCTGCCGGCGCTACGACGGGTGACGTCCGGCGAGCTCGGCTGGACGAAGCTGGACGACCTGCACCGGATGATGCTCGACGACGTCCTCGTCGAGTTCGGTGTGGACGTACCGGAAAGGACGCGGCGCGATCTGTGCCTCGCCTGGCACCGCCTCGATCCCTGGCCCGACTCGGTGGAAGGCCTGTCCCGGCTGCGCACGCGGTACGACATCTGCACTTTGTCGAACGGCAACATCGCCATGCTCGCGCACATGGCCAAGCACGCCGGGCTGCCGTGGGACTGCATCCTGTCGGCGGAGACCTTCCGGCACTACAAGCCCGAGCCCGAGGTCTACCGCGGCGTCGCGGACGTCTTCGGCGTACCGGAATCCGAGGTCATGCTCGTCGCCGCACATCACGAGGACCTCGCCGCCGCGCGGGCATGCGGCCTGCAGACCGCGTACGTGGAGCGGCCCCACGAGTACGGGCCGGATGTCGAGAAGGACGTGGCACCGCGACCGGAGAACACCTGGCACGCAGGCGATCTCGGCGAGTTGGCAACCCTGCTCGGCTGCTGAAGAGTGGCATTGCCGACGAGTCCGAATTGTCGGAGGTGGTCGGTACGTTCGGGGAATGGCTGCTGATGTCGAGGACCTGGACCTGCCCGCGGTCGAGCGGGAGATCACCACGCTGGCAGGGCATCTCGCGGCCGCGACCTGCCGGTTCTTGTCGCTGCTCGCGGTGTTCGACACCGGCGGCGGCTGGCGCGGGACCGGCATGCGGTCGTGCGCGCAGTGGCTGTCATGGCGCTGCGGCCTGTCCCCGTCCGCAGCCGGCGAGCAGCTGCGCGTGGCGCACGCCCTGACCTGCCTGCCCGCGGTCCGCGGCGCGTTCGCCGCCGGCCAGATCAGCTACAGCAAGGCCCGCGCCCTGACCCGGGTCGCGACGACGACCAACGAACAGGCACTGGTGTCGACGGCGACCGCGTGCACCGCCAGCCAGCTCGACCGGCTGTGCCGGGGCATCGCCCGCGCCCGCAGCAGCGGCGAGATCCTCGAACAGGCAGCGCGAGCATCGTTCACCGCCCGCTGGGAGGAAGACGGCACCCTGCGGTTCTCCGGCCGCCTTCCCGCCGAGGAAGGCGCCGTGCTGCTCGCCGCCCTCGCCGCGGTCCGCCCCGACCCCATCACCGACCCCGACGACTCCAGACCCACCGGCACCCGCTCCTGCACCGCACCGCCCGACCCGGCGGCACGGGCCGCGCGCAGCGACGCCGCCGCCCTGCTCGTCCTCGCCGAACACGCCCTGACCAGCCCACCAGCACCCGCCGACGGCGGCGCGCCGGTCCGGCTCGTCATCCACACCACCGACCAGACGCTCACCAGCACGCCAGCCGATCCCTCCGCGGAGGGACACCCGGCCGCCGTCCTGGACGCCGGACCCGCCATCCCCCTACTCCCACTCGGCCCCGACACCCTGCGCCGCCTGACCTGCCAAGCCCTCCTCGAACCCGCGACCCACCCCGACCAGCCACCCCCGACCACCCAGCACAGGTTCGCCACCAGTCGTCAACGCCGCGCCCTGCTCGCCCGCGACGGCGGCTGCGCCTTCCCCGGCTGCCGGCAACGCCGACACCTCCACGCCCACCACCGCCACCCCTGGAGCGACGGCGGACCGACCACGATGCAGAACCTCCTGCTCATCTGCGCCCACCACCACCGGCTCGTCCACGAAGGGCGCTGGCGGCTACACCCCCGCCCCGACGCCCGCTACGACGCCATCCACCCCGACGGCCACGTCATCCGACCCGCACCCCAGACCCACGGCGCCGCCACCGCCCTGCCCGCCACCCACCCCCCCGGCCTCACCCCCACCACCGTCACCCGCACCTGGACCGGCGAACACCTCGACCTCGACTACGCCGTCAGCGTCTACACCCAACCCGGTCCCTGACCGACGGCGTCGGGACTCCCCGACAGGTTGACGCGGTCGTGGTGGGTACGTCGCACCACATGAACCTGTCCCGTCTTCTGTTCGCCGCCGGCCCGGTCGCGGCCGCTGCCGGTCTGGGCGGTCTCGGCGCGCGCCGCGCACCCGAGGTCTACGCCCGGCTGGAGAAGCCGCCCTGGGCCCCGCCCGCCGAAGCCTTCGGCCCGGTGTGGTCCGTTCTGTACGCCGCGATCGGGTTCGTCGGCTGGCGGATCTTTCCCGGCATCCGGCGCGTCCGGATCCTGCACCTCACGCAGCTGGCGCTGAACGCCGCGTGGCCCGTCGCCTTCTTCAGCACGGGTAACAAGGCGGCGTCGCTCGCGATCATCACGGCCCTCGGAGCGGTCTCCACGGCGGAGATCGCACATGTGCGGCGCGACGATCCGCTGGCGGCCGCGGCGCTCGCGCCGTACCTCGCCTGGATCGCCTTCGCCGCCGCGCTGAACGCCGCCGTGAGCCGGCCAGCGAGGCCGTGAACACCACCTCGTGAGGGGGTGGTAGGCATCCGCCATGTCCCACGACGCGACCGCCGCCACCGCCCACGCGAACAACCACGTCGCCGCCCATCTGAACCTCGGGGACGGCGCCGACCTGGACCGGGTACGCCACGGGCGCCTGGGCGGTCTCGACCGGCTCGTCGTCCACCACGACGCCCACGGCCGGGCCATCCTCGACACCGCAGACTGGGACTTTCTCGACGGCGCAGCGCCGCCGTCAGTGAACCCGAGCCTCTGGCGTCAGGCGCGGCTCAACCGCGAGCACGGCCTGTACCAGTTGGCGCCCAAGGTGTTTCAGGTCCGCGGGTACGACATCTCCAACCTCAGCCTGGTCGAGGGCGACACCGGCTGGATCGTCATCGACCCGCTGACGTCGACCGAGACCGCCCGCGCCGCCATGGATCTCGTCCGCGAGCACCTCGGCGACCGCCCCGTCACCGCCGTCATCTACACCCACAGCCATCTGGACCACTTCGCCGGAATCGCCGGCGTGATCGACCTCGACGAGCTCGCGTCACGCGCGGTGCCCGTTGTCGCGCCGGTCGGGTTCCTGCGCGAAGCCGTCGCCGAGAACATCGTGGCCGGTCCCGCGATGATGCGCCGCGCCGGCTACATGTTCGGCAACTACCTGCCCCGTGGCGTGCAGGCCCAGGTGGACTGCGGCCTCGGGCGTTCGATCCCGGCCGGGTCGCTGTCGCTCGTCGCTCCGACCCACGAGATCACCGCGACCGGCGAGGAGCTGACGCTCGACGGCGTCCGCATCGTGTTCCAGCTCACGCCCGAGTGCGAGGCGCCGGCCGAGATGATGTTCCACTTCCCAGAACTGCGGGCCCTGTGCGTCGCGGAGAACTGCACCAGCGTCATGCACAACCTCTACACGCTGCGCGGCGCGCAGGTACGGGATGCCCTGTCCTGGAGCAAGTACGTCAACGAGGCGCTCCGCCTGTTCGGTGACGACAGTGACCTCGTGTTCGCCAGCCACAACTGGCCGCGGTTCGGGGCGGAGGACGTCCGGCACTACCTCGAGACGCAGCGCGACACGTACCGCTACCTGCACGACCAGACCATGCGCCTCGCCAACTCCGGCCAGGTGATGACCGAGATCGCCGAGGAGATGGAGCTGCCGCCATCTCTTGCCGGGGAGATGGGCAACCGCGGCTACTACGGCACGGTGAGCCACAACGCGAAGGCCGTCTACCAGCGCTATCTCGGCTGGTTCGACGCCAACCCCGCGAACCTCAACCCGTACCCGCCGGTGCCATCCGCCACCAGGTACGTCGAGTACATGGGCGGCGCCGACGCCGTCCTCGAACGCGCGCGGCGTGACTTCGATGCCGGCGACTACCGCTGGGTCGCGCAGGTGGTGAACCACGTCGTCTTCGCCGATCCCGGCAATACGGGGGCCCGCGAGCTTCAGGCGTCAGCGCTGGAACAGCTCGGCTACCAGGCGGAATCCGGGCCGTGGCGCAACTTCTACCTCACCGGCGCACAGGAGCTCCGAGACGGCACACCCGCAGTGGGCGGCGCGGTCAACGACCCCTCACCGTTGCTGCGTGCGATGACGATCGACATGGTCTTCGACGTCCTCGGCGTACGGCTCGACGGGCCGCGCGCGGACGGCGAGTCACTCGCCGTCGGCTGGCGGTTCCCGGACTCCGGCGAGGAGTGGACGCTCCGGCTCGAGCACGCTGCCCTCAACGCGTGGCCGGTTCTTGATCCGGACGTCGGCGCCACCCTCTCCATGCCCCGCGCCTTTCTGGCGACCGTTCTTGCGAACCCCGCGTCGCTGCCGGCCGCCGTGCAGGACGGCACGGTGACCATCGACGGGGACGCGGGCGTCCTCCTGCGGCTGTTCGGACTGCTCTCGCCACCCACGCCGAACTTCCCCATCATCGAGCCATAAGACCGCCTTGCCGGTGCGCCTAGGCTCGTCGTGTGCACGGCGAGTTCAAGGTCCCCGGGGGCAAGCTCGTCGTCGCCGATGTGGACGTCGAGGACGGTCGGCTTGCCCGGGTCAGCATCTCCGGTGACTTCTTCCTGGAGCCGGACTCGGCGCTGGAGCGGATCAATGCTTCGGTTTCGGGCCTGCCGGCCGCGTCGTCCGCCGACGAGATCGCCGCCGCCGTCTCGCGCGGGCTCGACCCGTCGACCGCGATGGTGGGCTTCGATGCCCGCGCCGTCGGCACCGCCGTACGTCGCGCGACCGGTGGCGCCACCGACTGGGACGCGTACACCTTCGACCTGATCGGGCCGGTCGTCCTGGACCCGGTCATGCACATGGCGCTCGACGAGGTCATCCCGCATGAGGTCGCCACCGGCCGGCGCGCACCGACGTTGCGCTTCTGGGACTGGGACTCGTCCCTGGTCGTCATCGGGTCGTTCCAGTCCGTCCGTAACGAAGTCGACCCCGAGGCGGCAGCCCGGTACGGGATCCGCGTGGCCCGGCGCATCTCCGGCGGCGGCGCGATGTTCATGGAGCCCGGGAACTGCATCACGTACTCCCTGGTGGTCCCGACCGCGCTGGTCGAAGGCCTCAGCTTCGTGCAGTCGTACGCATTCCTCGACGACTGGGTGCTGGGCGCGCTCGCCGACGTCGGTGTGCGCGCAAGCCACGTCCCCCTGAACGACATCGCCTCGGATCAGGGCAAGATTGCCGGTGCCGCGCAGAAGCGCTTCGCGGACGGCGTCGTTCTCCACCACGTCACGATGGCGTACGACATCGACGCCGCGAAGATGACCGAGGTGCTGCGCGTGGGCCGGGAGAAGCTGTCGGACAAGGGAACCGCAAGCGCCGTCAAGCGAGTCGACCCGATGCGGTCCCAGACCGGACTCGCCCGGGACGCCGTGATCTCCGCGTTCCTGAACCACTTCCGGGGCCGGTACCGCACCCGAGACAGCACCTACACCGGCGGCGAGCTCGCAGCGGCGCGGGCGCTGGTGGCCAGCAAGTTCAGCACACCCGAGTGGACGAACCGGGTCCCTTGAGGCAGACGTCCGTGACCGTCAGGACGCGGACCAGGCAGTCCAGCGCGCGACCTCGATGACGACGACGGGTCCGCCCGGCCGGCGGTCTCGGTACTGCGGGTAGCGCCGGGTGAGCAGCTCAACCCCCTGCCGCGCGATGTCGTCGCGGTGGTCGAGCACCCGCGCGTGGCCGTCTGCCCGAACCCACCACAGTGTTGTCCAGTCCCCATCGGCGTACTCGTCGACGAGGAGCGAGACCAGGGGGTTGGCGCGGATGTTCGCGAGCCGTTGCAATGCCGTGGTGCGCTTCGGCTTGTGGTCCACCGCGGTGACGATCCGGTCGCCGTCGACGGCGAAGACGACAGGGACGAGATGCGGCTGACCACCCTCGCCGACGGTGGCGAGCCGCGCGACGCGCGCTGCCGCGAACATCTCCCGGGCGCGCGCCTCGTTCACTCGCCGTGCAGGTCGGCGATCGCGCTCTCGTACGCGTCGAGCGCCCGCTCGATCGGGCCCCGCCGCGCCGACGGCAGCCAGTGCACGACACGGCGGAACCCGGCGTCGGCGAACTGCTCGAGGACGCGGGCGTCGGCCGGGACGCTCATGACCATGAGGTCGATCGGCCGGTCCGCCCGGCCACGCAGCTCCTCGGCACGGTCGAGGATGCCGCGGCGGCTGTAGTTGGGCATCCATGCGTCGCCGAACGCGAGGACGCGGTCCACCACCGTCGGGCCGTTGCCACCGACCAGCACCGGCGGGTGCGGCCGCTGCGCGGGCTTGGGCCACGACCAGATGCGCTCGAAGTTCACGTGGTCACCGTGGTAGGTCGCCTCGTCGTGCGTCCAGATCTCCTTCATCGCGTCGACCCGCTCGCGCATGATTTCCATCCGGATCCGCGGGTCGGTGCCGTGGTTGGCCATCTCCTCGCGGTTCCACCCCGCACCCACCCCGAACTCGAACCGGCCGCCGGACAGCGCGTCGACGCTCGCGACCTCCTTGGCCGTCGTGATCGGGTCGCGTTCGATGACCAGGCAGATCCCTGACCCGACCCGCAGGTGGCTCGTGGCGCACATCGCCGCCGTCACGGCGACGAACAGGTCGTACGTGTGGATGTACTTGCGCGGCAGGTCACCACCGGCCGGGTACGGCGTCGTGCGGTCGGCAGGGATGTGCGTGTGTTCGGGGAAGAACAACGACTCGTGACCGCGCTCCTCGACGAGGCGGGCGACGGATCCCGGGTCCATCGCGTCGTGGGTGGGAAAGATCGCAACACCGAAGTCCATGCACCGACTGTA
>DASVGV010000080.1:0-7072 GCA_036379355.1 Mycobacteriales bacterium | reverse complement strand
AGCTTCTCGTTCAGCTCGTTCGAGACGCCGTCCTCCTCGCCGCCGACGACGCCGATCTCGAGCTCGAGCACGATGTGCGCCGCGGCGCAGTCGGCGAGCAGCTCGGCCGCGGTCTTGAGGTTCTCCTCCAGCTCGATCGAGCTGCCGTCCCACATGTGCGACTGGAACAGCGGCTCCTGGCCGGCCTTCACCCGCGCGGCCGAGATCTCGACGAGCGGCTTGACGTACGTCGGCAGCTTGTCCGGCGGGCAGTGGTCGGTGTGCAGCGCGACGTGCACGGGGTACTTCGCCGCCACGACGCGGGCGAACTCGGCCATCGCGGTGGCGCCGGTGACCATGTCCTTCACGCCCAGGCCGGAGGCGAACTCCGCCCCGCCGGTCGAGATCTGCACGATGCCGTCGCTGCCGGCGTCCGCGAATCCCTGGAGCGCCGCGTTGAGAGTGCTCGAGCTGGTGACGTTGATCGCCGGGTAGGCGAACGCCCCGGCCTTCGCACGGTCGAGCATCTGCGCATAGATCTCGGGGGTGGCGATCGGCATGGTCTTCGCGTCCTTCCTGGTCGTCCGCTCCGGACAGTGTGCCCAGTCCGCCGGGCGGGTCACACGCTTCGCGGCTCAGACGCCCAGGTCCGCCAGCGAGTACGCGAACCGGTAGTCCAGGCCGGCGTCGGCGAACACCCGGTCGGCGCCGGTCGCGCGGTCCGCGATGGTGGCGACGCCGACGACGGTGCCGCCGGCCTCCCGTACCGCTGTGGCCGCGGTCATCGGCGAACCGCCCGTGGTGGAGGTGTCCTCGACGACCAGGCAGCGCCGGCCGGCGACGTCGCCGCCCTCGATCCGCCGCTGCAGACCGTGCGCCTTCGCCTCCTTGCGGACGACGTACGCGTCGAGGGTCCGGCCGCGCCGGTGGGCGGCGTGCAGCATCGCCGCGGCCACGGGGTCGGCGCCCATCGTGAGCCCGCCGACGGTGTCGAACTCCAGGTCGGCGGTGAGGTCGAGCATCACCTCGCCCACCAGAGGCGCGGCCTCGCCGGACAGGGTGATGCGCCGCAGGTCGAGGTACCAGTCGGCCTCGCGCCCGGAGGAGAGCGTGACGCGCCCGCGTACGATCGCGATCTTCTGGATGAGTTCGAGCAACCGTTCGCGTGCATCGCCCACGCGGCAGAGCGTACCGAGCCGGGACCACCGGATTGTTGACGATCCGTTCGGGGCGAGGCGCCATCCGCGAACGCTTCCTCACCCGATTGCGGCACGGGTGCCGGTGGACCTACAGGCGCATGACTTTCCGCTCGGCCCAGGCACGGTCGGCGCGCGCGGTCGCACCCGGCAGCGCCCGGCGCGGGTCCTTGTCGACGACGGCACCGGCCGCCGCACCGACCCCGATGTCGAGCAGCGCGCCCACCAGCCGGTCGACGAGGAGGGTGACCGGCCCGCGCGGCCAGCACAGCGCCAGGACTGCGTACCTGCCCGGTTCGAGGCGGCAGACGGCATCGTGCCCGCGGACGGCGCGGCGCAGGGCCGCCGCGGTCCGCTCCACCGCCCGGTCCGGCGCGTCGTCGGTCCGCACGACGACGACCGCATGCTCGTCCGGCAGCCCGGCGCTCGCCGTGACGGCCTCGGCGCAGGCCCGCTCCCAGACCGCCGGCCCGCCCAGCATTGTCGGCAGCGCGCGCTCGGCCTCGCCCGGTACGGCAGCCGCGGCCACCGCGGCCCCGACCGCAGCCCGCGCCGCCGCCAGCGCCTCAGCCAGGACCGCCGCCTCGCCGGCCGCAGGCACGGAGTCGACGTCCGGCCCGAACAGCAGCAGCGTCGCCGCGTCGTCGAGGGGAATGCCCGGCCCGTCGTCCGGATCGGCGCCGGGCGTGGCGACGCGCCAGCCCTCACCCAGCCGGTCGAGCGACGCGGCGACCGCGGCTGCGAACGACGCCCCGGCAGTCATCGGCGCAGTATCGCGCGGACGGTCAGGCCGAGACCTCCTCCGCGCCGGTGAGCGCGTCGAGGCGCTGCATGGTCTCGATGAACTCCTCGACCAGGTCCAGCACGACGGATGCGGCCGGCCGGACCCGGTCCATCGACCCGACGATCTGGCCGACGAAGTACGTCGACAGCTCCCGCGCCTGCGAGCCCGGATGCTCTGCGGCGCGGGCGATCCGTCGCTGCGTCTCGGCGACGAGCGCCGTCTGGAGGGGCATGCCGAGCGGGTCCGGCGTGTCCGGCCGGTCCCACTCCTCGGTCCACGCGGTCCGCAGCATCCGGGCGGGCTTGCCGGTCAGGGTCCGCGACCGAACGGTGTCCGACGAGGTCGCGGTGAGGAACTTGTCGCGGACGACGGGGTTCGTCTCGGCCTCCTCGGTCGTGAGCCATACCGACCCGCACCACACGCCCTCCGCGCCCAGGGCCAAGGCGGCGGCGACCTGCCGGCCGCGGCCGATACCCCCCGCGGCGAGCACCGGGATCGGCGCGACCGCGTCGACGACCTCCGGGACCAGGACCATCGTCGACACCTCGCCCGTGTGCCCCCCGGCCTCGGTGCCCTGGGCGACGATCAGGTCCGCACCTGCCTCGGCGTGCCGCCGGGCGTGCCGGGTCGTGCCGGCGAGGGCGGCGACGAGGACGTCGGCCGCGTGCGCCCGCTCGACGAGGTCGGCCGGCGGCGGCCCGAGCGCGCTCGCCACGAGGCGGATGCGATGCGCGAACGCGACGTCGAGCAGCGGCTCGTACCCCATCGGCGAGACGTTCAGGGAGTGGACCGACCGCGGTTCTCCGGCCGCGGGCGGGGTGATGCCGTACCGGACCAGCAGGTCGTCGAGGAACTCCTGGTGACCGACCGGCAGGAGGGCCCGCACCTGCTCCGGATCGAGACCGCCGCCCTCCGCGCCGACGTACTTCGGCGGCAGCAGCAAGTCGACGCCGTACGGCTTCCCGCCGGTGTTCTCCTCGATCCAGGTGAGCTCGGTCTCCAGCAGCTCGGGCGTGTGGGCGACCGCGCCGAGAACGCCGAAGCCACCGGCCCTCGACACGGCGGCCACGACGTCGCGGCAGTGGCTGAACGCCACGATCGGGAACTCGACGCCGAGCATCTCGGCCACCTGTGTACGCATGGGCAGCAGTATCAGCCCACGGGCGGGCTCAGGCCGCCCGGCCGACCTCGAGGCCGTCCCCGCCGACGTCGACCCGCACCGTGTCGCCGTCCCGGATGTCCCCGCTGATGAGCGCGCGGGCCAGCGGGTCGCCGATCGTGCGCTGCACCAGCCGGCGGAGCGGGCGGGCGCCGTAGGTGGGGTCGTAGCCCTCGTCGGCCAGCCAGTCGCGCGCGGCGGGCGTCACGTCGAGGACCAGGCGGCGGTCGGCCAGGCGGTCGGCCAGGCGGGAGACGGCGATGTCGACGATGCCGGCAAGGTCGTCGCGGGACAGCGCGTTGAAGATGAGGACGTCGTCCAGCCGGTTCAGGAACTCCGGCTTGAAGGCGGAACGCACCGCCGCCAGGACCGCCTCGTGCCGCTGCTCCGGCGACAGTGTCGGGTCACTGATGAAGGCCGAGCCCAGGTTCGAGGTCAGCACCAGGATCGTCGACCGGAAGTCGACCGTCCGGCCCTGCCCGTCGGTGAGCCGCCCGTCGTCGAGCACCTGCAGCAGGATGTCGAACACGTCCGGGTGCGCCTTCTCGACCTCGTCCAGCAGGATCACGCTGTACGGGCGGCGGCGGATCGCCTCGGTCAGCTGCCCGCCCTGCTCGAAGCCGACGTAGCCCGGCGGCGCCCCGACCAGGCGCGCGACCGAGTGCTTCTCGGAGTACTCGCTCATGTCGATGCGGACGACCGCCCGCTCGTCGTCGAACAGGAACTCGGCCAAGGCCTTCGCGAGCTCGGTCTTGCCGACCCCGGTCGGGCCGAGGAACAGGAACGATCCGGTCGGCCGGTCAGGGTCGGCGACGCCCGCGCGAGCCCGGCGGACGGCGTCGGCCACCGCGGTCACGGCGCCGGACTGGCCGACGACCCGCGCCGTCAGCAGCTCCTCCATCCGCAGCAGCTTGACGGTCTCGCCTTCGAGCAGCCGGCCGGCGGGGATGCCGGTCCAGCTCGCCACGACGTCGGCGATGTCGTCGGGTCCGACCTCCTCCTTCACCATCGGCGCCGCCGCCGACTCGGACGCGGTGGCCTCCGCGAGCTCCTTCTCCGCCGCCGGGATCTCGGCGTACGACAGCCGCGACGCGGTCTCCAGGTCGCCGTCACGCTGTGCGCGCTCCTGGGCCACCCGCAGCTCGTCGAGGTGCTGCTTGAGCTCGCCGACCCGGTTGAGGCCGGACTTCTCCTGCTCCCAGCGGGCGGTCAGCGCCGCGAGCTCCTCGCGGCGGTCGGCCAGCTCGGCCCGCAGGACGGCGAGGCGCTCGACCGACGCCTCGTCGGTCTCCCGGTCGAGGGCCATCTCCTCCATGACCATGCGGTCGACGGCGCGCTGCAGCTCGTCGATCTCGACGGGCCGGCTGTCGATCTCCATCCGGAGCCGGGACGCCGCCTCGTCGACGAGGTCGATCGCCTTGTCCGGCAGGAACCGGCCGGTGACGTAGCGGTCGGACAGCGCCGCCGCCGCGACCAGCGCGGCATCCGAGATCGCAACCTTGTGGTGCGCCTCGTACCGGCCCTTGAGCCCGCGCAGGATCGCGATCGAGTCCTCGACGCTGGGCTCGCCCACCAGGACCGGAGCGAACCGCCGCTCCAGTGCCGGGTCCTTCTCGATGTGCTGCCGGTACTCGTCGAGCGTCGTCGCGCCGACCAGCCGAAGCTCGCCGCGGGCGAGGAGCGGCTTGAGCATGTTGCTGGCGTCCATCGAACCCTCGGCGGCGCCGGCGCCGACGACGGTGTGCAGCTCGTCGATGAACGTGACGACCTCACCCTCGCTGTCGGTGATGTCGGCCAGAACGGCCTTGAGCCGCTCCTCGAACTCGCCGCGGAACTTCGCCCCCGCAACCATGGCGCCCAGGTCGAGGGCGACGACGCGCTTGCCGCGCAGCGACTCCGGCACGTCGCCGTCGATGATCCGCTGGGCCAGGCCCTCGACGATGGCGGTCTTGCCGACCCCCGGCTCGCCGATCAGGACCGGGTTGTTCTTGGTCCGCCGGGACAGCACCTGCACCACCCGGCGGATCTCGGTGTCGCGGCCGATGACCGGGTCGAGGTCGCCCGAGCGGGCGCGCTCGGTCAGGTCGACGCTGTACTTCGCCAGCGCCTCGTACGTCGACTCCGGGTCGGGACTTGTCACCCGGCGGTTTCCTCGTACGGCCGAGAACGCTTGCAGCAGAGCGTCCCGGGTGGGGAGCAGGTTCGCCACGTCGGTGCCACCGTCAGCGGCCAGGGCCACCAGCAGGTGCTCGGTGGAGACGTAGTCGTCGGAGAGCTGGGCGGCCTCCTTGGCCGCCGTCTCGAGCACGGCCAGCAAGGCCCGGCCCATCTGCGGGGCACCCGCCGTGGCGCCGCGGGCTGCGGCGAGCCGGCCGAGGACCGCCTCGGCGCCACGGGCGGCAGCCGCGGGATCGCCACCGGCAGCGGCCAGGACGCCGACCGCAGCCCCCTCGGGGTCGGCCAGCAGGGCGGCCAGGAGGTGCGCGGGATCGACCTCGGGGTTGCCCGACGTCGCCGCGCGGGTGACGGCAGCCGAGAGAGCCTCCCGGCTCTTGGTCGTCAGCGTGTTCGCATCCATGGTCTGTCTCGTTCGTCCTTCTCGTGTTCTCAGCGGTTTCGGCGGCTGCGCTGCCAGACCACGACGCTCGTCCCGGGCTGTCGCGTCAGCGGGACCAGGTCGCGGCGAGCTGCGGTGCGGTGGGCTCTGATGGCTGCGTCGAGGTCGGCGGAGGCGGTCTCCCGCAGCTGCGCCAGCTCCTGCGCCATCGCCTGCATCTGCGTACGGACGAGGGCCAGCTCGCGACGCAGCGCGAGAATGCGCCGGATGCCCGCGAGGCCGACTCCCTCATCGTGCGAGAGCCGGGCGATCTCCCGCAGGAGGCCGATGTCGCGCTCCGAGTAGCGCCGGGCCCGGCCGGCGCGACCCGGTACGACGAGCCCCATCCGGTCGTAGCCGCGCAACGTCTGCGGGTGCATGCCGGCGAGCTCCGCCGCCACGGAGATGACGTAGACGGGCCGGTCGTCGAGGGCCTCGAGGCCGACCGGGTCGGGCGTCATGACGCATCCCCGGCGAGCAGCGAGCTGAGGTGCCGGCGCGGATCGTCGGTGCTCTCGGCCGCGAACACCTCGAGCGCCTCCCGCGCCTTGCCGGAGAGCTTCTGCGGAACCGCGACCTCGATCGTGACGAGCAGCGGCCCGCGCGTCCCGCCGCGGCCCGGGAAGCCTCGATCGCGGACCCGCAGCCGCCGCCCGGACGTCGTCCCGGCAGGGACCTTGAGGGTGACCTGCCCGTCGAGGGTCGGGACGGTGATGGTTGTCCCGAGCGCCGCCTCCGGAAAGGTCACGGGAACTGTCAGGGTGAGGGCGTCCCCGTCACGGCCGAACACCGTGTCGTTCGTGACGTGGACCGTCACCTCCAGGTCGCCCGCCGGACCACCGCGGGCACCGGGCGCACCCCGTCCGCGGACGCGCAGCCGCTGGCCGTCGCGCACCCCCGCCGGCACCCGGATCTTCTGCAGGCGTTCGCGCGCACCGGTGCCCCCACACGTGGGGCAGGGGACGTCGACGACGCGCCCGTCGCCCCGGCAGGTGGCGCACGGCGAGGTGAACGCGAACCCGCCCTGGTTGGTCTGGGTCATGCCGGTGCCGCCGCACGTCGGGCAGGTACGCGGCGCCGTGCCGGGCGCCGCACCACTGCCGTGGCAGGCGTCGCACGGCGCGCCGCCCGGGAGCCGCACGTTGATCTGCTGGTCGTGCATCGTGGAGGCGAGGCCGACCGTCACCGACCCGGCGAGGTCCTCGCCGCGCATCGGTGCCCGGTGCCGTCCGCCGGCCGCGTTGCCGAACAGGCCGCCGAGCATGTCGCCGAGGCCGCCACCGGCCGAGCCGCCGCCGAACAGGTCGCCGAGGTCGAACCCACCGGTCCCGTACGAGCCCGCTGGCCCGCCCGGACCG
>DASVGV010000079.1:0-13186 GCA_036379355.1 Mycobacteriales bacterium | reverse complement strand
CAGCCCAGGTCGGGGAGCACCGCACCCCGGCGCTCGGCCCAGGCGAGCGCGCTCGCGATTCCCTCGTCCAGGGTGCTCGCGGCCCGCCAGCCGAGTACGCGCGCCGCCTTGTCGACGACGGCATACCCACCTATCGCGTCGCCCGGTCGACGCCGGCGTTCCTCGATGGGCACGGCAGCCCCGAACACACGCTCGAACGCCGCGACCATCTCCCGCACGCTGACCCCGTCGCCGTTGCCGACGTTGACGACCGTGCTGCGTGCCCCTTCCAGCGCGGCGTCGAACCGCTCCACCGCAGCGACGTGCGCGAGCGCCACGTCCCACACGTGCACGTAGTCGCGGATGCCGGTGCCGTCCCGCGTCGGGTAGTCCGTGCCGGTGATCCCGAACGCCGGGATCTCGCCCCGCGCGGCGGCAACAAGTTGACCGAGAACGTGACCTGCATTGGGGTCGTACGGCCCCGAACGGAACGACGGGTCCGCGCCGATCGGGTTGAAGTACCGCAGCAGCAGCGCCCGCAGGTCGGTCGCGGCGCACATGTCGGTGAGCACCGTCTCCATCATGATCTTCGTACGGGCATAGGGAGATGTCGGCGCCGTCGGATCGGTCTCCTCGAGCGCGAGCTTCTCGCCGGTCGCGTAGACCGAGCCGGACGAGGAGAACACCACCCGCGGCCGGCCGAGATCGATCAACGCGTCGAACAGCTCCAGCGACTTGGCCACGTTCTCGCGGTAGTACGCGTACGGCTCGGCGACGCTCTCCGGCACGCTGATCCGGGCCGCGCAGTGGACGGTGACGCCGATCGCCGGGTGCTCGTCGACGATTCGCGCCAGCAGGTCGCGGTCGGCGACATCACCCTCGTAGAACGCTCGGCCGGCGGTGAACTCGCGGCGCCCCTTGTACAGCGAGTCGAGCAGCACCGGGGTGTGGCCGGCCCCCTCGAGCGCCGTCGCGATCGTGCTGCCGATGTAGCCGGCGCCGCCGGTGATCAGGACGTCCATGCCGGAGGACTCTGCCCTACGCGCGGCGGCGGACCACCGGGTCGACGCCGTTGACCACGTCGGCAACCGGCGCGCCCGCGGCGGCCGCGGCGATGTTGCGCTGGCAGGCCGCGACGATCGCCAGCTGCGCGCCGCGCGACGAGCCCGCGGTGTGCGGCGTCAGCAGCACGTTCGGCAGGTCGCGCAGGGGGCTGTCCATCGGCAGCGGCTCCTTCTCGTACACGTCGAGCGCCGCGCCGGCGATCACCTTGTCCCGCAGGGCCTTCGCCAAGGCCGCCTCGTCGACGACGCTGCCGCGCCCCGCGGAGACGAACAGCGCGTCTCCCGACATGCGAGCGAGCATCTGCGCGTCGATCAGGTGGTGGGTGTCGGTCCCCCCGGGCAGCAGGCAGACCACGATGTCCGATCCGGCCAGCAGGTCGGCCAGCTCGAGCCGCGGGTACGGCACGTCCTTCACGCTGCGGCTCCAGTACGAGACCTCGGCGCCCAGCGCCGCGAACCGCTCGGCGGTCAGCCGGCCGATGTTGCCGAGCCCGAGGATGCCGACCTTCGCCCCCGCGACGTCCTGGATCGCCAGCGAGGTCTGCGGCCACTCCCCCGCGCGCAGCGCCTGCTCGGCGACGATCACCTGGCGGCGCAGGACGAACGCGGCCGCGAGACACCACTCCGTGACCGAGACCGCATTGGCGGCGCCGGTGTTGCTCACCGGGATGCCGCGCTCGGCCGCAGCGGCGTCGTCGATCGAGTCGGTCCCCGCGGCCGGCTGCTGCACGAAGGCGAGCCTCGGCGCGGCCGCGAACACCGCCGCGTCGAGCCGGAAGGAGCCCGACCAGTCCCCGAGGACGAGCTCCGCGTCGGGCAGCGCCGCCAGCAGCGCCGCCTGGGTGCGTTCGGCCGGCACGATCACCTCGACGTCGGCGTCGCGGACGAAGGCCGCGCGCAGCACGTCCGGGGGCAGCGGCGGGAGTGCGAGCAGGCGCCAGGTCACGCCGTCGGCACCGTCACGCGACCGCGCTGAGGGCCCGGCGGGTCAGCACCCGCGTGAGGTGCTGCCGGTACGCGCTGTCCCCGTGCATGTCCGACACGGGCGAGGTGCCCTCGGCGGCGAGCGCCGCCGCGTCCTCGATCGACGCACCGGACGCGAGTGCCGCCTCGGTCGCGTCGGCCCGCATCGGCGCGGGCCCGACGTTCGTCAGCGCCACCCGCCCGGCGACGGTGGCGACACCGACGATGGCCCAGTCGTGCGAGCGGCGGGTGAACTTCTCGTACGCCACCTTGGCGGCGCCCGTGCGCGGCACCCGTACCTCGACGAGCATCTCGTCGGGTGCGAGCGCGGTCTCGAAGTAGCCCGCGAAGAAGTCGGCGACCGGGATCTCCCGCCGGCCGCCGGGACCCTGCGCGACGAGGGTCGCGTCGGACGCGAGCGCCGCGGCGGGCAGGTCGCCCGCCGGGTCCGCGTGCGCCAGCGAGCCACCGAGGGTGCCGCGATGGCGGATCTGCGGGTCACCCACGAAGCCCGCGACGAGCGGCAGGAGCGGCGCCTCGGCGGCGAGCACGTCGGACGTCATCAGGTCGCAGTGCCGCGTCAGGGCGCCGATGGCGACCGCATCGCCCTCGACCCGGACGTACGCGGCGTCCGGAATGCGGGTGACGTCCACGAGCACTGCGGGTGAGGCGAGCCGCAGCTTCATCATCGGCAGGAGCGAGTGCCCGCCGGCGAGCAGCTTGGCGTCGTCGCCGTGCTCGGCGAGCGCCGACACCGCCTCCTCGACCGAGCCGGCCCGGACGTAGTCGAATGCCGCCGGGATCATCGCAGCGCCTCCGCAGCCCGCAGCACCGACCGCACAATGTTGTGATAACCCGTGCAGCGGCAGATGTTTCCCTCCAACGCCGTACGCACTGCCTGCTCGTCCGGGTTCGGGTTCTCGGCCAGGAGCGCCGTCGTGGCCATCACCATCCCCGGCGTGCAGAACCCGCACTGGAGGCCGTGCTCGGCCCGGAACGCCGCCTGCACGGGGTGCATACCGTCCTCGAGCTGGTCCGCCGTGCCGGCCAGCCCCTCCAGCGTCGTCACGGCCCGGCCGTCGGCCTGGACCGCGAGCACCGTGCAGGACTTCACCGACTCCCCGTCGAGCAGCACCGTGCAGGCGCCGCACGACGTGGTGTCGCAGCCGATGTTGGTGGCCGGCAGCCCGCACGTGTCGCGCAGGTAGTGGGCCAGCAGCAGCCGTGGCGGCACGTCGTCGGTGCGCGCGGTCCCGTTGACCGTGATGGAGACCTGCATCAGCCCTCACTCGCCTCGTTGATCGCCGTCCAGACCCGGTACGACGTCGTCGGCATGTCGATGTGCCGCACCCCCAGGTGCGCGACCGCATCGATCACCGCGTTCTGCACGGCCGGTGTCGCCCCGATCGTGCCGGCCTCCCCCAAACCCTTGGCGCCCAGCGGGTTGTACGTCGTCGGCGTCTCGGAGGCGACCAGCTCGAAGCTCGGCAGCTCGGTCATCGTCACGATCGGGTAGTCGGCGAACGTCGTCGTCATCGGGTTGCCGTCCGGGTCGTACAGGACCTCCTCGACGAGGGCCTGCGCCGCGCCCTGGGCCAGCCCACCGTGGCGCTGGCCCTCCGCGAGCAGCGGGTTGAGCACGGTGCCGGCGTCGTCGAGCGCCACGAGGCGCCGAAGCTCGGCCTTCCCGGTCTCCACGTCGACCTCCGCGACGGCGACGTGGGCGCCGAACGGGAACGTGGGCCCGGGCGCGGAGAAGACGCTGCGGACGAGCAGCGGCTCGGACTCCGCCAGGGCCGCGAAGGTCACCCCCGATCCGGGTGCGCCGGCGACGGTCAGCCGGGCGCCCGCCCGGTCGAGGACGAGGTCGGCGGGGTCCACCTCCAGCACGTCGGCGGCCCGCTGTTTCGCCAGCTCGACCAGCTCGCGGGCTGCCTGCGTCACCGCGGCCCCGCCTTGCTGGAGGCTGCGCGAGCCCATCGTGCCGCCGCCCTCGGGGATCAGGTCCGTGTCCCCCCACTGCACCGTGATCCGCTCGATCGGGATCCCGAGCTCCTCACTCGCGAGCATCGCCCACGCGGTGGCGTGGCCCTGCCCGTGCGGCGAGGTGCCGGTCAGGACGGTGGCGCTCCCGTCCGGGTGCACCTCCACCTGGGCGTTCTCGCTCGGCGGACCCGACTCCGCCCCGGCCCCGGTGATCTCCACGTAGACGCTGAGACCGATCCCCAACTGGCGGGCGTCGCCGCGCTCGCGGCGCGCGGCCTGCTCGCGGCGCAGCGCCGGGTAGTCCGCGGCGGCGAGGACCTTCTGCAGTGCGGCCGGGTAGTCACCGGTGTCGTACGTCGCGCCGGTCTGCGTCGTCAGCGGCTCGGTGAAGGCAGGCCGCAGGTTGCGGACACGAACGTCGACCGGGTCCAGGCCGATCTCGGCGGCGAACAGGTCGACCGCGCGCTCGATCGCCGCGGTCGCCTCGGGTCGGCCCGCGCCCCGGTAGGCCGCGACGGGGGTGGTGTTGGTGACCACGCTGGAGAACGAGGTCTCGACCGTCGGGATGGCGTACACGCCCGGCGCCATGAGCGAGGTCAGCATCGGCAGCACCGCACCGAACTGCACGTAGGCACCGGCGTCCTGGACGATCTCCAGCCGGTACGCCTCGATCGTGCCGTCGCGGCGGCCGCCGATGGTGACGGTCTGGACCTGCGCCCGGCCGTGGGTCATCGCGAGGAGGTTCTCCGACCGGGTCTCGATCCACCGCACCGGGCGGCCGACCTGCCGGGCGGCCGCCGCGACGACGACGTGATCGGTGTCGGCACCGACCTTCGCCCCGAAGCCGCCGCCGACGTCGGGCGTGATCACCCGGACCTGCTGCGGCTCGCAGCCGAGCGCTCCGGCGAGCGCCGCCTTGGCGCCCTGCGCGCCCTGGTTGGACAGCCAGAGGGTGAGGCGGCCGTCCTCGCCCCAGGCCGCCGCGCACGCGCGTACCTCGAGCGGCGCCGGCGCGACCCGCTGGTTGACGATCTCGCGGCGGACGACGACCTCGCAGCCGGCGAAGGTGTCGTCGGAGCTCGGAGCGCCGTTCGCGAAGGCCACGTTGGAGCCGTGCTCGGGGAACAGCAGGACCTCGCCCGCGAGGGACGCGCGGACGTCGACGACCACCGGCAGCGGGTCGTAGTCCACCGCGACCAGCTCGGCGGCGTCCTCGCCCTGGTACGCGTCGTCGGTGAGCACCACGGCCACGGGCTCGCCCACGAACCGGACCACGTCCTTCGCCAACAACGGCTGAGCCATCGGCGCGGGCAGGAACGGCATCGGCGGCGCCTGCGTCTCCGGGACGCCGGCCAGATCGGCGGCCGTGAGCACCGCGACCACGCCGTCGGCTGCGAGCGCGTCGGACGTGTCGATGGACGTGATGCGCGCGTGCGCGATCGGCGAGCGGACGAACGTGGCGCGCAGCGCTCCTGCGAGGCGGTCGTCGACGACGTCGTCGGTATAGGTCGCGCCCCGGGTGAGGAACGCGGGGTCCTCGATGCGGGCGACCCGCGTGCCCAGGATGCTGCCGCGCGTCTGCGTCGCCACCTCTGCCATGCCGCCGGACACTAGCCGGTCAGAAAAGCGTGGGCGTCGTGCCCTCGATGCCGCGCAGCTCGTCATAGTCGACGACCACGCAGGTGATGCCGCGGGCGTCCGCGAGCACCCGGGCCTGCGGCGTGATCTGCTGCGCCGCGAAGATCCCGCGCAGCGGCTGGAGCGAGGCGTCGGTCGAGAGCCGGTCCAGATACCGCGTCAGCTGCTCGACGCCGTCGATCTCGCCGCGCCGCTTGATCTCCACGATCGCGTGGCCACCGGTGGCGTCCCGGCACAGCAGGTCGACCGGACCGATGTCGGTCGGAAACTCCCGTCGTACCAGGGACAATCCCTCACCCAGGACGTGACAGCGGTCGGCGAGCAGCGCCTGGAGGTGCGCCTCCACACCGTCCTTCTGCAGCCCCGGGTCGATGCCGAGCTCGTGCGACGAGTCGTGCAGGACGTCCTCGAGGGTGATCACCAGCTGCTCGCCGGTCTTGTTGGTGACCCGCCACACGCCCGGCGCCTCCGCCAGCACGCACGGCGGGCTCATCCAGTTCAGCGGCTTGTACGCGCGGTCGTCGGCGTGGACCGAGACGCTGCCGTCGGCCTTGACCAAGAGCAGGCGTACGGCGCTCGGCAGGTGCGCGGTCAGCCGGCCGACGTAGTCGACGCTGCACCGCGCCACGACCAACCGCACCGGCGCAGCCTACGGCGCCACCCCTTCCCGCCGAGATGTGGCAAGCGCGCGTCGTACGCCGCGAGACGTGGCGAACTGGCGCATCTCGCGGGGAGGGGCGCAGCCGACGAAACGGTCAGTGGCGGGTGGAGCCTTCCAGCTGGGTGACCTCGAGCTCGCCGTCGGTGTAACGCTGGCGGATCACCTTCTTGTCGAACTTGCCGACGCTGGTCTTCGGTACGGCGTCGATGAACGTCCAGCGCTCGGGCAGCCACCACTTGGCGACCTTGCCGCCGAGGAACTCCCGCAGCTCCTCGGGCTCGGCCTTCTTGCCCTCGGCGAGGACGACGGCGGCCAGCGGGCGCTCGGACCACTGCTCGTCCGGAACGCCGACGACGGCCGCCTCGGCGACGGCGGGGTGGCCCGACAGCGCGTTCTCCAGGTCGACGCTCGAGATCCACTCGCCCCCGGACTTGATCACGTCCTTGGAGCGGTCGCTGATGCGGATGAACCCGTCGGGCGACAGCGACCCGACGTCGCCGGTCTTGAGCCAGCCGTCGTCGAACCGGTCGTCGTCGTCGTGGTGGTAGTACGAGCCGGTCACCCACGGCCCGCGTACCTCCAGCTCCCCGACCGTCTCGCCGTCGTTCGGCGCCACGGTCCCGTCCTCGCCGACGATGCGCCCCTCGACGCCGAACAGCAGCCGGCCGGCGGTCGCGCGGTAGGCCCAGTACTCGTCCGAGAACGGCTCCACGTCCGCCGGGGGGATCGCCACCGACGCGACCGGCGAGGTCTCGGTCATCCCCCAGCCCTGGATGATCTCCAGCCCGAACCGGTCGTGGTAGGCCTGCATCAGCGGCAGCGGCACCGCCGAGCCGCCGCAGAACAGCAACCGGAACGAGCTGAGGTCGAGCTCGTTGCGCTCCCCCCAGCGCATCAGGTCGTTGAAGATCGTCGGGACGCCCGCGGACACCGTCGGCCGGGTCGCGTGGATGAACGAGGCGAGCGCGTCGGACGCCATGCCGTGCGCCGGGAACACGAGGTCGGCTCCCGCCCCCCACGCCGCGTACGGGTAGCCCCAGGCGTTCGCGTGGAACATCGGCACGATCGGCAGCACCCGGTCGGACTGGCAGATGCTCGCGCAGTTGGCGCTCGTGGCGGCCGCCGAGTGCAGCCAGGTCGAGCGGTGGCTGTACGCCACGCCCTTGGGGTTGCCGGTCGTGCCGGACGTGTAGCACATCGCGGCCATCGACTTCTCGTCGATGTGCTCGGGCCAGTCGTACGAGCCGGACTGCTCGGCGAGCAGGTCCTCGTACGCCAGGAACGTCTGGGTCGCCTCGCCGCGGCCGGACTCGGCGTCCGCGACCGGGCCGTTGGCGATCACGACCGTCTCGACGGTCTTCATGTCCGGGAGCATGGGCAGCAGGACCGGCAGCAGTGAATGGTCGGCGAGGACGATCTTGTCTTCGGCGTGGGTGGCGATGTAGGTCACCTGCTCGGGGAACAGGCGGATGTTGAGCGTGTGCAGCACCGCGCCCATGGCGGGGATCGCGAGGTAGGCCTCGAGGTGCTCGGCGGTGTTCCACATGAACGTGCCCACGCGGTCGCCGGCGCCGATGCCGAGCCCGGTCAGCGCGGCGGCGAGCCGGTCGACCCGCTCGGCGATCTCGGCGAACGTCCGGACGCGCGGCGGCGTGTCGACGCCGGTGAAGGTGAACACCTGCCGGTCGGCGTAGAGGTTCCGGCCGTGCCGCAGGATCGCGCCGACGGTCAGGTCCCCGTCCATCATCGTGCTCTGCATCGCCGTCGCTCCTCGTGTCGATCCGGTTCCGCCGAGCGTACGCGGAACGCCGCCGCACACGGTCAGTCCAGCGGCGGGAGATCGTTCGCGTCGCGAATGACGCCGACGATGCGGCGCATCACGACGGTCATGTCGAAGTCCTTCGGGGTGAACACGGCGGCGACGCCCTGCTTCTCCAACGCCGCAGCATCGGCCTCCGGGATGATCCCGCCGACGATCACCGGCAGATCACCCGCACCGGCCTCCCGAAGCCCGTCCAGCACCTGCGGGATCAGCTCGAGATGCGAGCCGGACAGGATCGACAGGCCGACGACGTGGACGTCCTCCTCGACCGCCGCCGACACGATCTGCGCGGGCGTGAGGCGGATGCCCTGGTAGACCACTTCGAACCCGACGTCGCGGGCGCGTACGGCGATCTGCTCGGCGCCGTTGGAGTGGCCGTCCAACCCCGGCTTCCCGACCAGGACCTTCAGCCGCCGTCCCAGCGCCTCCCCGGTCGCCTTGACCTCGGCGCGGACCGCGGCGATCGCCTCACCGGTCCCGGCGACCGACACGCCGCTGACGCCGGTCGGCGCGCGGTACTCGCCGAACGTCTCGCGCAGCGCCGCGCCCCACTCGCCCACGGTCACCCCGGCGCGGGCACACGCCAGCGACGCGGGCATGAGGTTGGCCTCGGTCTTCGCGTCGTCGCGCAGGCGGCGCAGCGCGTCGTCGACGGCCGTGGCGTCGCGCCCCGCCTTCCAGGTGCGGATCGCCTCCACCGCCCGCGCCTCGACGCCCGGCTCGGCGACCATGATCGCCCCGTCGAGATCGGCGACCAGCGGGTTCGGCTCGGTGGTCGTGAACTTGTTGACGCCGACGACCACGTCCTCGCCCGCCTCGATCCGGCGCCGGCGCTCGGCGTGCGAGGCGACCAGCGACTGCTTCATGTAGCCGCTCTCGACCGCGGCAACCGCGCCGCCCATCGCCTGGACCTTGTCCATCTCGGCCCGGGTGGCCGCGCACATCTCCTCGACCTTGGCGTTCACCACGACCGACCCCTCGAACAGGTCGTCGTACTCGAGCAGGTCGGTCTCGTACGCGAGGATCTGCTGGATCCGCAGCGACCACTGCTGGTCCCAGGGCCGCGGCAGGCCGAGCGCCTCGTTCCAGGCCGGCAGCTGGAGGGCGCGGGCGCGCGCGTCCTTCGACAGCGTGACCCCCAGCGTCTCGAGCACGATGCGGATGACGTTGTTCTCCGGCTGCGCCTCGGTGAGGCCGAGCGAGTTGACCTGCACGCCGTAGCGGAAGCGGCGCTGCTTGGGGTCCTGCACGCCGTACCGCTCCTGGGTGATCTCGTCCCAGAGGCGCGTGAACGCGCGCATCTTGCACATCTCCTCGACGAAGCGCACGCCGGCGTTCACGAAGAACGACATCCGCGCGACGACGGCACCGAACTGCTCGGCGGGCACCTGGCCGGCGTCGCGCACGGCGTCGAGGACCGCGATCGCGGTGCACAGGCTGTACGCCAGCTCCTGCACCGGCGTCGCCCCGGCCTCCTGCAGGTGATAGCTGCAGATGTTGATCGGGTTCCACTTCGGGATCTCGGTGACCGTGTACGCGATCATGTCGGTGATCAGGCGCAGCGACGGTCCCGGCGGGAAGACGTACGTGCCGCGGGAGAGGTACTCCTTGACGATGTCGTTCTGGGTGGTGCCGGTGAGCGCGTGCCGGACGTCGGTGCCGGCCTGCTCCTCGGCGACGACCTGGTAGAGCGCCAGCAGGTACATCGCGGTGGCGTTGATCGTCATCGACGTGTTCATCTCGGCCAGCGGGATGCCGTCGAACAGCGCGCGCATGTCGCCGAGGTGGCTGATCGGGACCCCGACCTTGCCGACCTCGCCGCGGGCCAGCTCGTCGCCGGGGTCGTAGCCGGTCTGGGTCGGCAGGTCGAAGGCGACCGACAGCCCGGTCTGCCCCTTGGCCAGGTTGCCGCGGTAGAGCGCGTTGGAGGCGGTGGCCGACGAGTGCCCGGCGTACGTCCGCATCACCCACGGCCGGTCGCGCTCCCGTCGCCCGGTCGCCGCGCTTGCCTGACCGTTCCCCGGCTCGTCGCTCATGGCCAGAATGGTAGGGCTTCGCCCGATCCGGCTGAGGTCGTCAGGCGGAGGCGGCGTGGGCGCTCGGGCGCGCGACCTCCGTACGCAGGACGCGGTCCAGCCGGGTCGCGGTGAGCAACCGATCGAGCGCCTGCGGAACGTCGACGAGCACCAGCGAGCGGCTCGACCGCAGGGAGCGGCGATGCGCGCCGAGCAGCGCGCCCAGGCCGGTGGTGTCACCCATCTCGACGCCGGCCGCCTCGACGTACAGCGGGCCGTCGCCGTGGTCGATGGCCTCCCGCAGGGCCATCCGGACGTCGGCCACGGTATGGGCGTCGATGCGCCCCGACACGCGGACCCGCTGGCCCGGGTCGACGTGCTCGATGGTCACGGCCGACGGCTCTCCCGGCCTGGGAAGCGCGATGACCGCGCGGTGCGCTGCTGCGTCCATGACGACCTGCCTTCTCGCGTCGGGGAAGTAGACGCACGCCGGGCCCCGAAGGTTGCCTGTTCGGCGACATCCGAGCCGATTCCCAGCGTGCTCGCAGTGTGGCGGTCGGTGACGCCCGTCACGGTGATCACCGGCGGCGTGTCGCCGAGGTGCACACTGGGGCGCGTGGAGTACTTCGCGTCGCTGCTGGCCTTCGGCGTCGTCGTGGTGCTCGGCCTGATCAGCCGGTGGGTGTTCGCGCCGAACGTGCGGCCCGGCAGCAAGGACTACGGCCTGCTGGTCCCGGTGGCCACGATCACGCTCGAGCGGGAGGCTCAGCTGGCCCGCGACCGGCTCGCCTCCGCCGGCATCCGCGCCACTCTCGGGCCCGCCCACCAGATGGCGTTCGTCGACGCCCGCGGATTCGCGACGGTACGACCGCCCGGGCACCACGTGCTCGTGTTCCCGCAGGACGAGGAGCGCGCCACGGCCGTCCTCGGCCGCTGACGCCCGCTCGGTTCAGCGCCGGTGGACGTCGGCGCCGAGCGCCCGCAGCTGGGCGTCGAACCCGGCGTACCCCCGGTCGAGGTGGCCCGCGTCGAACACCTCGGTCACGCCGTCCGCCACCAGCCCGGCAAGGATGAGGGCCGCGCCGGCGCGGATGTCGCCCACCTGCACGGGCGCGGACGACAGCTGCGGCCGGCCGCGGACGATCACGTGGTGACCGCTGACGTGCACGTCCGCGCCGAGGCGTACCAGCTCGTCGACGAACTGGAACCGGCCGTCGAAGACGTTCTCGGTCAGCATCGCCGAGCCCTCGGAGATGGACAGCAGCGCGATCGCCAGCGGCTGGAGGTCGGTCGGGAAGCCCGGGTAGTACAGCGTCGACACGTCCACGGCACGGGGCCGGCGGTCGGCGTGGACGCGGAAGCCGTCGGGCAGCACGTCGACCTGCGCGCCGGCCTCGCCGAGCTTGGTCAGCGGCATGTCGAGGTGGTCCGCGCGGGCGCCGCGCACGGTCACGTCGCCGCGGGTCATGAGCGCACCGACCGCGAACGTCCCGGCGACGATCCGGTCCGGGACCGTCGCGTGCTCGCACGGGTGGAGCGCGTCCACGCCCTCGACGGTGAGCGTGCTGGTCCCGATGCCGTCGACCTGCGCGCCCATCTCGACGAGCATCTCGGCGAGGTCGGCCACCTCCGGCTCGCGGGCCGCGTTGTCGATGACCGTCGTGCCCTTGGCGAGGACGGCGGCGAGCAGCAGGTTCTCGGTGGCCATCACGCTCGGGATGTCGAGCCAGATCTGGGCGCCGACGAGGTTGCCGGACGTGGCGACGACGTACCCGTGCTCGACGCTCACGTCGGCGCCGAGGCGTGCCATGCCGGCCAGGTGCAGGTCGATCTGCCGCGAGCCGATGGCGTCCCCGCCGGGCAGTCCCACGCGGGCCCGGCCGCGGCGGGCCAGCAGCGGCCCGAGCAGCACGAACGAGCCGCGGATCAGCCGTACGAGGTCGTACTCGGCCGTGTCCCCGATCGTCTCCGGGACGTCGACGGTCACCACGCCGGCCTGGGCGTCGTGCTGGAGGTCGGCACCGAGCGAGCGCAGCAGCTCGCCCATGATGCGGACGTCGGCGATGTCCGGCACGTTGGTCAGCACGCTGCGCCCGGGCGCCAGCAGCGTCGCGGCCAGCAGCTTCAGCACCGAGTTCTTGGCGCCGGTGACGGCGACCTCGCCGGCGAGCCGCGCGCCGCCGCGGACGACCCAGCGGTCGTACGACGCTCCGTCCGGCATGCGAGGCAGCCTACGGCGCGCAGCCCCTAGGGTGGCGCCATGGCGGTGCATCTCACCCGGATCTACACGCGTACCGGCGACGACGGCACGACCGCGCTCGGCGACATGTCCCGCGCGCGGAAGACGGCCCTGCGGGTCGGCGCGTACGGCGACACCGATGCGACGAACGCGGCGATCGGCGTCGCCCTGGCGGTCGGTGGACCGGAGATCCCGGACGGCGTACGCGCGCTGCTCGGGCGGGTGCAGAACGACCTGTTCGACGTCGGCGCAGACCTCGCGACGCCGATCTCGCCGAACCCGAAGCACCCGCCGCTGCGGATCACCGATGCGTACGTCGAGCGGCTCGAGGCGGCGTGCGACGAGCACAACGAGGCGCTCGCGAAGCTGAACAGCTTCATCCTGCCGGGCGGAACCGTCGGGGCCAGCCTGCTGCACGTGGCGCGGACATCCGCCCGGGCCGCCGAGCGGGCGGCGTGGGCGCTGCTGGAGGCCGAGCCGGACACCACGAACCCGCTCACCGCCCGCTACCTCAACCGGCTCTCGGACCTGCTGTTCATCCTGGCCCGGGTCGCCAATCCCGGCGGCGACGTGCTCTGGAAGCCCGGCGGCTGACCCCCGCGTCCGGGCGCTCCCCTCGGCCCGCCTTCGGCGTGCGCAACCTGGCTTCTGCCCCCGAATGTCGAGGTTCCGGCCAGTCTGAGGCGGCGAGGCTGCCCGGAACCTCGACATCCAGTGCCGACCGGAACGCCGGCGGCGGTCAGGTGGCGCGGGTCAGGTACGGCCGGCGGCCTCGGCGGCGGCGAGCCGCCCCTGCGCGCGGCGCTCCTCGGGCGACCC
>DASVGV010000078.1:0-30575 GCA_036379355.1 Mycobacteriales bacterium | reverse complement strand
GGTGCATGGGCAGCACGAAGTACGTGAGACCCCGGTGCTTGGGCACGTCTCGGTCGGTACGAGCGAGCAGCAGCCCCACGTCGGCGTGGTGGGCGGAGGTGTTCCAGACCTTCTGCCCCGTCACCACCCAGCCGTCACCGTCGCGCTCGGCGCGGGTCGTCAGCCCGGCGAGGTCCGACCCGGCACCCGGTTCACTGAACAGCTGGCACCAGCTGGTCTCGCCGGTGAACGTGGGCCGGATGTACCTCCGCTTGAGGTCTTCCGAGCCGTGTGCGAGGAGCGTCGGCGCGGCGAGGGTCATGCCGACGCCCTCGGCGGGCCCGACCGCCCCGGCCCGCGCCATCTCCTCCGCGACGACGCCCGCGAGGGACGCCGAGAGGTCGCGGCCGCACCAGGCGAGCGGCCACGTCGGGCAACCCCAGCCGGAGTCGGCCAGCCGCTCGCGCCACGCGCGCAGGCTGAGGTCGGGGTCCCACGCCGCCGCGAGCCAGCGGCGCACCTCGTCGCGCAGCGCATCGGTGTCTGTCGGAACGTGCTGGTCGGGATCGCTCATCAAACGCGCTTTCTCCTACGTACCAGCACTTATCGTCCCTCGAACCGAGGCGTACGGCGTTCGGCCATCGCGCGGACGCCCTCGCCCCAGTCGGCGGTCTCTCGTAGCCGGCTCTGCTCGGCGTCCTCGCGGTCGACCGCTGCCCGCACCCGGTCGGCGAGCCCCGCCCGCATGGTCGCCCGGATGGAGCGCACGGCCAGCGGTGCCGACCCGGCGATCTCCGCCGCCAGTGCGCGCGCGGCGGTCCGAACCTCGTCCTGCTGCACCAGCCGGTCGCACAGCCCGATGCGCGCGGCCTCCTCCCCGGTGATGCGGCGACCGGTGTAAAGCAATTCGAGGCTGTGCTGCTCGCCGACGATCGGGGGCAGGGTGACGGTCAGGCCGAAGCCGTGGTGGAAGCCGAGCCGCGCGAAGTTCGCCGCGAACCGCGCCTGCGGCCCGGCCACGCGGAAGTCGGCCGAGCAGGCCAGGCCGAGCCCCCCGCCGACCGCCGCGCCCTGAACGGCTGCGACGACCGGGGTGGCGGCCTCGAACAGCCGCACCGCCTCGACGTACAGCGACGCGGCACCTCTTTCGCCGACAGGAGCCGCGCGCCGACCCGAGAAGTCGGCACCGGCACAGAAGTGCTTGCCTTGCGAGCACAGGACGATCGCCCGGCAGCGAGGGTCCTCGTCGAGGGTCGCGTACGCGTCGGCGAGAGCCCGGATCATCGCGACGTCGAAGTAGTTCTCGGGCGGCCGGCGCAGCTCGACGATGGCCACGGAGTCGTCGCCGATCTCGATGCCGACATCCCCGGACGTCTCCGAGGTCATGGCGCTCCTTCGGGATCGCAGCGGGCCCGGCCGACGCTATGCGACACCCGCGGGCGGGACAAGGCTGAGCTTGCAGGGGCGATCCGGATCAGGACGCGGAGGGCGGCGATGCGTCGGTCGACGCGTGCCAGAGCGGCCGGGGCAGCGCGAACACGAGCGGCGCGGACGCGGCGCTCAGTACCGCGATCACCACCAGCACCGTGGTCACGTCCTGGTCGCTGGCCCAGAGCCCGATGAGCAGGACCAGCAGGGCGCCGACCCCGTTGGCCAGACCGAGCGCGATGCCCGACCCCATGGACCGGTTCTCGGGAAAGATGTCCTGCCCGATGAGGATCGTCGTCGACGCGGTCAGGAACGCGGCGATCCCCAGGGGCGCCGCGACGACCCAGATCCACACCCCGTGCACGGTCACCAGCGGGACGATGAGGGCGGCGGTCGTCAGCGCGGACGCGAGCAGGACGGGGATGCGGCCGATCTCGTCGGCGAGATGGCCGCCCCAGAGGTTGCCCACGATCCCGACGACGAGCAGCGTCGTGATGATCGACGCGCCACCGACGAGCGACCCACCGCGTTGGTGCCAGAGGATCGGAATGTAGGTCACGAGCGCGTACAGCGACAGCGCCTGGATGCACCGGTAGCCGACGAGCACGGCGAGCGGTCGGGTGTGGCGGCGCCACCGGATACGCCTGCGCTCCGCGGACGACGCGGGGAGCCGGGGCGCGAGCCGGCCGAGCAACGGCAGCGTCAGGATTCCGGGTAGGCACACGATCCAGAGGTTCACGAGCCCCAGATGTGACACGACCAGGCTCGCCGCGGTCGGCCAGATCCCCCGTCCGAGCTCGCCACCGACGAGGAAGAACGATGTGACGAGGCCTTGCCGGCCGTGCAGCAGACTGCGCACGCCCGCGAGCGCCTGCGGGTGGAAGAAGCCGCTGCCTGTACCGATCATGAGCAGTAGCAGGACGGTGACCCACACGGAGTGCGCGACGCCCAGCAGGCCGCCGCCGAGTGAGCTGAGCAGCAGCCCGAGGACCACGAGGCTTCGGCCGCCGAGACGATCGGCGAGCCAGCCTGTGACCGGTTGGAGGGCTTGACCAACCGTGAGCGCGGCGGTCAGGACTCCGGCCAGCCGGACCGGCGCGTCCAGCGACGTCAGCACGGCGGGCAGGACACCGGGCAGGTAGTTGCCGGCACCGTCGTTGAGCAGGTGGGCCCAGGTCAGCGCGAGGAGTGGCCGCCGTTCGACCGAAGGGGCGGGCGCAGCCGTCAGGTCACCCCGGGCTTCGACGGCGCTCACGGCCGAAGGCTAACCACGCGCTGCGGCGCGGAGGGCGGTCGCATCGGGTCAGGATGCGGACTCGACCAGTGCCCACAGGTGTTCTCGGCCGGCGGCTGTGGCCCGCTCGGCGAGGTGCTGGGACCAGATCGCCTCCCCGCCCCATTCGGTACGCCAGGACCACAGGCGGGTGGTCCAGGAGTGCAGGGGGTGCTCGTCGGTCATGCCGATGGCGCCGTGGACCTGGTGGGCGATCGCGGCGACGAGGCCGGCGGCCTGGGCGGTACGCACCTTGGCGGCGGCCACGGCGAAGAACGTCCGCGGGCTGGTCGGCCCGTGGGCCTGCCAGGTGGCGGTAGCGCCGTCGACGGCGGCGCTGGCTGCGGCGACCTCGCAGACCAGGGTCGCCGTGTGGTGCTGGACGGCTTGGAAGCGGCCGATCGGCCGGCCGAACTGCTCCCGCTGCTGCGCGTAGGTGACGACCATCTGCTGGACGCGGCTGACGGAGCCAGCGATCTGGGCGCTGCGGGCGAGTGCTCCCCGCAGCCGAAGTTCTTGCGCGGCAGCGGGATCGACGTGTCCCGACTCGGCCGCAGGTGCGTCGAATGCGACCTCGTCGCGGGGCTCGTCCGCGAGGTTGCGGCCCGGGGTGACCGTGCAGGATGCCGGGTCCAGGCAGGCGACGCGCCCGTCGTCGGCGAGTACGACGAGCCGGTCGGCATCGCGGGCGTACGGCACCCGGGTGAGCGAGCCGACGATCCGCCCGCCGTCGGACCGTACCGAGCCGGTGCCCGTGGTGACCGGCCCGGCAGGCAGGTCGAGCCCGGCCGCGGTCAGCAGCCAGCCGGCGACCAGCGACGAGTCGGCGAGCGGGACCCGGGCAGCGAACGCACCCGCCCGGACGGCGATCCGTACGGCCGCCGTCAGCGACCCGCCGCTGCCCGCCCGTGCCTCCGGCAGGCCTACCGCCGTCAGGCCCGCACCGGCGAGCGCCGACCACAGCCCGGCGTCGTACCCCTCACCGGCCGGGTCGCTCCGGTCCCCGAGAACGTCGTCGACGGCGGCCTCGACGGCGGCCAGCTCCTCCGCCGACACGCCTCCGCCGCTGTCGGGCGCGGTCATCGCAACCCCACCCCCCGGGCGATCACGCCGCGCAGGATCTCGTTGGTGCCGCCGCGGATCGTGAACCCCGGCGCGTGCAGCGTCGCCTGCGCCAACATCCGCGCCAGCTCGCCGTTCGCACCGGGATCCGGCTCGAGGTCCAGCAACCGGGTCGCGACCTCGACGACCTCACCCTCGAACCGGGTACCGAGCTCCTTCACCACCGCCGCGGGCAGGTCCGCGTCCCCGCCCGCGGCCAGCACGCCCGCGACCCGCATCGACATCTGCCGCAGCGACCACAGCCGCGCCAGCAGGCCACCCAGGGCCCGGCCGTCCTCGACCTCCCGGCCGACCACGGTGGTGAGAAGGGCGAGCAGCGGGAACGTCGACAAGAACCGCTCCGGACCGCTGCGCTCGAACGCGAGCTCGGACGTGACCTGCGCCCACCCCGCCCCCACCTCGCCGAGGACCATCGCGTCCGGTACGAAGACCCCGTCCAAGATCACCTGGTTGAAGTGCGCCTCCCCGGTCAGCAGCCGGATCGGCCGGACCTCGACCCCGGGCGAGTCCAGCGGCACCAGGAACTGCGACAACCCGTCATGCCGGTGAGCCGCGTCCAGCGGCGCGGACCGGGCCAGCACGAAGAACGCGTGGGCGCGGTGCGCGCCGCTCGTCCAGACCTTCGTCCCCTCCAGCCGCCAGCCCCCGTCGACCCGCATCGCGCGCGTCCGCACCGACGCCAGGTCCGACCCCGAGTCCGGCTCACTCATCCCGATCCCGAAGAAACACCGGCCCGCCGCGATCTCCGGCAGGTACCGGCGCCGCTGCTCCTCCGTCCCGTACCGCAACAGCGACGGCGCGATCTGCCGGTCCGCGATCCAGTGCGCAGCCACCGGCGCCCCCGCTGCCAGCAACTCCTCGGTGACCACGAACCGCTCCACCGCACCACGGCCGCGGCCGCCGTACTCCACCGGGATCGTCAGCCCCACCCAACCCCGCTCCGCCAGCCGGCCGCTGAACGCCTCGTCCCACCCCGCCAGCCAGTTGTCACACCGCGGCACGAACCCGCCAGCCGCCAGCTCCGCCGCCAGGAACGACCGCACATCGGTACGCAGCTCGGCCAGGTCGGCGCGGGCGGGAGCCGTCACGGGCCGTCCTCCTTCCGCCGCGGTGAGCCGACCTGAGAGGCTAGACGCGCTCGTCGCCGTACCGGAAAAGAGGCTGCCCCGTGCGTACCGCCGTCATCTGTGAGCCACTTCGCACACCCGTCGGCCGGTACGGGGGAGCCCTGCGCGACGTCCCGGCCGCCGCGCTCGGAGCGACCGTGATCCGGGCCCTTCTCGACCGCACCGGTGTCCCGCCGGAGGCGGTCGACGACGTGCTGTTCGGCCAGTGCTACCCCAACGGCGAGGCCCCGGCGATCGGGCGGGTCGCCGCCCTCGACGCGGGCATCCCGATCGAAGTCCCGGGCCTGCAGCTCGACCGGCGGTGCGGGTCGGGCCTCCAGACGGTGCTCATGGCGGCGATGGAGGTGCAGACCGGCGTGAGCGACGTCGTCATCGCGGGCGGCGCCGAGAGCATGAGCCAGGCCGAGTACTACACGACCGCCATGCGCTGGGGTGCCCGGTCGGAGAACCAGACGTTCTTCGACCGGCTCGCCCGCGGCCGGGTGACGTCCGGCGGCGAGAACTACCCCGTCCCCGGCGGGATGCTCGAGACCGCCGAGAACCTGCGGCGCGAGCACGGCATCTCCCGGGAGGACCAGGACGTGCTGTCCCTGCACTCGCACGAGCGCGCGGTGGCCGCACAGAAGAACGGCACCTTCGACGACGAGCTCGTCCCGGTGACCGTGCACGGCCGCCGCGGCGACACCGTCGTCGACACCGACGAGCACCCGCGGCCCGAGACGACCCTCGAGTCCCTGGCCGCGCTGAAGCCGGTCATGCGACGCCAGGATCCGGACAGCACCGTCACCGCCGGCAACGCGAGCGGCCAGAACGACGGCGCCGCGGCCTGCCTGGTGACGACGCCCGAGCGCGCGGCCTCGCTGGGGCTACGGCCGCTGGCCCGCCTGGTTTCCTGGGCAGCGGCCGGCGTCCATCCCGCGATGATGGGCATCGGCCCGGTGCCGGCGACCGCGAAGGCCCTCGACCGCGCGGGACTCACGATGGGCGACCTCGACCTCATCGAGCTGAACGAGGCGTTCGCCGCGCAGGTCCTCGCGGTCACCCGTACGTGGGGGATCGCCGACGACGACGCGCGGTTGAACGTCCATGGCAGCGGCATCTCCCTCGGCCATCCGGTCGGGGCGACGGGGGCGCGGATACTCGCGACGCTGCTGCGGGAGATGGACCGCCGCGAGGCGCGCTACGGCCTGGAGACCATGTGCATCGGCGGGGGTCAGGGCCTCGCCGCGGTCTGGGAGCGGGTCGCCGCGTGACGGACGAGTCCCCGTACGGCGAGCAGGCCTGGGATGAGCGGTACCGCGGCAGCCAGCACGCGTGGAGCGGGAACCCGAACGCGGTGCTCGTCGCCGAGATCAGTGACCTGCCGCCCGGTACGGCCCTGGACGCGGGGGCGGGGGAGGGCGGCGACGCCTGCTGGCTCGCCGCACGCGGTTGGCGGGTCACCGGCGTCGACATCTCGTCGGTCGCCCTGGAACGCGCTGCGGCACAGGCGAAAGAGCGGGGACTGGAGGTGTCCTGGGTGCACCTCGACCTGTCCCGCGACGAGGCGCCCGGCACGTACGACCTGGTGTCCAGCCACTTCGTTCACCTGCCGCTGGACCGTCGTCCCACCCTGTTCGCGCATCTCGCGGCGGCCGTGGCACCGGGGGGCACCCTCCTCGTCGTCGGGCACGACCCGTCGGACGCGGAGAGCGGCGTGGCCCGGCCGCACCTCGAGGAGGCCGCCTGGACTCCCGACGAGGTCGTCGGTGCACTCGGCCCGGGGTGGCAGGTAGAGGTCGCCGAGGCGCGCCCCCGCCGGGCGCGGCACCAGGACGGGCCCGAGGTCACCGTCCACGACGCGGTCGTCCGCGCTCGCCGCCACCACTGACGGGCGCCGCGGTCAGCCGGCCGGCAGCCAGGCCTGCGCCGCCGTGACGAGAGCGGCCACGCCGGTCGAGATGGTCGGCTCGATGACGGGTGCGAACAGCGGCGAGTGGTTCGCCGGCAGGTCCCGCACGAGCGTGGCCATCTGCTCGACCGAGTCGGCTCCCGCGAAGTGGCTGTGGTCGGCGCCGCCGAGGATCCAGTAGACCGTCGGGACGCCGGCCGCGGTCCCGAAGATGCCGACGTCCTCGCTGCCGGTCACGGTCCCGGGGTCGACCACGAACGCCGGGTCGAACCGGGCGGCCAGCGCGGCCCGCGTGCGCTCACTGGCCGCCGGGTCGTTGACCAGCACCGGAAAGCCCTCGTTCATGACGATCTCGGGCGGCTCGGTCGCGCCGGACGCGGCCGCTTCGGCCTCGACCACCCGGCGGATCGACGCGAGAACCGACGCCCGGACCTTCTCGTCGAACGAGCGGACCGACAGCAGCAGCTCCGCCTCGTCCGGAATGATGTTGCTCTTGGTCCCGGCACGGATCGCCCCCACGGTGACCACCGCCGGGTCGGTCGCCGCGACGTCCCGGGAGACGACGGTCTGCAGCCGCATCACCGTTGCCGCCGCCATGACGACCGGGTCGATCGCGGCCTCCGGCCGCGAGCCGTGGCCGCCCCGGCCGTGCAGCGTGATCCGCAGGGCGTCCGCGGCGGCGAACGCCGGGCCGGCGTGCAGACCGATGAGCCCCGCCGGCATCGGGCCGACGTGCTGGCCCAGGACGACGTCGGGCCGCGGGAACCGCTCGAACAGCCCGTCGTCGACCATCCCCTGCGCTCCGCCCCCGAGCTCCTCGGCGGGCTGGAAGACCAGGACGAGGTTCCCGGACCAGGCCGTCCGGTCGGCGGCGAGCTCGTCGGCGGCGCCGAGCAGGCACGTCACGTGCATGTCGTGGCCGCAGGCGTGCATGACCGGCACGTCCAGCCCGTCCGGGTCGACGCCCCGGACCGTGCTCGCGTACGGAAGACCGGTCTTCTCCAGCACCGGCAGCGCGTCCATGTCCGCGCGGAGCAGCGCTGTCGGGCCCTCGCCGTTGCGCAGCACGCCGACGACCCCCGTGCGGCCGACGCCGGTCGTGACTTCGTACCCGAGTGTGGTCAGGCGGTCGGCGACGAGTGCCGCCGTCCGGTGTTCTTGGAACGACAGCTCCGGGTGGACGTGCAGGTCGCGGTAGACGTCGGCGAGAAGGGCGGTGTCCGCAGGCATGCGCGCAGTCTGCACGGGGCCGTGCCCGGGTGGAAGCGCCGACCGCTCCTGCGTCAGGTCAGCGCAGCGGTGGTGGGTGAGGCGCTGGGGGTCGGTAGGGGCTGGAGCGGCGGCTGGGACGCGTGCAGGGCCGCCGGCAGCGCGGCGATCAGCCGGGTGGTGATGTAGGCGTAGCCCGCGTCGTTGGGATGCCCGTGGATCCGCCCGCTGTAGGAGCGGATGTTCTCGGGAGTGATCCACCGCTGGGCGATCGGGTCGATGAACCCCGCCCGGGCAGCGCGGCAGGCCTGTCCGATGGCGCTGCGGATCGCGAGGATCCGCGTGCTCACGGGCAGCACCGCGGGGATCGGCCCGAGGACGACGACGCGCGCCGACCGGAATCGGTGCTGCGCCAGCTGGATCGTGTCGAGCGCGGCGGCGTACTCGCGGCTCGACGGGAAGCGGGTGTCGTCCCGGCCGCCCTGGATGACGACGATGCTGGGAGCAGGCAGCACCGGGATTCTTGCGATCCGCTCGGCGAACGTGCCGGAGTGATGCCGGCCCGCGTTCTGGAAGCCGGTACCGGACACGGCGTTGACCGAGTACGGCTGGTGCATGCGGTCCGCGAGCAGCGAGGCGTACCCCTCGGCCGCGTTCGTCGCCCCGAGCCCGATGCTGTACGAGGCGCCGACGAACAGCAGCCGCCCGGTGACGACGTCCTGCGCGGTCTCCCCGGCAACGTGCACGGCCCCCACCGGCACCCTTCCGTGGGCGTGCGCTCTCGGCACGGTGGCGCCGGCGACCACCCCTGCCACCGACAATGCCAAGGCTGCCGCCAGCACTCGCCAACGACGGCTCACGCGGGCCACCTACACATGATGATCGGTCGGTCCCGCATCTGCCCGCGGAACGTGCAGATTCTCATCGGCGCGGGGCCGCAGCAGGCGCCGATGTCACGAGGCCAGCACGACCTCGCCGTTGCGGGTGGCCTTGGCGGCATACATCGCCGTGTCGGCGGCGGCGACGAGCTGGCGCACTGTCGTCCCGCCCGGACGCGACCAGGCCACACCGACGCTGGCGTGCAGGTCGTGCTCGGCGAGGGCGGTCGCGAACCGTTGGGCGACGGCGCGCGCCTCCTGCGGTGAGTCGACGTTGCCGCACGTCACCAGGAACTCGTCGCCGCCGTACCGGCCGACGTGGTCCTCCTCGCGGCAGCCGTCGCGGAGCACGCCCGCCACGCGGACGAGCACCTCGTCACCCGTCTCGTGACCCTGCTCGTCGTTGACCGCCTTGAACCCGTCCAGGTCGACGAAGACGACTGCGACGCCGGGGCCGCCGGCGTCGACGGCACGATGCAGCCGGTCCAGCACCGCCGATCGGTTCAGTGAACCGGTGAGCGGGTCGACCTCTGCGCGCTGCTGGAGCTCATGGCGGAGGCGCAGGCTGTCGGTCACGTCGGTGAAGCAGGCCACCGCCCCGGTCGTCGAGCCGCCCTCGTCCAGGCGCCGCACGACGACCGACAGGTGGGTACGCCCGTTGGCGAGGGCGATCTCCACGGTCGCGCCGTCCGCACCCGAGAGCACTCGTCCGAACACGCCACGGATGCCATCCCTGTCCGTCGCGGCCACGGCAGCGAGCAGGTCCTCGACATGCGTGGCCTCGGCGCCGAACAGGTCGGCGGTGCGGCCGTTCGCGTACAGCACAGCGCCGTCCGCGTCCGTCTGGACGACGGCGACCGGGAGCGCTTCGGCCAGGCGGTGCAGCAGCTGTTCCCGCGCGCGCAGTGCCTCGTGCGCGGCCATCTCGTCCGAGATGTCGACCACCTCCGCGAAGACGTGCCCGCTGTCCGCCAAGGCGTTCTGGTTCGTGATCTCGACCCAGGCCCACGACCCGTCCCGTCGCGCGTGCCGAAGTCGCGTCCGCCGCCCCAGACCGGGCGTGCCGAGCATCTCCAGCCAGCTGGCGATGGCCAGGTCGCGATCGTCCGGGTGGATCAGCTCGCTGGAGCGACGCCCGAGGACCTCCTCGGGTGTCCACCCCAGCAGCTGGGTGGTGGCCTCGTCGATCTCGGTGATGATGCCGAGCTGGTCCTTGCGCATTCGCGCCAAGCGCGGCCGGGCCCGCTCCCGCGGAGGCAGCGTCGCGTCGGGCCGGCGGACCTCGTCGGTCGGTACGCACACCACCAGGTGCACGCCGATGCGCTCGCGGACGTCGAAGAAGTGCATCATCCAGGTGCCCGAGTCGGGTGCGTCCGCGAGGCACACGGGCACGGATGACCGCCCCGTCCGGACGTTCCGATCCCAGGCGTCGATGAGCGCGGTGTGGTCCTCCACGCGGACGGCGTCCAGCGCGGTCCGCCCGACGAGGACTCGGTTCTGTTCGAGCGCGGACGGGACGAGTACCGCGGCCTCCGGGGGCAGGGGGACGAGCAGGCCGCGGTCCTCCGCCGCTCCGATCCGCGCATGCCGGTCGCCCAGCAGCTCGGTAGCGGCCCGCCAGTTCTCCGCCGTGTCGACACCCATGCACCCTCCCCGTCGCCCTGTCACTTCGGCACCGCCGACCGCGGTCCTGAGCCGGCCGGCACCTCGGTGTTCGGCTCGCGTGCAGCTCCACCCGGCCGGGTGACGGACACGGACGTGGGAATCTCCCCGGTATGGCCTCGTACCTCGCGCTCCTGTTCGACATCGACGGCACGCTCATCGACTCCGGCGGGGCGGGAGCCGAGTCCTGGCGGCGTGCCTTCGACGAGCTGTACGGCATCCCCGCCGACATCGGCGCGTTCACCGACAACGGCATGACGGACCCGGACGTCGGCCGCCAGACGTTCCAGGCGGTGCTGGACCGCGACCCGGGCGAGGAGGAGTTCGCGAGGCTGATGGACGCGCGCAACCGGCACCTGCACGACACGGTCCGCGAGTCGACCGGGTACCGGGTCCTCGACGGCGTCGAGGAGCTGTTGCCGAAGCTGCTGGCCGAGGGCTACCTGCTCGGCCTGGTTTCTGGCAACGTCGAGGTCGCGGGGCACATCAAGCTGCACCGCGCCAACCTCAACCGCTGGTTCTGCTTCGGCGCGTACGGGTCGGACAACACCGACCGCAACGAGGTGGTGAAGCTCGGCCTGCGCCGCGCCTCGCTCGCGTACGGCGACGAGATCCCGCCGGAGCGGGCGGTCGTGCTGGGCGACACCCCGCGCGACGTCGAGGGCGCGCACGCCGGCGGGATGGCGTGCATCGGCGTCGCCAGCCACCACTTCGACAAGGACGAGCTCGCGGCGGCCGGCGCCAACCATGTCGTCGGCTCGCTGGCCGAGCCGTTGCCACTCTGACCCCGTCCGTACGCCGAGCGGGGGGCAGCAAAGACAATGCGACGAAGACACGGCAGGATGCCGCCATGACCATGCCGCTCGACGACTGGGCGCCCGAGGAGCGAGAGGCGCTGCTGCGCGCCGGACTGCTCCAGAACATCGCCGACGACGACGTGACCGCGCTGCTCCCGTCCTTCACCCGGACGGTGCTGAGGCGCGACGAGGTGCTGTTCCGGCAGGGGGTCGAGGACGAGGGCTCGGTCTACGTGGTCCTCGAGGGGCGGGTGTCGCTGTCGACCGACGGCGGCCCGGCCGGCTCGTTGCTCCAGGCGATCCTCGCGGCGGGCGACCTTTTCGGTGAGACCTCCGCGCTCGACCCGGGACCGCGAGCGACGACGGGGCGGGCGATGGTGCCCTCGGTCGTCGCCTGTCTGCGTCGGGAGGACCTGATCTCGTGGGCGGCGGGCCGCCCGGCCGTCGCCGAGCAGATGTTCCGCGTCCTCGCCCGGCGGCTGCGCCGTACCAACGACGTCACCGTCGACCTGGTCTTCGTCGACGTCGCCGGCCGGGTGGCCGGGCGGCTGATCGCGCTCCGCGAGCAGTTCGGGACCGACGAGGACGGCGTGGTCGCGCACGGCCTGACGCAGGACCAGCTCGCGGCGGCGGTCGGGGCGGCCCGGGAGACGGTGAACAAGGCCCTGCGCGACTTCGAGTCGCGGGGGTGGATCGCCCTGGGACCGCGCAGCTTCCGGGTCCTGGACCCGGCTGCGCTGGCCCGCCGCGGTGCCAAGCGCTGACCCGCATGTCACTTCCGTGCACCGGTGCAGGTAACCTGGGTGCAGACACCGTCGGAGCGAAGGAGAAGCCATGCGTGACGCCGTCATCGTCGAGGCCGTACGTACCCCAGTCGGCAAGCGCAACGGAGGGCTCTCCGGTGTGCATCCGCTCGACCTGTCTGCCCTGGTGCTGAAGGAGGTCCAGAAGCGCTCGGGCGTCGATCCGGCACTCGTCGACGACGTCGTCTGGGGCTGCGTGAGCCAGGTCGGCGAGCAGACCCTCGACATCGCCCGCAACGCCGTGCTGACCGCCGGGTGGCCGGAGACCGTCACCGGTGTCACCGTCGACCGGCAGTGCGGCAGCTCGCAGCAGGCGGTCCACTTCGCGGCCGCCGGGCTCATCGCGGGCCAGTACGACGTGGTCGTCGCCGGCGGCGTCGAGTCGATGAGCCGGGTGCCCATGGGCTCGTCCACCGCGGGCCAGATGCCGCTCACCAAGGCCTTCCTGGACCGCTACGACGGCACCTTCCCCAACCAGGGCATCGGCGCCGAGATGATCGCCGAGAAGTGGGGCCTGTCGCGTACCCAGCTCGACGAGTTCTCCCTGGGCAGCCACGAGAAGGCGGCTGCCGCGCAGGACGAGGGCCGGCTCACCGGGCAGATCGTGCCGGTCCCCACCGAGAACGGCGAGGTGACGGCCGACGAGGGCGTCCGCCGCGGCGGCACGATCGAGGCCATGGCGAACCTCAAGCCGGCCTTCAAGCCCGACGGCGGCGTCATCACGGCGGGCAACAGCTCGCAGATCTCCGACGGCTCGGCCGCACTGCTCATGATGACCAGCGAGAAGGCCAAGCAGCTGGGCATGAAGCCGATGGCCCGGATCCACACCGCTGTCCTCGCCGGGGCGAACCCGATCATCATGCTGACGGCGCCGATCCCCGCGACGCAGAAGGCCCTCGCGAAGTCCGGCCTGAAGGCCGACGACATCGGCGCGTACGAGGTGAACGAGGCCTTCGCGCCGGTCCCGATGGCCTGGCTCAAGGAGATCGGTGCCGACGAGAAGACCGTGAACCCGAACGGCGGCGCGATCGCGATCGGCCACCCGCTCGGCGGGTCCGGCGCCCGGATCATGACCCAGCTGGTGCACCACATGCGCGACGCGGGCATCAAGTACGGCCTGCAGACGATGTGCGAAGGCGGCGGCCAGGCCAACGCCACCATCCTCGAGCTGCTCTGACGCTCGTCCCACGCGGAACGGCCCGGTACGGAACCATCCGGACCGGGCCGTTCGCTGTCGTCTGGAGGTTGGTGCGTGGACCGCGTCGTCGTCGTCGGTGCGGGCCTGGGGGGGATCAAGACTGCGGAGGCGCTGCGCACCGGTGACTTCGCCGGCTCGATCACGATGGTGGGGGCCGAGCGGCACGAGCCGTACGACCGGCCGCCGCTGTCCAAGCACGTGCTGCGCGGCGAGCGGGAGCCGGTGCCGCTGGCCCAGCCGCACGTGTTCGGCGACCTGGACGTCGACCTCCGGCTCGCGACGGCGGCGGTGGGCCTCGAGGACGGGGCGGTGGTCCTGGACACCGGCGAGCGGCTGGCGTACGACCGGTTGGTCGTCGCCACGGGCGCCGTGGTCAAGACCGTCCCCGTCGTGCCTGCGGTGGTCGGGGTGCACTACCTGCGCACCCTGGACGATTGCCGCGCCCTCGCCGCCGACCTGCGCGCCGGGGCGCGGCTGGTCGTCGTCGGGGGCGGTTTCATCGGCTGCGAGGTGGCGGCCAGCGCCCGTTCCCTCGGCGTCGAGGTGACCATCGTCGAGCCGCAGCCCGCCCCGTTGATCGGCGCCGTCGGTCCCGAGATCGCGGCCTTGGTCGCGGCCGTGCACGAGGAGCACGGCACCACCGTCCTCGCCGGAACCGGGGTCGCGGGCCTCGACGGGGACGACCGGGTTTCCGGCGTCGTGCTCGACAACGGGCGGACGCTCCCCGCCGACGTGGTCGTCGTGGGCGTGGGCGTCCGCCCGGCCACCGACTGGCTCACCGGGTCGGGCCTCACCATCGACGACGGCGTGGTCGTGGACGAGCACCTGCGAACCGATAGCCCCGACGTCTACGCCGTCGGCGACGCCGCCCGGTGGTACGACGTGCAGCTCGGCCGGCACACCCGCGCCGAGCACTGGACCAACACCACCGAGATGGCCGAGGTCGCCGCGGCCAACATGCTCGGTGCCGACGACGTGCACAGCCCGGTGCCGTACTTCTGGAGCGACCAGTACGACGTCAAGATCCAGTCGCTCGGGTGGCTCGCCGAGGCAGACGAGGTCAGGCTGCTGACGGTGGGCGCCAAGGGCAGGCGGGTGGCCGTCTACGGCCGCCAGGGCGGGTTGTGGGGGGTGCTGGGGCTCAACGCCGCGATGGTCGTCCGCTCGCAGCGGGACAACATCGCCGCGCACGAGCCGCTGGACGACGTGGTCGCCGAGCTCCTGGCCAGGCCGTAGGCAGCCGTCGCCCCGTCACGGTGTCGACGAGGACGCCAGCGCGCTGCCCCCGAGCGGCGGCAGCAGGGACGCCGACGTGGTGACCGTCGGCGAGGCGCTGGTCGTCGTCGGGGCCGGCGAGGAGGACGTGACGGTGGGGGGCGCGCTGCTCGTCGTCGGCGTCGGCGTGGTGCTCTCGGTCGTGGGTGGCGCGGAGGTCGCGCTCGTCAGCGGTGTCGTCGCCGACGTCGTGGGAGTCGTCGACGTCGTGAGCGGCGCCGTCGGCGCGTTGGTGCCCGAGTTGCTGAGCGCCAGCGCCACGACGACCGCGACCACCGCCGCGAGGACGACGAGACCGGCCAGCCACCAGCCCCAGGTGCTGCGGCGCTCGGCGACCGGGGCCGGCTCGACGTACGCCGGCAGGACGCGGGTGGCGGCGGCCGGGGCGGGTGCGGGCAGCGCGACGGTCGCGGGCTCGTCCGACCGCAGTCGCGCCGCGACGGTCGCCGCGGACGGTCGCGCGGCCGGTTCGTCTGCAGTCATGGCGACCAGCAGCGCGTGCAGGTCGCGGGGCAGGCTCTCGGGCACGACCGGCCGGCGGTGCAGGCGGGCGACGGCCGCCTCCGTCGCGTTGCCCTCGAACTCCCGGCGCCCGGTGGCGATCTCCAGCAGCACGAGGCCGAGCGCGTACACGTCGGCGGCGCCGGTGACCGCCTCGCCCCGGACCTGCTCGGGCGCCAGGTAGGCGGCCGTACCCATGACCTGGCCGGTGCGGGTGAGGTGCGCCTGGTCGACCAGGCGGGCGATGCCGAAGTCGGCCAGCTTGGTCCGGCCGTCGCGCGCGAGCAGGACGTTGCCCGGCTTCACGTCCCGGTGGACGACGTCCTGGGCGTGCACGTAGGCGAGGGCCTCGGCCACGTCGGCGCCGATGCGCCGGACGTCCAGGTCCTGGCCGGAACGCATCGCGGCGTCGAGGGACGGCCCGTCCACGAGCTCCATGACGACGTACGACGGGTCCCCGAGCTCGGCGTCATAGACCGACACCAGCCCGGGATGGTTGAGCGAGGCCAGCAGGCGTACCTCGGTCTCCTGCCGGGGGCCCTCGTCGAGGTCGGTGCGGAACAGCTTCACGGCGACGTCGCGGTCGAGCCGCTCGTCGACGGCGGCATAGACGTCGGCCATGCCGCCGCCGCCCAACCGGGGGCCGAGTCGATAGCGGCCGGACAGCAAAGTCGGCTCAGGTCCGGTCATGGTCGTGCCTGCCTACCCTTCCGCGGCGTCGCTATGCCAGCGCCCGGCGGACCGCCGCCGGCGGCCTCGTCCCGCGGACCGCACCGACGACGTCCAGCACGCGGCGGGTCGCCCGGACGTCGTGGGCGCGAAAGACCCGGGCTCCGGCGAGGGCCGAGATGACCGTGGCCGCGAGGGTGGCCTCCAGCCGCTCGCCGGGCGGAAGGTCGAGCACCTCACCGAGAAAATCCTTGCGCGACAGGGCAACCAGCACCGGCCAGCCGGTGTCGACGAGCTCGCCAAGCCGCCGCGTAACCTCCAGCGAGTGCCAGGTGTTCTTGCCGAAGTCGTGCGCCGGATCGACGAGGATGCGCTCCCGGCGAACCCCCTCGGCCACCGCCCGGTCGGCGAGCCCGGTCACCGTCTCGATGATGTCGGCGACCACGTCGTCGTACGCGACCCGGTGCGGGCGGCTGCGCGGCGTCTGCCCGCCGGCGTGCGCGCAGACCAGGCCGGCGTCGTGTTCGGCCGCGACCGATGCCAGCGCGGGGTCCCACCCGCCCCAGGTGTCGTTGACGATGTCGGCGCCCTCGCCCAGCAGTACCCGTGCCACGTCCGCGCGCCAGGTGTCCACGCTGATCGCGACCTCCGGGTGCCGCGCCCGGACGGCGGCGACGCAGGGCGCCGTCCGCCGGATCTCCTCCTCGGGACTGACGTCGTCTCCGGCCCCGGCCTTCACGCCGCCGACGTCGAGGATGTCGGCGCCGCCCTCGACCATCTCGTCGGCCGCCGCGAGCGCGGCCGCGGGGTCCCAGGTCGCGCCGTGGTCGTAGAACGAGTCGGGCGTGCGGTTGATGATCCCCATGACCAGAAGCTCGCCGGGCTCGACGCGGCGACCTCGGACCAGCAGCGTGCGTTGCCGGGGCATGAAGCCGAGCATCGCATGATCGCTGCCGGCCCCCCGTGATCCGCGCTGCGGCCGTCGTCCCGCACCCGCCGTTGCTGCTGCCGGGCGTCGGTGGCCGTTCGGACCCGCTCGCCGACCTGCGCGCCCGGTCCCTGGAGGCGGTCGGCGTCCTCGGCGCCGGCCCCGTCGTCGTCCTCGAGTCCGGTCCGCCGGGCGGGTACGACGTGGCCGCCTGGCTGTGCCGGGCGGCGGGGATCGAGCCCCAGAAGATGCTCGCGCTCGACGCCGACCGCGACGTCGACGTCGCTCCCGGTACGGCGCTGCTGGTGCTCGCCGACGGGTCGGCGGCGCGCGGCCCGCTGGCGCCGGCGGGCCCGCACCCCGACGCCGAGGCGAGCGACGACGCCCTGGCCGCGCTGCTCGCGGCCGGCGACGCCGCGGGGCTCGCCGCCTACCGTCCCGCTCCGGTGCTGCTGGCCGACGGCGCTCCCGCGCTGCGCGCGCTCGGGCGGCTGGCGGCCGGGCGGCGCTGGCACGGACGGCTGCTGGCGCACGAGGCGCCGTTCGGCGTCGCGTACCTCGTCGCGGCGTGGACGCCCTTGTGAGCCAAATCTGACACGACTGTGTTAGCCTCGCCGGGTCATGATGTCGCTGACCATGCAGCAGGCGGCGGAGACGACGGGGTGGTCGCCCCGGATGCTCCGGTACCTCGAGCGCAGCGGCCTCGTCACCGCCCAGCGGTCACCCGGTGGGCACCGGCTCTACCCGCCGCGGCAGGTTGCGCGCCTCCAACAGCTCAAGGCCCTCCTCGAGGACTTCGACCTGGGCATCACCGACCTCGCCTACGAGCACCGGACGCGCGCCGAACCGGAGCTCGCCCGGCGGGTCGAGGAGTGGTTCGGGGCGATCCACCGGGTCGGCCCCGACCCCGAGGCCGGTGTCTACCGCCGGCTGGCCACCGAGCGCGACCGCACGGCCCCCACCCCGCCGCCCGTACCCGACGAAAGCGAGCCCGTCCGCATGAGCGCCCCCCTCACCACCGACAGCGCCGGCAGCGTCAGCGACTTCAAGGTCGCGGACCTGTCGCTGGCCGCCTTCGGCCGCAAGGAGATCCGCCTCGCCGAGCACGAGATGCCCGGCCTCATGGCCCTGCGTGCCGAGTACGGCAAGGCCCAGCCGTTCGCCGGCAAGAAGATCGTCGGATCCCTGCACATGACCGTGCAGACGGCGGTGCTCATCGAGACGCTGACCGCGCTGGGCGCCGACGTGCGCTGGGTCTCGTGCAACATCTTCTCGACCCAGGACCACGCCGCCGCGGCTGTCGTCGTGGGAGGCGGCACGCCCGAGAACCCCGCCGGCGTCCCGGTCTTCGCCTGGAAGGGCGAGACGCTCGAGGAGTACTGGTGGTGCACCGACACGGCCCTCACCTGGCCGGACGGCAGCGGCCCCGACTCGATCGTCGATGACGGCGGCGACGCGACCCTGCTCATCCACATGGGCGTCGAGTACGAGACCGCCGGCGCCGTGCCGTCGGCCGGTCCCGAGGACTCCGCCGAGTACGCCGTCATCCTCGAGACCCTGCGGGCCTCCCTCGCCCGGGACAAGACGCGGTTCACGACGATGGCGCCCGCGATCAAGGGCGTCACCGAGGAGACCACGACCGGTGTGCACCGGCTCTACGAGTTCGCCAAGACCGGCCGGCTGCTCTTCCCGGCGATCAACGTGAACGACTCGGTCACCAAGAGCAAGTTCGACAACAAGTACGGCTGCCGCCACTCGCTCATCGACGGCATCAACCGCGCGACCGACGTGATGATCGGCGGCAAGACCGCACTGGTGTGTGGCTACGGCGACGTCGGCAAGGGCTGCGTCGAGTCGCTGCGCGGCCAGGGCGCCCGCGTGCTGGTCACCGAGATCGACCCGATCTGCGCGCTCCAGGCCGCGATGGACGGCGTCGAGGTCGTCACCCTCGAGGAGGCGCTCCCGGTCGCCGACATCTTCGTCACGACCACGGGCAACAAGGACATCATCAGCGCCGACCAGATGTCGCGCATGAAGCACCAGGCGATCGTCGGGAACATCGGTCACTTCGACAACGAGCTCGACATGGCGGGACTCGCCAAGTTCCCCGGCGTCGTCAAGGACGAGATCAAGCCGCAGGTCCACGAGTGGACCTTCCCCGCGTCGGGCGAGCGGCCCGAGCACTCGATCATCGTGCTGTCCGAGGGTCGGCTGCTGAACCTCGGCAACGCGACCGGACACCCGAGCTTCGTGATGTCGGCGTCCTTCTCGAACCAGACCCTCGCCCAGATCGAGGTGCTGACCCGCGGCGACCAGTACGAGAACCAGGTCTACGTGCTGCCGAAGATCCTCGACGAGAAGGTCGCCCGGCTGCACCTGGAGGCGGTCGGCGCGCACCTCACGACGCTGACCAAGACCCAGGCCGAGTACATCGGCGTCGACGTCCACGGCCCGTACAAGTCCGAGCACTACCGCTACTGACGGCGGCCCCTGCGGGCGAGGCGAGCCAGACGCATGATCGCCGCGCCGCCCGCGGGTGACGCCGGGCAGGATCGACAGATGTGACGGACCCCGGGAGCGAGCCCCGTCGCTCCTGGTCGCGCTACCTCCCTGGTGGACGGGACGCGCACCTGCTGCTGCTCGCGCGCGTGCTGATGAGCGGCGAGCGGGCGCTCGTCAGCGTCGTCGTCCCGATCTACCTGGCGCGGGCGGGCTACTCGGCCACGAAGCTCGCGGTGATGTTCGCGCTGGTCGCGGTGGCCTCGGCCGCGATGTCGCTGCTGGTGGGCACGTACTCCGACCGGGTGGGGCGGCGGCCGTTCGTGGTCGCGTTGCCGCTCGCGTCGGCGGTGGCCGCGGTGGTGTTCATGGTCACCGACCGGACGGTGCTGCTGTTCGTGTTCGCAGCGCTGGGGTCGTTCGGCCGGGGCAGCGGGGCCGGGTCGGGTGCGGTCGGCCCGTACCAGCCGGCGGAGCAGGCCCTCCTGGCGGGGACGGTGTCCGACCAGGACCGGCCGCGCCTGTTCGGGCTGGTCGCCTCCGCCTCGGCGGCAGGTGGCCTGCTCGGCGCGGTGCTCGCCGCCACCCCCGTCGGGGCGCCGGCCCACGCGCCGGGCGCCGTGACGCCGGCGACGTACCGGATCGCCTTCCTCGCCGCCGCCGTGCTCGCGGTCGCGGCCGCCCTGGCGGCCGTGCCCGTGCGCGAGGCCGGACGCCCCACTCGCCCGCCGGCGCAACCGTCGTCGTCCACGCGCGCGGAGCGGCGGCTGTCGGAGATCGGCCGATCGCTGGTGTGGCGGCTGTGGGTCACGAACCTCACCAACGGCATCGCGGTCGGGCTGTTCGGGCCGTTCATCACATACTGGTTCTTCCGCCGGTTCGACGCCGGGACGACCACGGTCGGGCTGATCTACATCGTCGTCAACGTCGTCACGATCGGCACGAACCTGCTCACCCACCGCGTGGCCGCGCGGTTCGGCGTCGTCCCGTCGGTCGTGGTCCTGCGCAGCGTGCAGGCGCTGCTCTTGGTGCCGCTCGCGCTCTCCCCGTCGCTGGTGGTGGCCGGCGGCGTCTACACGCTGCGGATGTCCGTGCAGCGCATCGGCATGGCGGTACGCCAGTCGTTCGTGATGACGACCGCGCCGGCAGCGGAGCGGGCCCGGGTCGCCGCGCTCTCCCGGCTGCCCAGCCAGGGCATCGCCGCGGGCGCTCCGCTGTTCGCCGGCTACCTGTTCGACGAGGTCAGCCTGGCCGCCCCGTTCGAGATCGGCGCGTTCTTCCAGCTGCTCAACGCGCTGTCGTTCGGCTGGCTGTTCCGCCGCGGGTCACCGATCTTCCGGGCCGGCCCGGAGCGGTCAGCCGGCGCGGAGCAGGGCCTCGCGCAGCTCGTCCGGAATCGGCCGCTTGCCGGAGGCGATGTCGGCTCCGACGACGACGTACACGACCCGGACGACCGCGACGGGGGACAGGCCCGTGTCCGCTGAGCGGCGAACCTCGAAGCGCAGGGTGAAGCTCGTCGTCCCGATGCGTTCGGCGGCCACCGCGATGTGCGCGGTGTCGCCCGCGCGCAGGGAGCCCGACCAGTCGATGTCGGCGTGCACCAGTTGCACGTCCATGTCCAGCTCGCGGAGCCGGGCGCACGGCAGGCGGTCGAAGAACCACGACGAGGCCTCGTCGACGTAGCCGAGGTACCACATGTTGAACACGACGCCCTGGGCGTCCACCTCGAAGTAGCGGACCGGGGAGCGGTAGACGCCGGGATCTGCGGGCACGGTCGGGCAGGCTAGCGCCGCTGGCTACAGTGCCACGATGGGCACCCAGGAGGACGTCGTCCTTGTCGAGACCGCCGACCGCGTCGCCACGGTGACGCTCAACCGGCCACATCACCTCAACGCCATGACCGCGGAGATGCACGGTCGCTACTGCAGCCTGATGGCCGACCTCGACGCCAACCCGGACGTGCGCGTGATCGTGGTCACCGGCGCCGGCCGTGGCTTCTGCGCCGGCGCGGACCTGGTGGCGAACTCGGTGTTCGGCGGCACGGACTCGGAGGGTGGGCGCGCCGCGGCGCCCCTGGACGCGCCGCTCAACATGCACACTCCGGTGATCGCCGCGATCAACGGGCCGAGTGCCGGCATGGGCACGGCGTACGCGCTGATGGCGGACGTGCGGTACGCGGGCCGGAGCGCCCGGATCGGCACGACGTTCGCCCGCCTCGGCCTGGTGGCCGAGTGGGGCATGGCCCACAACCTGGTGGCCGCCGTCGGCCAGTCCGCCGCGGCCGAGCTGCTGCTGTCGGGACGGTACGTCGAGGCCGACGAGGCGTTGTCGCTCGGGCTGGTCACCCGCGTTCTCCCCGACGACGAGCTGCTGCCGGCCGCGCAGGCCTGGGCGCGCGAGGTCGCGGACGGCACGTCCCCCCACAGCCACGCGGTGATGAAGGACCAGTTGCGTGCGGTGGCCAACGGCGAGTCGGTCGAGGAGGGTTTCCGCCGGTCCCTCGAGCTGATGCGCGAGAGCTTCGACTGGCCCGACCTGATGGGCGCGGTTGCGGCGTTCAAGGAGAAGCGTCCGCCGACGTTCCCCCCGTACGTGCGTCCCTGAGCGCGACAGGGCAGCGCGGCCGCCAGGGCACCTCCGCGCGTCGTTAGGGTGCGGCTGATGCCCGCCGTTCTCGTGTCGCTGGAGGCGGTCACGAAGGCGGCGGGGACGACGATCCTGCTCGACGGCGTCTCCCTGGGAGTGGCCGACGGTCAGCGGATCGGGATCGTCGGCCGCAACGGCGCCGGCAAGACGACGCTCGTACGGGTGCTGGCGGGCGCGACCGGCGTGGACGGTGGTCGCGTCGCGCACGTCACGGGGCTCCGGGTCGGGCTGCTCGGGCAGGTGGACGACCTCGATCCCCGCGCGACCGTGCTGCACGCCCTGGTGGGGGCGGCGGCCGAGCACGAGTGGCGCGGCGACGCCCACGTCCGTGATGTGCTGGCCGGCCTCGAGCTGGACTCCCTGCTCGCCCGGACCGTGGGGTCCCTGTCGGGCGGGGAGCGGCGGCGCACCGCGCTCGCGGCGCTGCTCGTCTCGGATCTCGACCTGCTCGTGCTCGACGAGCCGACCAACCACCTCGACGTCGAGGGGGTCGCCTGGCTGGCCGCGCACCTCACCGGCCGGCCCCGGCACCGGGGCCTGCTCGCGGTCACGCACGACCGCTGGTTCCTCGACGAGGTCGCGACGGTGACGTGGGAGGTCGCGGACGCGCAGGTGCACGCGTACGACGGGGGCTACGGCGCGTACGTGCTGGCCCGGGCGGAGCGGGAGCGGCAGGCGGCCGCGACCGAGCAGCGCCGGCAGAACCTGGTCCGCAAGGAGCTCGCGTGGCTGCGCCGCGGCGCGCCCGCGCGGACGTCCAAGCCGCGTTACCGCATCGAGGCCGCGAACGCGCTCATCGCCGGCGAGCCACCCCCGCGCGACCGCGAGGGCCTGCAGCGGTTCGCGGCCGCCCGCCTCGGCAAGCAGGTGTACGACGTCGAGGACGCGACGGTCGTCCTGGGTGGTCGCCGCCTGCTCGACGGGGTGACCTGGCGGTTGGGACCGGGCGACCGGGTCGGTGTCATCGGGGTGAACGGCGCCGGGAAGACCACGCTGCTGCGGGTCCTCGTCGGGGAGCAGCCGCTGGACGCCGGGTCGGTGCGAGCCGGCCAGACGGTGAGGGCCGCGTACCTCAGCCAGGACGTCGTGGAGCTGCCACACGAGCTGCGGGTGCTCGCGGCGGTCGAGGCGGTCGCCCGTGTCGTCACGATCGGCGCGGAGGAGGTGACGGCGGGCCAGGTGCTGGAGCGGTTCGGCTTCGCCGCCAGCCGCCAGTGGACGCCGGTGGGCGACCTGTCGGGCGGCGAGCGGCGGCGCCTGCAGCTGCTGCGGCTGCTCATGAGCGGGCCGAACGTGCTCGTACTCGACGAGCCCACCAACGACCTCGACCTCGACACGCTGCTGGCCCTCGAGGACGTCCTCGACGGCTGGGCCGGCACGCTGGTCGTGGTGAGCCACGACCGGTGGTTCCTCGAACGGGTCTGCGACACGACCGTCGCCCTGCTCGGAGACGGGTCCCTGGCAGCGCTGCCCGGCGGGGTCGAGCAGTACCTCGCCGCCCGGCGGGACCGGCGCACGCCACAGCTGCGCGAGACCCGCAGCAACGCCGGCGACACCCGCGCGGTCCGCAAGGAGCTCCAGGCGATCGAGCGGACGCTCGAACGGCTGGAGCGCAAGGAAAGGCAGCTGCACGACGCGATGGCCGAGGCGGCCGCGGACCACGAGCGGGTGCTCGCCCTCGACGTCGAGCTGCGCGCGCTGGCGGACGAGCGCGCGGCCGCCGAGGAGCGCTGGCTCACCCTCGCCGACGACACCTGACCACCCGCCGAGATGCGGCAGATGCACGCCCTGGAGGTCGAGATGCGTGCAGGTGGCGCATCTCGCGGGAAGGGGGGTGGGTGGTCAGATGCCGGTGGTTCCGGCCTTCACCGGCCGGATGATCAGTTGACTCGATCCGGTCGATGTCAGGTCCTTGCTGCACTCCTGCTGGGTGCCGGGAAACGGCACGTATGCCGCGGCGGTGTTGCCCGGCGGGTAGACGCGCAGGCCGGACACCGCGGTCGGGCCGCAGTCGGCGGGACTGAAGTTGCCGGTCTGCGCGATCTGCACCACGGCGGTGGCCTGTCCGCCCGGAGCGAGCGTCACGACGGCCGTGTCCGCCTGCGAGCGGGTGGCCGCAGCCCCGACCTGCTGCCCGCTCCCGGGCGCCACGAACGACACGCCCGGGAAGCCGGTCATCGTGCAGGACGCGCTGCCCTTGTTGACGAAGTGCAACGGGTAGTACGAGGAGCCGGCCGCGCCGTTCGGGCTGCCCAGCGACACCGCGAGGTTCGTCGTGACGCACGCGCCCGGTCCGACGGGCGCGCTGCTCGACGTGGTGGTGGATGCCGGCGGCGACGTCACGGCGCCGGTGGTCGTGGACTCCGCCGGTGGGGTGGTGGTGCCCGCGTCGAGCCCAGCCTTCGACGACGACCCGCCGCAGCCGGCCAGGACGGCTGCGGCGGCGAGCGGAAGTACCAGGACGAATTTGTGCACGTCGACTCCTTACGGTCAGGGGTCCTGTCCCCACGAGACGCGCGGGCACGCATCACGGTTGCAGCACGACGCTGCCGACTTCGTCCCTGCGACATCGGCCGGTAGCGTGCAGGAATGCAGTCTTCCGTGCCCGCCGACCCTGCCGGCGACTACGCCGCCCGGGTGACGAGGCTGCGCGAACAGTACGACGCCATCCCGCCCGGCTCGCCCGTGCGACTCGCCAAGAAGACGTCGAACCTGTTCCGCGAGCGTGCCGGGACGGGCGTTCCGGGGCTCGACGTCCGCGCCTTCGACGGCGTGCTGGCCGTGGACCCGGAGCGCCGCACGGCGGACGTGCAGGGCATGACCACCTACGAGCACCTCGTGGCCGCGACCCTGCCGCACGGCTTGATGCCGCTGGTGGTCCCCCAGCTGAAGACCATCACGCTCGGCGGCGCCGTCACCGGTCTCGGCATCGAGTCGACGAGCTTTCGCAACGGGTTGCCGCACGAGTCGGTCCTCGAGATCGAGATGCTCACCGGCGACGGGCGTGTCGTCACAGCGACGCCGGACGGTGAGCACAGCGACCTGTTCTTCGGGATGCCGAACTCGTACGGCACCTTCGGGTACGCCCTGCGTCTGCGCATCGAGCTCGAGCCCGTACGCCCGTTCGTGCATCTCACGCACCTGCCGTTCCGGTCCGCAACTGCTGCGGCAGAGGCGATCTCCGAGGTTGCTTCCAGCGGTGAGCACGACGGCACCCACGTCGACTTCCTCGACGGCACCGCGTTCAGCCCCGACCAGATCTATCTCACCCTGGGCCGGTTCGCCGATGCGGCGCCGCAGGGGACGAGCGACTACACCGGCCGGCAGATCTACTACCGGTCGGTCGCCGAGCGACGCACCGACACCCTGACGGCGCACGACTACCTGTGGCGCTGGGACACCGACTGGTTCTGGTGCTCGCGCGCGTTCGGCGCGCAGAACCCCTGGTTTCGCCGACTGGTTCCCCGCCGCTATCTGCGCAGCGACACCTACTGGAAGATCCTGCGGTTCGAGCAGGAGCACGGCTGGAAGGCCGCACTGGATCGTCGCCTCGGCAAGCCTGAGACCGAACGGGTGGTCCAGGACATCGAGGTTCCGGTCGGCGCCCTGCCCGACTTCCTCGCGTTCTTCGACCGCGAGATCGGCATGCGCCCGGTGTGGCTCTGCCCGCTGCGCCAGCGCGACCGGTCCACGCACTGGCCGTTGTACGAGATGCGCGCCGACGAGACGTACGTCAACGTGGGTTTCTGGGGCACCGTCCCCCTGTCGGCCGGCCAGGCACCCGACCACCACAACCGCCTGGTCGAGCGGGAGGTCGAGCGCCTCGGCGGGCGCAAGTCGCTCTACTCCACCGCGCACTACGACGAGCCGGACTTCTGGCGCATCTACAACGGCGCGTCCTATGACGTACTGAAGAAGACCTACGACCCCGACGGCCGGCTGCTGAACCTGTACGAGAAGGCCGTCCGCGGCCGCTAGACCTGTCGCCAGAGAGGAAGTCCCTGTGCCTACGAACATCGCCGCCGTCCTGGACGCCGTCATCGGCGGCCCGCAGCTGCACATCTCCGCCTACGACGGCAGCGAGGCCGGGCCGGCGGACGCGCCGGTGCGCGCGCGGCTGAACAGCGAGCTGGGCCTGCGCTACCTCGTCACGTCGCCCGGCGAGCTGGGCCTGGCGCGGGCCTACGTCACGGGCGAGCTCGACGTCGAGGGCGTGCTGTACGACGGGCTGCGGGCGATCGCCGAGCGCCCGTCCATCGGCGGGGTGACCCTCGCGGAGAAGCTCGAGATCGTCCGCGCGCTCGGGCCGTCGGTCCTGCGCCCGGTGCCGGTCCCGCCGCAGGAGGTGTCGCCGACACGGCTCGGCAAGTCGATCGCCGCGGTCCGGCGGCACGCCAAGGCGAGGGACGCGGCCGCGATCAGCCACCACTACGACGTGTCCAACCGCTTCTACGAATGGGTTCTCGGTCCGTCGATGGCGTACACCTGCTCGGTCTACCCGACCGCCGACGCGACGCTGGAGCAGGCGCAGGAGGAGAAGCACGACCTGGTCTGCCGCAAGCTCGACCTTCGGCCCGGGCAGCGGCTGCTGGACGTCGGGTGCGGCTGGGGCGGCATGGTCCGACACGCGGTCAAGCACTACGGCGTCTCGGCGCTCGGCGTCACCCTGTCCCGGCAGCAGGCCGAATGGGCGCAGAAGGCGATCGCCGAGGACGGCATCGGCGACCGCGCCGAGGTCCGCCACCTCGACTACCGCGACGTCAGCGAGTCGGGCTTCGACGCCGTCAGCTCGATCGGTCTCACCGAGCACATCGGCCGCAAGCAGCTGCCCGCGTACTTCGCCCACCTCTACGCGCGGCTGCGCGACGGCGGGCGGCTGCTGAACCACTGCATCATGCGGCCGACCACCCAGGCCTCGCCGATCATGCGCCGGGGTTTCATCAACCGGTACGTCTTCCCCGACGGCGAGCTGCTCGGCCTCGGGACGATTGTCTCCGTCATGCAGGACCACGGCTTCGAGGTCCGGCACGAGGAGAACCTGCGCGAGCACTACGCCAAGACGCTCACGGCCTGGTGCGACAACCTCGAGGACCACTGGGACGAGGCGGTCGCGGAGGTCGGGCTGGGCACGGCCCGCGTCTGGCGGCTGTACATGGCCGGGTCCCGGCTGGGGTTCGAGCGCAACGACATCCAGCTGCACCAGGTGCTCGCGGTGAAGACCCCCCGTGGCGGTGACGCACAGTTCCCGCTGCGCCCGGACTTCAGCCGTACCCGTCCTGCTCCGGGTGCCCCGAGCGGTTCATGATGGCGCGGTGACGCCCGCAGCCGCCGACCGCGTGCGCCGGGCCCTGGCGAGCGCCGGTACGGTCGCGGCCGGCCGGGCCACGGAGGGCCTGGACGCGCTCCGCGTCCTTCGCGCGGCCGGCGTGGTCACGCCGATCCGTCCGGACAAGGCGCTCGGGATGGCGCTGTCGCTGCGGTACGGCCTGAGCCTCGCCGCGGGCTACACCGCGAGCGCGGCCCGCGACGGCCGGCGGACGGCGCTCGTCGACGACGAGGGCTCCCTCACCTATGTGCAGGTGGCGGCGCGGACCGACGCGCTGGCGGCGGCGTACTCGCGGCGGGGCATCGGAAGCGGCACGGCCGTCGGACTGCTGGCCCGAAACGGCCGCGGCTTCATCGAGCCGGCCGTGGCGCTCGCCAAGGTCGGCGCGGACGTGGTGCTGCTCAACACCGGCATGGCCACCCCTCAGCTGGCGGACGTGTCGGTCCGCGAGCGCCTGGCCGCCGCGGTCGCCGACGAGGAGCTGGCCGACCTGCTCCCGGCCGGCCTGGAGCGCCTGCCGTCCGCCGCGACGTCGGAGGACGCGATCCGCCCGCCGACACCGCCGCGGGCCGCGGGACGGCTCGTGCTGCTGACGTCCGGGACCACCGGCACACCCAAGGGCGCCGCCCGGTCGGTCAGCAGCGCCGGGCCCGGCATCGCGATGCTCGAAGCGATCCCGTACCGCGCGGGCGAGCCGATGGTGATCGGGTCGCCGCTGTTCCACGCCTGGGGGCTGGCGAACCTCGGCCTGTCGATGCTGCTCGGCTCGACCGTGGTCCTGCGGCGCAGGTTCGACCCGGAGCAGGTCCTGGCGGACATCGACGTGCACCGGGCGACCGTGCTGGCGGCGGTCCCGGTGATGCTCCAGCGCATGCTCGAGCTGCCCGCACAGGTCCGGAAGCGCTACGACACCTCGTCGCTGCGGGCGGTCGCGATCTCCGGATCGGCGCTCGCGCCGTCGCTCGCGACCCGCTTCATGGACGCGTACGGCGACGTGATCTACAACCTCTACGGCTCCACCGAGGTCGGCTTCGCGACCGTGGCGAGCCCGGAGGACCTGCGGGCGGACCCGGCCACCGCCGGCCGCCCGTTGCGTGGCGTGACCATCCGGCTCGTCGACTCCGACGGCGAGCCGGTCGCCGCGGGGCAGAGCGGCCGCATCTTCGTCGGCAGCGATCTCGCCTTCGAGGGCTACACCGGCGGCGAGGACAAGGCGCGCCTGGAGGGCCTGGTCTCCTCGGGGGACATGGGACGGTTCGACGAAGCCGGCCGGCTGGTGGTCGCCGGTCGCGACGACGACATGATCGTCAGCGGCGGCGAGAACGTCTTCCCCGGCGAGGTCGAGGACCTCATCGCCAGGCTCGACGGGGTGCGCGAGGTGGCCGTGCTGGGTGTGCCGGACGAGCGGTTCGGCCAGCGGATGGCGGCCTTCGTCGTCGCCGGCGGCGACCTGGACGCCGACGCCGTCCGCGACCACGTGAAGGCGCATCTGGCCTCGTACAAGGTGCCCCGTGACGTGATCTTCCTCGACGAGCTGCCGCGCAACGCGACCGGCAAGGTGGTCAAGCGCAGGCTGCGGGAGGAGGCGTCGTGACCGCGGCGCCCGCCCACGCCCCGGAGGAGACCGTCCGCCCGGACGAGATCGACGACATCTCGCGGCCGTGGGTGACGATCGTGTGGAACGACCCGGTCAACCTCATGAACTACGTCGTGTACGTGCTGCAGCAACTGTTCGGCTACAGCAAGCAGAAGGCCACCAAGCTCATGCTCGACATCCACCACAAGGGCCGCGCGGTCGTGTCCAGCGGGACGCGCGAGCAGATGGAGGGCGACGTCGGGCGGCTGCACGCCGCCGGCCTGTGGGCCACCCTCCAGCAGGACGACTAGTGGCGCGGGGACCGTTCCAGCGCCACCGCGACGGGACCGTGGGGGTACGGCTGCCCGCCGGCCTGCGCCAGGTGCTCCTCGACCAGATGCGGCAGCTCGACCAGCTGCTGGACACCGGCAGCGGCCAGGAGGCGTCGTCCGACCCGCTCGCCGAGCTCACCGGGATGACGGGGGTGACCGGCGAACGGGCCCGTCCTGACGACCCGGCCCTGCTGCGGCTGCGGCCGGACGCGTACGCCGCCGACGTCGACGGCGGCCGGGCGGCGGCCGAGTTCCGGCGCTTCACCGAGGCAGACCTCGAAGCCCTCCAGCGGGCTCGGGTCTCGGCCGTCCTCGACACACTCGCCGGCGGTGACCGGTTCGATCTCGACGCGGAGCAGGCCCAGGCCTGGGTCGGCGCGCTCAACGACCTGCGCCTGGCGCAGGCCAGCCGGCTCGGTATCGAGGACGACGACGCCCTCGAGCGCCTCCCGCCGACGCCGGCGCTCCAGCTGTTCGTCCTCTTGGGCGGGCTCCTGCACGACCTGCTCGTCGCCCTCGGCGCCCCGGACGAGTTCTGAGCCGGCCTCCTCGGCGCGGGCGTTCGTGATCAGCATGTCGGGCACCGGGTCCGCTGCCTCGAACGCGCCGCGGCGCCCCGATAGCGTTCACGGGTGCTCGAGATCCCCCGGTCGATGTACGACGCGATGGTCGCGCACGCCCGGCGCGACCACCCCGACGAGGCCTGCGGCGTGATCACCGGTGTCGGCGGCCGGGCGGCTCGGTTCCTCGAGATGGACAACGCCGCGCGCTCCCCGACGTTCTACGAGTTCGACTCGGCCGACCTGCTGCAGCTCTATCGCGAGATGGACGACCGCGACGAGGAGCCGTTCGTGATCTACCACTCGCACACGGCGACGGAGGCGTACCCCAGTCGTACGGACATCTCGTACGCCTCGGAGCCCGGCGCGCACTACGTGCTCGTCTCGACGCGGGAGGAGCTGGGTGACGTCGCCGAGGTCCGGTCGTACCGCATCGTGGACGGCGAGGTCACCGAGGAGCCGGTGACGGTGGTGGAAGAACCGGCCTGATCCGGCGGTTTGGGACACTGGAGCGGACAGAGCAGGCACCCGAGGCCGACCGTGGGTCGGCGAGCCGAGGAGAACGATGGCGATCGAGGTCAGGATCCCGACGATCCTGCGCACCTACACCGGCGGCGCGAAGTCCGTGGAGGGTTCGGGCGGGAGCCTGGACGAGCTGCTCACCGACCTGGACGGCAAGTACGCCGGCCTGCGCGGGCGCCTCGTCGGGGACGACGGCAGCCTGCACCGGTTCGTGAACGTCTACGTCAACGACGAGGACGTCCGCTTCCTCGGCGGCCTCGCCACCGACCTCAAGGACGGCGACAGCGTCACCGTCCTGCCGGCAGTGGCCGGGGGCTGACCGCTTCCGTAATGCGCTTCGACTCCCTGGTCGACTCGGTCGGCGGCACGCCCCT
>DASVGV010000077.1:0-2889 GCA_036379355.1 Mycobacteriales bacterium | reverse complement strand
GACCGGGAACCCGCTGGCGTACGAGATCACCGACGATATGACGGCCGCCGGCCCGGGCCGCTACCTCGACCCCGAGGCGGCCGCCGCCGGCGCCGCCGCCGTCGCCGCGCAGGGCGGCTGACCGGCCGGTCACCCGCACCCGCTGAGTCCGCACCGTCGCGCGCTGGTGGCGGCACCGACCCGGTCGCCTATCGTCGGGCCGTGCCCAGCGACGCCACGGCCGGACCGCGGGAGGGCGCGGACGCCACCCTGCCGTACACCGCGGTGATCTTCACGTCGCGGCTTGCCGACGCCGAGGGGTACGCCGAAACCGCTGCCGCCATGCAGGTTCTCGCGGCCCAGCAGCCGGGCTACCTCGGCATCGACTCGGCGCGGGGCGCCGACGGTGTCGGGATCACCGTGTCGTACTGGGTCGACGACGCCAGCGCCCGCGCGTGGAAGCGGGTGGCCGAGCACCGCGCCGCCCAGGCCGAGGGAATCCGGCGTTTCTATGCCGAGTACCACGTCCGGGTGGCTCGGGTGGAGCGCGAGTACGAAGGCCCCCGCCCGCTCGAACCCTGACGCCGCGGTCGGGCTGCCCGTCAGGCCTTGACGAGCGGAAGCTCGATGCGGCGGCCCTTCTCCCGCGTTCGGCAGAGCTTCACGAGAGTGCGGTACGCCGGCTCGCCGATCAGTGCCACCAGCTCCGGGCCGTACGACTCGTACAGGGGCCGGCTGCCGACGTGCGCGGACCGCGACTCGGTGCACCACCAGGTGAGGTCGGCGCCGCCCTCGCCCCACGAGCGCCGGCTGAACTCGGTGATCGTCGTCGTCCGGCGCCCGTCCTCGGCGACTGCTTCGGACCGCGACACCGGCACCTGCCAGCAGACGTCGGGCTTGGTCTCGAGCGGGTGCCGCCCGGTCCGCAGCGCCATCCGGTGCAGCGCGCAGCCGCCGCCCATCGGCGAGTCGACGGGGTTCGCGTAGACGCAGGCACCGTCGACGGTCGCGGTCTTGCGGGCGGGCTCGCCGTCGAGCTCGTCGTCGTCGACGAGGTGCTTGTGGCCGAAGCGGAACCAGTCGTCGGCCGTCAGCTCGCGGGCCATGCGCCGGACCCGCTTCTCGTCGGCCTTGTCGGAGAAGTACGCGCCGTGTGAGCAGCACCCGTCATCCGGACGGCCCGCGATCCCCTGGCAGCCGTGGCCGTAGATGCAGGTCCACCGGGACAGCAGGAACGAGATGTCGGCCCGTACCTCGTGGTCGCTGTCCGCCGGGTCGAGGAAGGTGACCCACTCGCGCGGCGGCTCGGGGCGGAAGCTCACCCGGCCGAGCCTACGTGCCCAGTAGCGTCTGGACCCGTGACCGAGCGCCCGGCGACGACCCGCCTCGGCGTGCTGGACGTGGGGTCCAACAGCGTCCACCTGCTGGTGGTCGACGCCCACCGCGGTGGCCACCCCACCCCGGCGGCATCGGTGAAGACCGAGCTGCACCTCGCCGACCTGCTGGCGGCCGACGGGTCGATCTCGCCGGAGGGCGCCCGCCGCCTCACCGACGCGGTGGCCAAGGCCCGCGTGTCCACCGACGCGTACGGCGTCGAGGACCTCGTCGCCTTCGCCACCTCGGCGGTCCGGGAGGCGCCCAACGGCGAGGACGTGCTGGCGGTCCTCCGGGCCGAGACCGGCGTCGACCTGCAGGTCCTTCCCGGTCGCGACGAGGCGCGGCTGACCTTCCTCGCGGTACGCCGGTGGTACGGCTGGTCGGCGGGCCGGCTGCTCGTCCTCGACATCGGCGGCGGCTCGCTCGAGTGCGCGGCCGGTCGCGACGAGGATCCCGACGTCGCCGTGTCGATGCCGCTCGGCGCGGGCCGGCTCACCCGCGACTGGCTGCCGGACGACCCGCCGAAGCGTGCGGACGTGAAGGCGCTGCGGGCGTACATCGCCGAGCAGCTCGAGGGCATGCCGCCGCTCGGGGAGGCCGACCATCACGTGGCGACGTCCAAGACGTTCCGGTCGCTGGCGCGGATCGCGGGGGCGGCGCCGTCGTCGCTCGGCCCGCGGGTGCGGCGTTACCTGCGCCGCGAGGACGCCGTCGACATGCTGCCGGATCTGGCCCGGGCCACGGCCGCCGAGCGCGCGCGCCTGCCGGGGGTGTCCGCCGGCCGGGCCGGGCAGCTGCTCGCCGGCGCGTTGGTGGCCGCCGGCGTGATGGACCACCTGGGCCTCGACCAGCTCGAGATCTGCCCGTGGGCGCTGCGCGAGGGTGTGATCCTTCGCCGCCTCGACCGCGCCGCCGAACCCTGACGTACCGAACCCCCCCGCGTTGATCATGAAGTTGCAGTCAGTTTTGGACCACGAACGTGACTGCAACATCATGATCAACACGAGATGGGGGTGGCCGCTGCGGGTACGGATGTCCCGGTTTGATCTAGCCTGAGCCATGGCCGGCCGCTGGAGCAGACACGCGACGGCGCCCGTCACGATCCCCTCGGCGCGGATAGCGCTGTCGACCGCGTCGACCTACCCCGAGCCCACGGCGACCGCCTTCGAGCTCGCGGCACGCCTCGGCTATGACGGCGTCGAGGTGATGGTCTGGACCGACCCGGTCAGCCAGGACGTCGAGGCGCTGCGCCGGCTGTCGGAGCGGTTCGGTATCCCCGTGCTGGCGGTCCACGCACCGTGTTTGATCATCACCCAACGGGTGTGGGGCACCGACCCGATGGCCAAGCTGGTCAAGGCGCAGCGGGTCGCCGAACGGCTGGGTGCCGAAGTCGTCGTCGTCCACCCGCCGTTCCGCTGGCAGCGCGAGTACGTGCGCGACTTCCGCGGCGGCATACACCGCATGGGGTCGGAGACGGCGGTGCGGTTCGCCGTGGAGAACATGTTCCCGCTGCGGGCCCGCGGACGAGCGGTG
>DASVGV010000076.1:0-10282 GCA_036379355.1 Mycobacteriales bacterium | reverse complement strand
TCGCCGAGCTCACGGCCTCCGGCTGCGACATCGTGCGGGTCGCCGTGCCGAGCGCCGACGACGCCGAGGCGCTGCCGCAGATCGCCCAGCACTCGCAGATCCCGGTGATCGCGGACATCCACTTCCAGCCCAAGTACGTGTTCGCGGCGATCGACGCCGGCTGCGCGGCCGTCCGCGTCAACCCGGGCAACATCAAGAAGTTCGACGACAAGGTCGGCGAGATCGCCCGGGCGGCCAAGGACGCCGGCGTGTCGATCCGCATCGGGGTCAACGCCGGGTCGCTGGACAAGCGGCTGCTCGACAAGTACGGCAAGGCGACGCCCGAGGCGCTGGTCGAGTCGGCGCTGTGGGAGTGCTCGTTGTTCGAGGAGCACGACTTCCGCGACATCAAGATCTCGGTGAAGCACAACGACCCGGTCGTGATGGTGGCCGCCTACCGGTTGCTGGCCGAGCAGTGCGACTACCCGCTGCACCTCGGCGTCACCGAGGCGGGGCCGGCGTTCCAGGGAACGATCAAGTCGGCGGTGGCGTTCGGGGCGCTGCTGTCGCAGGGCATCGGGGACACGATCCGGGTGTCCCTGTCGGCGCCGCCGGTGGAGGAGGTCAAGGTCGGCATCCAGATCCTCGAGTCGCTGGGCCTGCGCCAGCGGGGCCTGGAGATCGTCAGCTGCCCGTCGTGCGGCCGCGCCCAGGTCGACGTCTACACCCTCGCGGACAAGGTGACCGCCGGGCTCGAGGGCCTGGACGTGCCACTGCGCGTTGCCGTCATGGGGTGCGTCGTCAACGGACCGGGAGAGGCCCGGGAGGCCGACCTGGGCGTGGCGTCCGGGAACGGCAAGGGTCAGATCTTCGTCAAGGGTGAGGTCGTCGAGACCGTCCCGGAGGACCGCATCGTCGAGACGCTCGTCGAGAGGGCGATGGCGATGGCCGAGGAGATCCGCGCCGCGTCCGGGTCGGGCGAGCCGGTCGTCTCGACGGTCTGACGGGGCGACCGGCGAGCGCGGCGGCGCCGTGCCGCGCCGAGGTTAGGCTCGCGACGTGCTGCGGACGGGCTCGACGCGCGTGCTGTCCGACCGCGATCTCGCGGCCGTCACGGCGCTGCTCGACACCGATCCCGTCGCGACCGTGATGGTCGCGTCCCGGGTGCAGGCCGCGGGGCTCGACCCCTGGCGCCTCGGCGCCGAGATGTGGGGGTACGCACCCGAGGGGGAGCTGGCCGCCCTCTGCCTGGCGGGCGCGAACCTCGTACCGGTGGCGCCCGACGCCGCGGCGCGCAAGGCGTTCGCCGACCGTGCTCGGCGGCAAGGGCGTCGCTGCTCGTCGATCGTCGGCGAGGCCGAGTCGGTGCTGGACATCTGGGCGCAGCTGCGGTCGTCGTGGGACCGCCCACGCGACGTGCGCGAAGAGCAGCCGCTGATGCTGCTCGACACGCCGCCGCGCGTGGAACCGGACCGGGCCGTGCGTCCGGTGCGCCCGGACCAGCTCGAGATCCTGCTGCCGGCCGCCGTGGCGATGTACACCGAGGAGATCGGGTTCTCACCCGCCGGTTCGGACGGCGGTGCGCTGTACCGCGCGCGGGTCGCCGAGCTCATCGCCCAGGGGCGAGCGTTCGCACGCATCGAGGAGGGTCGCGTGCTGTTCAAGGCCGAGATCGGTGCGGCGACCGACAAGGCCTGCCAGGTCCAGGGCGTCTGGACGGCGCCGGAGCACCGGGGCCGCGGGCTCGGTGCGGCCGGCACCGCGGCGGTGGCGCTCGCCGCGCAGGCCGCCATCGCGCCCCGTGTGAGCCTGTACGTCAACGACCACAACCGGGTCGCGCAGCGCGTCTACGAGCGGGTCGGCTTCCGCCGGGTGGGCACCTTCGCGTCCGTCCTGTTCTGAGCCAGCGCCGCCGCGCGCTCGGCGCGGGTCAGGCCGGCGAGCACCAGGTGGTACGACGCCTCGAGCAGGTCGCCGACCTCGTCGGGGTCCACCGTGCCGTCGAGCCGGATTGCCACCCAATGCCGCTTCGACAGGTACCGCGCCGTCGTGACCACTCCCGGGTAGGCGCCGCGCAGGGCGTCGCCGCGGTCGGGGTGGACCTTCAGCGTCACCGTGTACGGCACCGCAGCGCCGAGGAACGCGAAGATCTTCGGGCCGACCTTCACGGTGCAGGTGTCCGGCCCGAACGGCCGGTCCTCCCACGAGCCGGGCAGCGACAGCGCGGCCGCCAGCAGCGGGTTCCCGCGCACGTCGCTCATGGCCGTTACCGTAGGCGCCGATGGCCATCGCCACCGCAGCCTCGCGTCGCTCGGCCCTTCCGGCACTCGTCACGGTCGCCGCTGCCCTGGTCGCGGTTGCCGGCTGCGGAGCGCGCTCGTCGCCGGAGTCCCGGGCGTCCACCCGCACGTCGGTCAGCGCGCCGCAGCCGACCGGCTCGTCTCGACCGGTAGCGCCGCCGTCCCCCGCGCCGCCACCGCCCGCGTCCGTCCACGCGAACGAGCTGGGCCAGGTCCCCGTCCTGATGTTCCACGACGTCGTGGCCGACCCGCACGGTGACTACGACATCAGCCCGGACGAGCTGCGTGCGGAGCTGACGTCGCTCGCCGAGCAGGGCTACGTGCCGGTGACGATGGCCGACGTCGCCGCCGGCCACATCGACATCCCCGCCGGGACGAGCCCGGTCGTGCTGACCTTCGACGACTCACGCCGCGGCCAGCTGACGCTCGACGCCGCCGGCAACCCCACCCCGACGTGCGCGGTCGGCATCCTGCAGGCCGTGGCCGCCGCGCACCCGGGATTCCCCGCGCGCGCGTCCTTCTACATCAACCGCGACGCCTTCGGCCAGTCCGATCCGGCCCCGTACCTCCGGTGGCTCGCTCGCCACGGGTACGAGGTGGGCGACCACACGCAGACGCACGCGGACCTGCGGTCGCTCCCGCCGTCCGGCGTCGTGCAGGAGATCGGCGCCGTGGAGGCGACGATCCTGGCGGCACTCGGTCACGGCGCCACCACGATGGCGCTGCCGTACGGCGCCCAGCCCCGGCCCGCGCCGCTGGCGCTCGACGGCGGAGCGGGACCACAGGCCTACCACTTCGACGCCGCGCTGCTGGTCGGTGCCAACCCCGCGCCGTCGCCGTTCAGCACCGGCTGGGATCCCGCGGCGGTGCCCCGCCTGCGGGTTGCGCACGTGCACGTGGAGTACGACGCCGCGTACTGGCTCCCGAAGATCGCGACAACGCGCTATGTCAGCGACGGCGACCCGGCGCACATCAGCTTCCCCAGGAACGAGATGGGGCGGCTGTCTCCCGCGTACCGCGGCGAGGCGCAGCCGTACTAGCCGCGGGAGCGGATGCTCAGCCGCCGGACCGGATGCTCAGCCGCCGGGCAGGGGCGGCGCGGCCGTCGCGGGGGGCTGGCCCGCGAAGGTCCCGAGCGCGTACTGCTGCCGTGCCACGTCGGTCAGCGCCGCGGTCACCTGGGTGCGCAGCGTCGGATCGCCCAGCTGGCTGAGCGCCGCGGCGTACGCGGCGGCCATCCGCCCCTCGAGCGCGGCCGCGGCCGCGAGCGTCCCCTCGGCGCTCCCGAGCGGCGGCAGAACGTAGGCCGCCGCCGACGGCGGGGCGGCGGCGTTCCGGGCGACCAGCGCCGCGGTCCAGGCGTCCCGGCGGCTGCGGTGCACGTCGAACTGCAGCCGCAGGTCACCGACGCCGGGTGAGCGCGGGTCGAGGCCGGCGAGGCGGCCGCCCATCGCGGCGATGCCGAACACCGCCGCGTGCTCGGCGGCCACCAGCGCCTGCAACCCGGCGATGTCGTCGGGCCGGGTCACCGGCTCGCCGTGGCCGCCGGCGTCGAGCCGGGCGTGGACGGGGTGGCGCTGGGGCGGGGCGACGTCTCGGACGGTGCCGGCCGGGGCGGGACCGACGTGGTGTGCGGCGGCGCAGGGTCGGACGTGGTGTGCGGCGGCGCCGGGGAGGTGCTGCGCGGCGCAGTGCTCGGCGGGGCCGCACTCGCCGTCGATCGGCGCGGGCCGGCCGAGGTGGTCGGGGCCGGCGGGCGGATGGCCGTGATGGCGGCGGCCAGGTAGTCGACGTGGACCGCCTCCGCCGCGGCGATCCGCGCGAGCAGCGTGCCGCCGTCGCCCGGGTCCCGCACCGCAGCAGCGCTGCGCTGCGCGGCGGCTGCCGTCTCGCGGGCCTGCAGCGCGCCGAGGGTCGCGCGGTGGTCGGCGACGCTGGCCGTGTCCGGGGGCGGTCCGGAGGAGGTCGTCGTCGGTGGCACCGAGGTGGAGGAGGCGCCGGCGCCGGTCAGGGCCGCCAGATGCGCCCGGTGGTGGGCCAGGGGCAGCGCCAGGGTGGCGGCGAGCGCGGGGTGTGCCCTGGTCGTGGACTCGTAGGTCTCGATGAGGGCCCGTTCGTCGCCCGCTGCGGCGCGCCACTGGGGGTCGGACGGGACGGTGCCGGACGGCTTCGCAGGTGCGGGGGTCCCGCGGTGGCCTCCGCGCAGACCGAGCGCGAGCTCGCCGGCGGCGACGGCTGTCGCCGCGGACAGCCCGACGACCACGGCGCGACGGGAAGGCACACGCGATGGTCGCATGCGGGCCGGAGCCGGGCGCGCCGGCTACTGCACGGTCACCGAGCCGGACAGGCCCGCGTGGACGGTGCCGTGGTAGGCGTACGTGCCGGGGGTGCGGAACGTGTAGCTGAAGCGCTGGCCGCGCGCGAGGTCACCGGAGTCGAAGACGCCCGGATCGGTGACGGTGTGCAGGGTGCTGTCCTCCTGCACCCAGGTCACGGTCGTCCCCACCGGCACCGTGATGTGCTGCGGGGAGTACGCGTAGTTCAGGATCTGGACGGTCTGGCGCGCAGGGGGCGTCGTCGGCGGCGGAGCGCTCGGGCCACCCGCGCCCGGCCCGCTCCCGCTGCAGGCGGCCAGGACCGCGAGCGCGGCGGCGGCGGCAGCGGCAGCGAGCGGACCGACCACCTTCGGGCTCCCGGCGACCATGGTCAGGCGGTCAGGGTGTCCGGCGACACGGCGGAGCCGGTCGAGAGTGTCGCCGCCGGTACCGGCGTCGTGCCCAGGAACATGTTCAGGATCGCCGCGTGCTGCGCCTCGACCGGTGCGACGGCCGCCGCGAGGCCGAGGTCGGCGGCGTCGGTCAGCCCGTTGATCGCTGCCAGGCACGTCTGCGCCAGCGCCAGCTCGAGGGTGCCGGCCGCGGTCTCGAGGTCGTGAACGGTGGCCGCCGCGTGGAACGGCGCGAGCAGCGACGCGGCGCCGCGCAGGGGCACGGCCGTGACCGGCGGGGCCCCGCCCGCGGACAGCCGGGCGTTCCACGCGCTTGCGTGCTCGCGGTGCTGGGCCTGGGCGGCGGTCAGGAACGCGGTGACGGCCGGCGGCACGCTGCCGTAGCCGCTCCCCGCCGCCCGTGTCCGCGCCACCGCGTACGCCTGTACCGCCAGGTTGTCGAGCGCGGCCGCCAGCGCGAGCGCCCGGAGGGGCCCGACGTACGGACTCGCCTCGGAGGAGGCGGGAGCGGTGGACGGGTGCGCCGCTGCGTGTCGCACCCCGCGCGACGAGCCGCTGCAGGCCGTGAGACCGGCCGCGGCCGCCGCGCTCAGGCCGCCGAGCAGGATGCTGCGCCGGGACGTGGCGATGTTGGCGGTACGGGGGGTCACAGGGCTCCCTCCGCCGGGGGCGCCGCGTTCGTCACGGGGGTGACCGCGACGGGAAAGCCGGCCCAGCCGACCGCCGCGGGCAGGCGGGCGACAGCCGGTTGCAGCGACAGCGATGTGGCGGGTGCAGCCTGCAGCAGCGCGCCGGCGGCGAGGAGAACGGCCTGGTGCTGGGCCTCCACGGCGGCCACCGAGGCGAACAGGGCGCGCAGGGCGGGGATCCCGGCGTCCGCGGTCGAGCGTACGTACGTCTGCGTCATGACGTTCTCGAGCCGGGCGGCAAGGACGACGACGTCGTCCATCGTCGCGAACGGCGCGTTCTGGACGATCCGGTCGTAGGTGGGGTCCGGGTTCGTCTGCACGCCGCCGCCTGCCTGCGTCACCGCCGTGTTGAAGGCGGCGGCATGGTCGGCGTGCTGGTTGCGCGTCGCGGTCACGAACGCCGTGACGGTCCCGTCGCCGCCGCGCAGCGCGGGCAGGGTCAGCGCCGCCGTGTAGAGGGAGACGGCGAGGTTCTCCAGCGCCGCCGCGGTCTGCAGCTGCGCGATGTCGTCTCCGCCGCCCGCGGCGCGGGCGGCGAGCTGGGTGTCGTTCTCGACCTCGGTCCGGTCGAGGTCACGCCGCGCCCGGTCCAGGAGGGCGTGCAGGCGCGCCGGGTCGACGTGGCTGTCCACCTGTCACTGCTCGAGCGGCACGTCGACGAACGGCACCGACAGGGTGCCGACGTCGATGCCCAGCTCGTCGGCGATGCGCTGCTCCTCGGCCGCCCGCTTGCGGGCCCGCCGCCGGTCGATGAGCAGGCAGATGCCCACCGAGATGAAGAACAGGACCCACAGCGGGATCGCGAGCGCGAGCATGGACAGCGGGTCGGGGCTGGGAACGGCGAATGCCGCGAAGACGGTGATGCCCAGGACGAACCCGCGCCACCAGCGCAGCAGCCGCCGGCCGGACAGGATGCCGAGCGAGCAGAGCAGGATGGCGATCAGCGGGAACTCGAAGCCCACGCCGAACACCAGCAACATCCCCTGGACGTACTTCAGGTACGAGTTGGCCGTGATGAGCGTGTTCAGGGTGTCGTGCCCGCCGAAGCCGAGCAGGGCGCCGAGCGAGGTGGGCAGCAGCAGGTACGCGCAGTAGGCCCCGACCGCGAAGAGGGTCAGGCTGGCGGCGACGAAGAACGCCCCCCAACGCCGCTCGTGACGGTAGAGGCCCGGGGTGATGAACCGCCACAGCTGCCAGAGCCAGACCGGTGCGGCGAGCACCAGGCCGGTGTAGAAGGTGATCTGCAGCTTGACCTTGAACGGGTCGAGGATGCCGAAGACGTTGAGGCTGCACACCCCGTTGACCTCGTGCTGGCGCACCGAGGGCACCTGGCAGTACGGGTGTTCGAGCACGTGGAAGACGTGCGGGAACACGATGAATCCGACGACCATGCCGAGGACGAGGGCGATCGCGGACTTGAACAGTCGCCGGCGCAGCTCGTTGAGGTGGTCGACGAGCGGCATCGTGCCGTCGTCCCCGCCCGGGGTGCGGCGCCGGTGGAGGCGCGGAACGCTCACTGCGGGTGCAGCCGTCGGGAGGCGGACCCGGGTGTCAGCGACTCTTGGGTCGCGGCGCCAGCGACTGCCCGGCGCCGGCAGGCGTCCCCGCGTTCGGCGCCGGGGCGGCGACCGCCGCGGGTTCGGCGACCTGGGCGGACGCGTGTTCCTGAGGGGGCGCCGCGGGAACGGTGACGGGTGCGGGCGCGGGAGCGGGGATCGCGGCGCTGCCGGGCCCGATGCTGCTCACGTGCTCACCCGCCGAGGCCGGGGACTCCTCGTCGTGCCCGCCGCGCAGACCCTTGGTCTCGTCCCGGAAGATCTTGAGCGACTGGGCGACGGACTTGGTCGCGGACGGGAGCTTCTTGTACCCGAACAGGGCGAAGAGCACCACCAGCAAGATCACGATGTGCCACCACTCGAGGCCACCACGCAGCATGTGCTCGCTCCTTCGTCGCTGCCGGCGCGGTGCAGGAACCGTGCCGGTTCGTCGTGCGCACGAAACGGCAGGGCGCCGTCCGGGACCTCGTCAGCCTACGCCGTGACCCGCCTGCCGACGTAGGATCGCGCTCACAACTGCACACGGCGAGGAGGCCGACCATGGCGACCAGGAGGCCCGACCGGGGCGCCCGCTCGCCCGGCACGGGGTCCGGCACGCCCGGTCAGGCGCCGGGTTCGGGCGGCGCCGCATCGGCCCGTCGCGCCGCCGGTGTGCTGGCGGGCCTGCTGGCCGAACCGCTCGCCGCCGCCGGCTACGACCTCGAGGATGTCTCCGTACGCCGTGCCGGCCGCCGGCACACCGTCGCGGTCGCGGTCGACCGCGACGGGGGGGTCGACCTGGACGCGGTGGCTGCCGCGACGGCAGTCGTGTCGCACGTGCTGGACGAACGCGACGGGAGCCTGCCGGCCCAGTTGCAGGGGGCGTACGACCTGGAGGTCTCCAGCCGCGGCACGTCCGCCCCGCTCACACTCCCGCGGCACTGGCGGCGCGCCCGCGGACGACTGGTCCAGGTGCGCTGCACGGACGGCACGAGCGTGACCGGGCGCATTGCCGGCGCCGACGACCGGGGCGCTGACCTCGACGTCGACGGCCGACCGGTCCGGGTGCCCTACGACGAGGTGCGTACCGCGCTGGTCCAGCTGGAGTTCCGCCGGTCCGCCACCGAGCCTGCCGATCTCGAGACCGACGCTGCCGCCGAGGCCGAGGAGGAGACGCCGTGAACATCGATATCACCCTGCTCAAGGGTCTTGTCCGCGAACGGGACATCCCGCTCGACACGTTGATCGAGGCGCTGGAGACCGCACTCCTGTCCGCGTACAGGCACGGCGAGGGCGCGCAGCAGCAGGCGCGCGTGTCGGTCGACCGCAAGACCGGCGACGTCGTGGTGTGGGCGCAGGAGACCGATGCGGACGGCACGGTCGTCCGCGAGTACGACGACACCCCGGCGGGCTTCGGCCGCATCGCGAGCATGACCGCCAAGCAGGTCGTCCTGCAGCGGCTGCGCGAGGCCCGTGACGACACCGTCCATCAGGAGTACGCGGGCCGCGAGGGCGACCTCGTCGGCGGCACGGTCATGGCGCACCAGGGCCGGCGGCTGGACACGGGCGTCGTCATGGTCGACCTGGGCAACGTCGAAGCGACGCTGCCGCCGGCCGAGCAGGTGCCCGGCGAGACGTACGCGCACAACACGCGCCTCAAGGTGCTGGTGACGCATGTCGTGCGCGGTCTGCGCGGCCCGCAGGTGACGGTGTCGCGCAGCCATCCGCAGCTGGTACGGGCGCTGTTCGCGCTCGAGGTGCCGGAGGTTGCCGACGGCAGCGTCGAGATCGTCGGCGTCGCCCGCGAGGCCGGACATCGCACCAAGATCGCCGTCCGCGCGACGGCGCCCGGGGTGAATGCGCGCGGCGCCTGCATCGGACCGCTCGGGCAGCGCGTCCGCGCCGTCGTAGCCGAGCTGTCCGGCGAGAAGATCGACATCGTGGACTGGGCCGAGGACCCGGCCACCTTCGTCGCGCAGGCCCTGTCCCCGGCGACCGTCGCGTCCGCGCAGCTGGTCGACCCGGCCACCCGTCAGGTGCGCGTGGTCGTCCCCGACTACCAGCTGTCGCTGGCGATCGGCCGGGAGGGTCAGAACGCCCGGCTGGCCGCGCGGCTGACCGGCTGCCGGATCGACATCCGCAGCGACACCCCGCGCAGCGAGTCCGCCGTTCCCGCGGCCCGCGCGGCGGAGCCGGTCGAGACCGCGGACCCCGCGTCGTCGCCGGCGGTGGGGGATGCGGCCGCCGGGGGCTAGACTCGATGACGCCTCGTACCGCTTCGCCCAGCCTGCGCACCTGCGTGGGGTGCCGCGAGCGCGGGCCGAGGAGCGACCTGCTTCGCGTGGTGGCAGTCGAGGGCGTCCTCGTCCCCGACCCGCGCCGGCGGCTCGGAGGACGCGGTGCGCACCTGCACCCGGACGCCGGCTGCCTCGCCCTCGCCGAGCGGCGCCGAGCCTGGCCGCGGGCCCTGCGGGTGCCCGCCCCACTCGACTCCGCGCGGCTGGCCGCGTACCTGGAGCAGGCCTGACCGCACCGAACTGCAACAGACAGGCGACCCGAACCGATGAGCTCCTGATGAGCACCGCACTCCAATGAGTACGTCCCGGTAGCAGGGCCGCGCGGGAGACCGCCGGCCCAGACCTGAAGGGATCGCCCGCGACCCCCCGACCGGACCGGTCGGAACGCGAGCGTTCCTCCCGAAAAGGAGAACTGTGGCTGGCAAGGCCCGCGTCCACGAACTCGCCAAGGAGTTCGGGATCACGAGCAAGGACGTGCTCGCGTGGTTGAACGACCACGGCGAGTACGTCAAGTCTGCGTCCTCGACGATCGAGCCGCCGGTGGCCCGGCGGCTCCGGGAGGCGTTCCCGTCGGCGGCGCCCGCGCCGGAGAAGGCGCCCGCGAAGGCGACGAAGGCGACGAAGGCTGCCGCGTCCGCGGCGCCGCCGGTCGCCGAACCGGCCGCGCCCACGCCACCCGTGCCGCAGCCGGCGACGCCGTCGCCGGCCCCGGCTCCGGCGGCGGCCCCCCCGGCCCCGCCGGCTGCGCCGCCCT
>DASVGV010000075.1:0-3592 GCA_036379355.1 Mycobacteriales bacterium | reverse complement strand
CATCGAGACGAGGCCGGTGGAGAGGTCGAGGCAGGCCCCGTCGTAGCCGAGGGGGTTGGCGAAGGCGGCGGCGGACCCGCCGCCCACGGCCGCGAGCCGCCCGGTGGGGCCGTAGTCGTAGCTCGCCTCGACGGCCCCGCTCGCCGACGCGAGCGCTCTCACCGACCCCTGCTCGTCCGAGAGCACCCAGACCGGCGCCGTCCCGCCGTCGAGCTCCTCGACCGCCCGTCCGCCGGGGCCGTAGAGGAGGTCCGTCGTCCCGAATTGGGCCAGGAGGGGGCCGCCCGTCGCGTCGGACCAGGCGAGCGAGCGGTCGAGGCCGCCCGCGTCCTCGCTCGCGAGCAGGCCGTCGGCGGCGTAGGAGTACGAGGCGGAGTCCTCGTAGTGGGCGACGGGGCCGGAGAAACCGGTGACGCCGACCGGCGCCGCCGACTCGTCCCCCGAACCGTCGCCGAGCTGGCCGTCCTCGCCCGCCCCCCACGCGCTGAGCCCGCCGCTCGCGTCCTCGGCGAGCCCCGCGAACGCGAAGCTGCCAGAGGAGAGCGCGGCGGGCAACCCCGCGTCGATGCCCACCGGGGCGGCGCAGTCCTCCGACGAGCAGGCCGTGCCGAGCTGGGCCGTGGCGTCGTAGCCGAAGCCCTGGACCCCCGAGTCGGGGCCCCAGGCGTAGGACGTCGCGAGGCCGGCCGCGACGTTCGTCGCGCCGTCGGAGACGCCGGCGACCGGGGCCGGGGCGGGGCAGGCCTGCGCCCCGCAGGCCGCGCCGAGCTGGCCCCTGGAGTCCTGACCTGATGGGATCGATCATGTCGTGATGGGGTGGTCCTTCATGCTGTAAACGACCGGGAGGTCGGTGCCCGGGTAGGTCGTCTCGGTGGCGGTGAGTTGCCGGCACAGGGCGTCCAGGGCGCGGGTGCGCCTGGGGGCTGTGGCGGGATCGAGGCAGAGGTGGAGCCGGCCGTCGCGGACGGCGATGTCGCCGGAGAGGCTGAACGCCTCGCGGACGAGCGCGCGGGCCTCGTGGTCCGCGCGTGAGTAGTGCCCTTGGAGCATGCGGGCGAGGATCGACTCCGCGTTGTAGGCGGACATCCGGATCGCGTGGGTGACGAGCTTGCGCTCCTCGTCCATGAGCCGGGCACCCGGGCGGACCTCGTGGAGCGGCAGGTGGCTCGGTGTCTGCTTGGAGCGGGCATCCGCCTGGTCGAGGTGGCGCCGTGCATCGGCCACGGTGCTGGCGGCGGCTGCGTCGCACACTGCGGTCCCACCGGCTCCGGGTGCCCGGGCGCGCACGGCCGCGTCGTCGAGGGCTGCGGTCATGGCGGCGTTCGCGGCAACGACCTCGGCCCTGGCGGCTTCCACGGCGTCGCGGGCGCGGTGCTTCGCGGGGTTCCTCACCAGGCGCGCTGGATCGTCAGGAGCGTCCGCGTAGGTGTCCAGGGCGTCGAGGGCGAAGTGCGCCCTCGCGTAGCGGAAGTAGTTCTCCTGGCGCCAGCGCCTGCTCATCCGCCAGACCACGGCCGACGCAGCGAGCGCGGTGTTGGAGGTGAGGATCGGGACCTGGACGCTGCCGTCCGCGATCCGGGTGACCTGGCGCATGGCGAGGCTGTCACCGCCTGCGAGCGTGAGGTCGACCCGGGTGTCGGCCAGGCGCCAGCGGTGGGTGGCGCCGTCGGGGCTCTTCCATGACACCGTCGAGAACGCGTCGTCGGGGACCTGGTCGAAGGGGGCCTTGCGGTAGGTGAGGACGTGCATCCTCGCCTCCATGAGCGCGGCGAAGACCGCCGGGGACCAGCCGCCGCGGTCGAAGACGACCGTGGGACGGCGCCTCGGCCCGACCATGGCGCGCACCTCGGGGAGAAGACGCAGCAGCTCGGAAGCGAGCGAGGCGCCGGGGACGGCGGTGACGACGAGCAGTGGGTCCGCGAAGGCGTCTCCGATCCAAGTCTCCGCCGACGCGTGGGCGGCCATGTGCAGCCTCGCCACATGGGCCTTGGGCAGGTCGCGCGTCCCGTAGTAGACGCGGGTGTGGCCGTCTACGTGAAGGAACCCGAGCGCGTCCGCCGCCCCCGCCGCGTGCGCCCTCGCGAGGGCGCGCTGGAGCTCGGCCCCTCGGCGCCGTCCGGCGAGCTCCGTGAGCTTGCGCCGTATCGTCTTCACCTCCGGGGCCCGGTCCAACCCGAGGACCCGGCCCAAGTCCGCCGGGCGCACGCGCGTCGCCCCTTCTGCTCTCGGCTCGCCCGCCAGGGCGAGGAACACGAGGGCGAGCACCGTCGCCTGGAGGCCGTAGAAGCCGTTGCGCAGGCGCCCGTACACCGACGCGAAGCAGTCGAGGAACCCGAGGTGGCACAGCCCGGGCAGAGCGAGCAGCAGCCCTGCCATCGGGAGGTGCGCGCCCTGCGTGAAGACGACCGGTGCTTCGGGGAGCAGGCCCCAACGCGCCAGTTCGCGTTCGAAGGTACGCGGAGCCGGGTCGGGCAGCACTGCCAGCTCGCCGCCCGGGTCGCCGTTGTCACCACCGCCTGGGCCGTGGTCGTCACCGCCACCACCGTGGTCGCTGTCACCGTGGTCGCTGTCACCGTGGTCGCTGTCACCGTCCGGGTCGCCGTCGCCCTCCCTGCTCGGCGCTGAGGTCGGGGTGCCGTGGCGGGCCTGCCACCCAGCCGATCCGGCGCGCCGGCCGAGCGCGACCCGCACCGTCGCGCTGTCCACGGCGAGCTCCGCTGCGATCGCTGCGAGCGTCGCCCCCCGGGCGTCGAGCTCGCGGGCACGGCTCACCACGGCGTCGGTCAGCTTGCTCGGGCCCTTCGGGCCCGGCTTCTTGTCGAACAGGCCCGCCACCCCATCGCTGGCGACGGCCTGGCGCCAGCGCAGCAGGCTCCGGGTGCTCACCGCGAATCCCGTCGCCACCTCGGCCGCAGAGGCCAAGCGCGCCTCCACCAGCTGCACGGCAGCCAGCCGGCGAGCCACCTGGTCATCGGCGTCGAAGGCGAAGGTGGCCAGCCCCGCCACGAACACCACGCCCCCATCGTCGTCCTCGACCAGGCCCGCCACCGGGCCGATCGCCACCGCGTCCGCCGGCTGCAGCGGCAGGACCTGCTGGCTCAGTCGCCCCATGCCAGCGCCCCAGCAACCGTCTCTTCCACGCCACTGATTATCCCACATCGCGGGCAGAAGTCAATGACGAAAACATGACGAATTGCCTTACGGCATAAGGGAAACTCGGCCTTCGGCCGTGCCCCATGTCAGGAGTCCAGGGGCCGGGCTCCGCCACGGCGTCGGCTTCTGGTCGGTCGCGGCGGCGTTCGCGGCCGTCATGGGCCTCTCCGCGGTGCAGACGCCGCTCTACGGCCTCTACGCGGCGCGTGACGGCTTCGGTTCGCTGACCATCACGATGGTCTATGCCGTCTACGCCGTGGGCGTCATCGTCGCCCTCTTCACCGTCGGCCATGTCTCGGACTGGTACGGACGGCGCCGGGTGATGATCCCGGCGCTGCTCGTCGCCGCGCTGAGTGCCGTTCTGTTCCTCGTCTGGCGCGATCTTGCGGGGCTCGTCGTCGCCCGTTTCGTCGGCGGCATCGCCGTCGGTGCGATCACC
>DASVGV010000074.1:0-15312 GCA_036379355.1 Mycobacteriales bacterium | reverse complement strand
GCAGCATCTCCTCGACGGTCAGGAAGCCGGCTGGTTCGGTGAGACGGACGAGGTCCACGGTTGTGAGCTGATCGCACATGACCAGCGTCTGCTGCTCGGCGATCACGACTGGGGGCCGGAAGCTTGTCTCACGTGCACTCGAACGGCGCCCTTGTTGGTAACCCTTCCCGCGGGCCGGCAGCCGGTAGACCTCACCGCGCATGCAGCGCGGCCATCTCTCGCCGTATCGCGCGGACCTCTGCCAGATCGGCTGCATCCTCCTTCACGGCAAGTGCCTCAGCGGCTGCGACGGTGGTGGTGGAAGCCATAGACGAGCAGTCTGCTCCAGATAGACCGCCCGGCCGCGCCCGCCGGAAGAGCCGCGGGATGCGAACCTGGACTAGCCCCGACGATCGGACCCCGAGCGGACGCCGCAGAACGCGGACAGGTCCTCCGTCACCGCGACCACGCCGAGCAGGCGCCCGGCCTCGTCGACCACCGGTACGCGGCGCATGCCGTCGACCAGCGCCAGCCGGCTGGCCTCGTCCAGCGGTGCGTCTGGGGCGACGGTCGGCTCGCGGCGGGCGAGCGGCGCGGCGGGCGCGTCGGCGTCGGCATCCGCCAGGTCGTCGGCGGTGAGCCAGCCGACGAACTGGCCCTCGTCGGCGAGGACGGCCATCCGCCGGTGACTGCTGCCGGCGAACCAGTCCCGCACATCCGCGACGGTCGCGCTCCCCGGGAGGGCGTCGTTGCGGGTGTGGATCACATCCGCCGCCGAGCGGGCCGCCGCATCCCCGACCTTGAGCCCGGTCATCGTCAGTGGCTCCGGCCGGCGAGGTACGAGGCCATGCCGTCGGCGTACCGGCGCAGGTCCGGGTTCGACGCCAGCAGCGGCTCCAGCCGCTTGCGCGCGTCCTCGCGCTTGTGCGGCAGGAACTCGGTCGGCCACAGGCCGTCGTGCGGGCGGTAGCCCGCGAGCACGTTGTTCGCAACGACCACCTTGTGCACCTCGTCGACGCCGTCCATCACCGCCATCGCGGGGGCATTCGTCCACTGCGACAGCAGCGGCGTGAGGTCGGTCATGCCCAGCGAGCCGAGGATGTGCAGCGCGCGGTAGGTCACGTCGTGCAGCACCTTGGCGCAGGTGAACTTGCACGCCGAGATCTGCGTACGGGTCGCCTGGGTCGAGGAGTTGTCGATCGACCAAGCGGTCCACAACACCAGCAGCCGCAGCATGTTGATCTCCGCGTACGAGTCCGCGACGGCCTCCTGCACCATCTGGTGCTGGGCGATCACCTTGCCGTGCGACTCCCGGGAAAGCGCCCGCTCGCACATGATGTCGAACGCGAGCTTGCACTGGGCGATCCCGCGCATGCAGTGGTGGATCCGGCCGCCGCCGAGCCGGCGCTGGGCGAGCACCTTCGCGCCGTTCTCCGGCCCGAGCAGGTGGTCGAGCGGCACGCGGACGTCGGTGTAGCGGACGTGCGAGTGCGCCCGCGGGCCGGTGTCGAGGAACTCGACGCCCGGCGTCTTGCGTGGCACCACGAAGATGCCGTTGGTGCACATGACGAACAGCAGGTCGGCGTACCGGCCGGCGCTGGTGAACCACTTCTCGCCGTTGATGACCCACGACTCGCCGTCGCGGACGGCGCTCGTCGTGAACAGGTTCGGGTCCGACCCACCCTGCGGCTCGGTCATCGAGTACGCAGAGAACATCTCCTGGGCGAGCATCGGCTCGAGCCAGCGCTTCTTCTGCTCGTCGGTGCCGTACGCCGCGAGCATCTCCATGTTTCCGGTGTCCGGCGCCTGGCAGCCGAAGAACGCGGGCGCGCCCGGGTAGCGGCCGAGGATCTCGTTGAGCAGCGCGAGCTTGAGCTGCCCGTACCCGGGGCCGCCGAGATCCTTGTCCAGGAACACCGCCCACAGGCCCTGGGCCTTGATCTTGTCCTGGAGCTTGCGGACCTCCGCCTTGACCGCGGCGTCGGACGTGCGGACCGCGTACGGGAAGACCAGGTCGAAGGGCGCGAGCTCGGTCTCGCAGAACTCCTGGACCCAGTCGAGCTTGTCCTGGAACTCGGGGTCGGTGGAGAAGTCCCATGCCATCCCGGCACCTCCTGGGCGTCGTCGTCGAGAACGAGTCACGGTCGCGTGCGGCGTATCCGCGGACACTACGCCCGGGCCGCAGACCGGCAGCCGGGCCGGATGCGCGACCCAGCGGGACGTCAGGAAGTGCCGCGGCGCAGGTGTTCCGGACGCACGTCGTCGGGCAGGTCCGCGGTCTTCGACAGCGTCCACCGCGGCGGCCGCTTCTCGAGGAAGGCCTCCACTCCTTCGCGCGCATCCCGCTGCTTCCCGGTCCAGGCGAAGAGCTTGCTCTGCCGGCGCTCCGCGGCCCGCTGGTCGGGCTCGGACTGGAACTGCCGGGCGAGCTGCTTGGTGATCGCCGCGGACACCGGTGCCACGTTCTCGGCCAGGTCGTGCGCGAGCTCCATCGCGGCGGGCAGCACCTGGTCGGCGGGCAGCGCCCGGGACGCCAGGCCGAGCTCGACCGCCTCCCGGCCGCGGAAGATCCGGCCGGTCAGCAGCAGGTCCATCGCCCGGCCGTACCCGATCATGCGGGGCAGGCTCCACAGCAGGTCCGCGTCCGGCATGACGCCGCGGCGGTTGAAGACGAACCCGAGCTTCGCGTCCTCGGCGACGATCCGCAGGTCGAACCAGAGGGCCATCGTCATGCCGACGCCGACGGCCGGGCCGTTGATCGCGCCGATGACCGGGGTCGCGAGGTCCTCGGGGGCGGCGGACGGTCCGGGATAGCGGTCGGCCCACGCGCCCCGTCCGCCGGTGGAGCCGTCGAACGTGGCACCTTCGGGCTCGAGCGCCGCGCCCGCGCAGAAGGCGCGGCCGGCGCCGGTGACGACGATCGCGCGGACGGCGTCGTCGTGGTCGTACGCGGCGAAGGCGTGGTTCATCTCGGCGGACACCTGCCAGGTCCAGGCGTTCATCCGCTCCGGCCGGTTCAGGGTGACCACGCCGACGGGGCCGTCCGTGGCGACGCTGATGGTCTCGTACTCGGTCATCGTGGGGCTCCTCCTAGAGTGCGTCGTACGAGACCTCACCATGCCGCGTCACGCCGGGCGGACCAACCGGGCGGCTCCCCAGCCGGAGGCCGCCAGTGGTAGCGCGGGTCGGCATCTCCGGCTGGCGCTACCCGCCCTGGCGCGGCGTGTTCTACCCGCCGGGGCTGCCCCAGCGGAGCGAGCTGGCGTACGCCGCGAGCCGGCTCGGCACGATCGAGATCAACGGCACCTTCTACTCGCTCCAGCGGCCCGAGTCGTTCACGGCCTGGTACGAGCAGACGCCGCCCGGATTCGTCTTCTCGCTCAAGGGCCCACGGTTCGTCACGCACATGAAGCGGCTGCTCGACGCGGAGACACCGCTGGCCAACTTCTTCGCCTCCGGACCCCTGGCGCTGAAGGAGAAACTCGGACCGGTGCTGTGGCAGCTGCCGCCGACGCTGCGCTTCGACGCGGCCCGGCTCGGAGACTTCCTGGGTCTGCTGCCGCGCACCACCGCGCAGGCGGCGGACTTGGCGCGTCGGCACGACGCGCGCCTGGACGGTCGCGCGCTCACCGACGCGGACGCTGACCGGCCGCTGCGCCACGCGGTCGAGGTACGTCACCCCAGCTTCCGCACGCCCGAGTTCACCGCCTTGCTGCGCGAGCACGACGTCGCCGTCGTCGTCGCGGACACGGCCGGTCGGTGGCCGCTGTTCACCGAGCGGACGGCCGGCTTCGCATACGTCCGCCTGCACGGCGACGCCGAGCTCTACGTCAGTGGGTACGACGACGTGGCGCTGGACAGGTGGGCGGCGACGGTCACCGATCTGACCCGCGACGGCGCCGACGCCTTCGTCTACTTCGACAACGACGTCAAGGTCCGCGCCCCGTTCGACGCGATGGCCCTTGCGAGGCGGCTCTGCACGTAGCGACGACTGCGGTCAGGCGCCGGTCACCGCGTGCAACTCTCGGAGAGCGGTCGCCGAGGACGAGGCATCGACGTACCTCGGCTTCCTGGCGGCGATCGCGGGGCTCGACAACCCGACCGCCAACGACAAGACCCGCCGGCTGCTCGGATGGGAGCCCACCCACCCGGGGTGGGTCGAGGACGTGCGGACCGGGCACTACATGTCCTGAGCCCAGGGGCGCCTCGCTCTCGGAGCCCCAGGGGGTCGAGGAACGGCGGGGGATAACGTGCCTCCCCGGCGCGACCGACCGGGCCGACCGGTCACTGCGCGACGGGACCGAAGGAGGGACATGGCTGGCTCGGCGGCCAAGGCGACGCGCGTGGACACGGGCGACGGCGGCTGGGTCGCCCTGCACGATCTGGGCGGTACGGGACCGGCCCTGCTCATCTGCCACGCGACCGGGCTCTGCGGCCGCGCGTACGAGCGGCTGGCCGCGGCCCTCGCCGACGCGTTCCACGTGTGGGCTCTGGACTTCCGCGGCCACGGCGACTCGCCCGTACCCGCCGACGAGGACTTCTCCTGGAACGGCATGGTGCGCGACGCCGACGCGGCGGCCGCGGCGATCGGTGAGCAGCCGCTGCACGTGTTCGGGCACTCGATGGGCGGCGCGGTGGCGCTCGCGGTCGAGGCGCGCCGCCCCGGCACGTTCGCGACCGCGTACGTCTACGAGCCGATCATCCTCGACCCCTCGCGGGCGTGGCACACGGAGAACCCGCTCGCGGACGGGGCCCGCAAGCGCCGGAACGTCTTCCCCTCCCGGGAGGAGGCGCTCTGGCGGTTCGCGTCCCGCCCGCCGCTCAACGACTGGGACGCGGGCTCGCTCGTCGCGTACGTGCGGCACGGGTTCGCCGACCAGGAGGACGGCACCGTACGGCTCAAGTGCTCCGGTGAGAACGAGGCCCGGACGTTCGAGGCAAGTGGCGGGATCACGACCCGCGAGATCGCCGGGGCGTCCCTGCCGGCCGTCGTCGCGTGCGGCGACCCGACCACGCACCTGAGCGTCCTGGCCCGGGCCGCGGCCGAGGCGCTGCCGCGCGGCGAGCTGCGTACGCACCCGGACCTCGCCCACTTCGGCCCGTTGCAGCTGCCGGGTCTCATCGCCGGCGAGATCCGCGCGCACATCGCCGCGGACGCCTCTGAGCACGCCGCGCAGCGGTCCGATCGGGCGGCACGTTAGCGTCGCGGGCCATGACGACACCCTTCCGGTTCGGCGTCCAGATGTCGGGATCGTTCGACGGGCCCGGCTGGGCCGCTGCGGCGCGCAAGGCCGAGGACCTCGGCTTCTCCTCGCTGTTCCTGCCCGACCACTTCGACGACCAGCTCGCGCCGCTGCCGGCGCTCATGGCGGCGGCGGACGCGACGAGCACGCTCCGCGTCGGCGCGCTGGTCCTCGACAACGACTACCGGCATCCGGTCGTGCTCGCGAAGGAGGCGGCCAGCGTCGACGTCCTGTCCGGCGGGCGGCTGGAGCTCGGGATCGGTGCCGGCTGGCAGAACACCGACTACGAGCGCGCCGGCATCACCAAGGAGCGCGACGGCATCCGCATCGCGAAGCTGGCCGAGGCGGTTCAGATCCTGCGCGGCCTGTGGGCGGAGGGCTCGTACTCGTTCGCCGGCGAGCACTACACGATCACCGAGCTGGACGGGCTGCCGAAGCCGGCGCAGCGGCCGGGCCCGCCGATCCTCATCGGCGGCGGTGGCCCGAAGGTGCTGGGCCTGGCCGCGCGGGAGGCCGACATCGTCGGGATCAACCCCGCCCTTCCGAAGGGCTACGTGGATCCGTCCGTCGCGCCCGAGCTGGCTCCGGGCACGGTCGACCGGAAGGTCGCGGTCGTCCGGGAGGCCGCCGGGGACCGCTTCGACGGCCTCGAGCTGAACATCCTCGTGTTCGCCGCCAACGTCGGCGCGGGTGCGTCGGAGCATCGCGAGAACACCGCGCGGGCGATGGGGCTCGACCCGGCCGACCTGGACGCGTCGCCGTACGTGTGGGTCGGCGAGGCCGCGGAGGTCGCGGACCAATTGCGCGCGGCCCGGGAACGCTTCGGTACGAGCTACTTCGTGGTCCACGGCGAAGCCACGGTCGAGGCGGTCGCGCCGGTCGTCGCGGAGCTCGCCGGCACCTGACGGCTACCGCAGCGGGATGCCCACCTGCTGCTCGAGCTCGGCGAGGGCAGACTCGGCGTCGAACACCTTGATCGTGGTCATCCCCATCGCCCGCGCCGGCTTGAGGTTGACCCCGAGGTCGTCGAGATAGACGCACTCGCGCGCGGCGACCCCGAGCGCGTCGAGCGCGAGCAGGTAGAACTTCTCCTCCGGCTTGCGTACGCCCACGACACTCGACTCGACGACCACGTCGAACAGGCCGAGCAGCTCCGAGACGTCGCGCTCGCCGGTCGCCATCGGCGCGACGTTGTTGGTGACCGCCGCGGTGAGGAGGCCGGCCGTGCGCAGCCGGCGAATCGCCTCCGTCATCGCCGGCCGGACCTCGCCCTTCAGGGACTCCAGCACCCGCAGCCCGTTGACCTGATGGCCGGCGGCGAGAGACTCCGCCTCGAACGCGGTGATGAACCCGTCGCGGTCCAGCTCGCCGCGCTCGAAACGGGCCCACGCGTTGCGGTCGGAGTTGGTCGCGTTGAGGGTGCGGATGAAGTCCGCGGGCAGACCGGCCTCGCGCTCGTACGTGGTGAACCCGTCCATCGGGCTGTCGAAGACGACGCCGCCGAGGTCGAACAGGACGGCGCGGAACCCGGTCACGGCGGGGCAGGCTAGTACGCCTCGCGAAAGCACCTTCAAGCGCGGGCGGTGTGGAGGGCGACGACGCCGGTGGTGAGGTTGCGCCAGGCGACGGCGTACCAGCCGGCCGCGGCGATCCGGCGGGCGAGCTCGGCCTGCCCGGGCCAGGCCCGGATCGACTCGGCGAGGTAGACGTACGCCTCCGGGTCGCTGCTCACCCGGCGCGCGACGGGCGGCAGCAGCCGCAGCGCGTGGTCGAGGTAGAGGGTGCGGAGGCGGCGCGGTACGGGGTGGGAGAACTCGCAGACCACGAGCCGGCCGCCGGGTCGGGTGACCCGCCGCATCTCGCGCAGCGCGACGTCGGGGTCGGCCGTGTTCCGCAGCCCGAAGGAGATCGTGACCGCGTCGAACGCCGCGTCGGCGAACGGCAGCGCCAGCGCGTCGCCGGCGGTCAGCCGGACGCCCTCGTGCGCATGCGACTTTCCGATCCGCAGCATGCCGAGGGAGAAGTCGCACCCGACGACCTGCGCGCCCGTACGGGCCAGCGCGCCGCTGCTGGTTGCCGTGCCGGCGGCCAGGTCGAGGACCCGCTCGCCCGGCCGGAGGTCCAGCGCGGTGCGGACCGCGCGCCGCCAGGTGCGGTCCAGGCCCAGTGACAGGACCGTGTTGGTCCGGTCGTAGCGCGTCGCGACCTGGTCGAACATGGCCGCGACCTCGGCCGGGTCCTTCGCGAGCGACGCCCGGCTCACGTCACGGCCTGGGTGGGCTGGACGAGGAAGATCCAGATGTCCCAGATGATGTGGCTCGCGACGAGCGCCGGCATCGGTACGCCCGCGGCGGCGAGCGCCGACCAGCCGGCGCCGGCGACCGTTGCCGCACCGGTCAACGTGGGGTTGCCGCTCGCGATGTGCACGGCGCCGTAGCAGGCGGTGGCCGCCGCGGCGCCGCCGACCGTCCCGTACCGGCGGGCCAAGGACCGCTGGAGCAGCCCGCGCCAGAACAGCTCCTCGGCCGGGCCGATCACGAGCGCCAGCCGCGCGGCGATCTCGGGCACCGGCCGGATGTGCCGCAGGGCGTAGATGTCGCCGATGTCCTCCGACCCGTGCGGCATCACGATCCGGGCCGCGCGGTCGCCGACCTGGAACACGGCGTAGAGCGCTGCGGCAATAGCCGCGCCGCCGGCCAGGTCGCGCGGGCGCGCGCGCGTGGCGCGCAGGGCCGGGTCACCGGCGAGCGCCGCGCCCCCGAGCAGCAGCCCGGTCCGGGTCATCCGCTGCCAGAAGCGCTCCTTCGACCCGCGGAACGTCTGGGCGAACGACACCGCGCCGACGGCGAGGCCGGCCGCGGCCCACGCGTCGGCGGGCTCACGAGGGATGCGCAGGCGTACGGACACGGCGCTCTCCTGTCAGGGATGCCAGACGGCCGCGGTCGCGAGGCCGGCGACGAGCAGGACGCCGAACGCGGCGTGCAGCTGGGCGGTCTGAAGGTCGATCATGGCGATGGCCCGCTGCTGCCCGGTGGCCCCGAGCTCGCTCGCGCGCAGGGCACTGACCAGAAGCGGCAGCGACAGGACGGCCAGCAGCGACAGCGGCGGCAGGATGGCGACGGCGACCGCGAGCGCGAGCGCGATGTACGCGCTGACCAGCAGGCCGACGTACAACCGGTGCGCGATCCGCCGGCCGGCGCGGATCGACAGGGTGCTGATCCCGGCGCGGCCGTCCTCGCCGATGTCGCGCCACTCGTTGCCGTGCAGGATCGCGGTGACGAGCAGCCCAATGGGCAGGCTGAGGATGATCGCCGTTCCCGACCAGTGGCCGGACACGGCGAAGTAGGCGCCCTCGACCATCAGCGGCCCCATGAGCACGAACACCATCGGCAGGCCCCACGCGCGGTACTTGTACTGCAGCGGGGGCGCGGTGTAGCCCCACCCGCCGACGAGGCCGGCCAGGCCGATGAGCAGCATCGGCCAGCCGCGGACGGCCACCAGCCCGATGCCGATCCCGGCGCAGGCCAGGAACGCCGTACCGGACAGGACGAAAGCGGTGCGCTCGGTGACCCGGCCGGTCACCAGCGCCTGGCTGGCCCGCGGCGACGTGATCGCGTCTATGCCCCGCCGTACGTCGTAGACCTCGTTCACGACGTTGGTGCCGACCTGCAGGAACACGCCCGCGAACAGGCTCGCCACCAGCAGCGGCCAGGACAGGGCGGAGGCGGTCGCGGCCAGCGCGCCCGCCGCGGCCACCGGGATGATCGACGCGGTGAGGCTGAACGGGCGGGTGATCTCGACCAGGGCGCGTACGCGGCGGGCGAGACCCACGCCGCTCGTCGCGGCCGGTCGCTCCGCCGCGGCGGCGGGGGCCCAGTCGGCGCTGGTGGCCGCACTGCCGTAGATCCGGGCCGCCTCGACGACGGCCTCGACCTGCTCCTCGGACTGCACGACCGGCTGGAGGATCGGCAGGGTCATGCCGGCGGCGGCGTACCGCTCGGCGCGGCCCGCGACCTCCTCGCGCGTCCCGCAGAGCAGGAACGCGTCCACCAGCTCGTCGGGGATCAACCCCGCGGCCGCGTGGTAGTCCCCCTGCCGCCAGGCCGCCGCGACCCGGAAGCGCAGCTCGGGGTCGAGGCCGACCCGGCGCATCGCGATGTCCGACTGCACCGACAGCATGTAGATCACGAACGGCTCGCGCTTGGCCCGGTCGAGCGCGGCCCGGCGGCTCGTGTCGACCAGCGACAGCAGGTAGCCGCCGACCTCCACCGATCCCGGCGGCCGCCCCGCGGCCGCGGCGGCCGCCTCGATGCGGCTCACCGCGAGCTCGACGCCCTGCAGCGACTCGGCCGGGCGGGCGAGGTAGCCGTCGGCGGCGCGGCCGGCCAGCTCGTGGAACGCCCTGCGGTAGCCCGCCACCCAGATCGGCGTCCGGTGCACGGGCGGGAACATCGGCTCCAGCTCCGGCAGGTCCCCCGCCGTGGGGAGCCGCTCCCCGGACCACAGTCGGCGCAGGTCCGCCATCGCCGCCTCGATCTTCTCGATGGCGAGGTCCGGGTCGTACGAGATGCCCATCTGGGCGAGCCGCAGCGGCAAGGCGCTCCCGAGGGTCAGCACCATCCGCCCGGGCGCCAGGTCGTCCAGCGCGCTCATCGTCATGGCGAGCAGCACGGCGTGCCGGGTGTTCACATTGACCGCGCCGAGCGCGACGCGGATGTCCGGGACGGCCGCAGCGATCGCAGTGGCGTACGTGACGGCGTCCCGCTCGAAGTAGCTCTCGTGGAACCACACGGCGTCGAGACCGGCCCTCCGGGCCTGCTCCGCAGCGTGCACCGCATCGCGCACGTCGCCGGACGACCCGAGCCCCAGGGCCACCGGCCGGACCAGGCTCGCCACGATCAGCGAGCCTATCGAGCACGGGGCACGCGCCGCCTGCTGGGCGCGATGCCTCCGGCCGAACGCCAGCGCCGAGGCCGTTCGGCCAACTACGATCTCTGTGCCGAGGGGGCGGCGGTAGGACGGCCACACCGACAGAGCTCGCCGCACGCGCAGCAGCGGGTCCGAACCACGGAGGGGGCGCAGTGCGCGCTTCGAGGTCGACCCGTGCCGTCCCTGCCCTCGACGTCCCCTCAGCAGCTGCCGCCCACTCCCTGTCGGTCCGGGGCGGGACCCTGGCCGCGGCCTGGCGGCGCGGCAGCGCACTGGTCTGGCTGCTGGCGGCGGCCGTCGCGCTCGTCGCGATCGCGATCATCGACCTGAACCTGCCGAGCAACGCCAACATCGACGGGGCGCTGGTGCTCATCCCGTTCCTGGCCGCCGGCGGTGCCGCACCGCAGCTCGTGGCGGGCACCGGACTCGTGTCGATCGGCTGCGCCGTCGGGCTCGCGGTCGCCGACGGAAGCGGCCTGCAGCCGAGCATCGCCCGCATCCTCGCGGTGGCCGTCGGCACCGCGGTGGCGGTCGAGGCCGCGGTCGTGCGCCTGCGCCGCGAGCGGCGGCTGGTGGACCTGACGGTCATCGCGGAGGCCGCGCAGCAGGCGATCATCCGGCGACCGCCGGGCACCGTCGGCGACTGCGAGGTGGCGACCTGGTACCAGTCGTCGCACGAGGCGGCGACCGTGGGCGGCGACTGCTTCGAGGTCCTCGACACCCCGTTCGGCACGCGTGTCCTCATGGGCGATGTCCGCGGACACGGCCTGCCGAGCGTCCGGTTGGCGACGCGGGTGCTGGGCGGGTTCCGGGCGCTCGCGTACATGACCCCGGACCTGGACGAGGTGGCGTACGAGCTCGACCTGCTGGCCGCCCGGTACGCGGACGAGGAGGACTCGGACCACGACGGCGAGGAGTTCGTCACCGCCCTGCTCGCCGAGTTCACCCCCGGCGTCATCACGGTCGCCAACTGCGGTCACCCCGCGCCGCTCGTCGTCTCGCCCGACGGCGCGGCGGCGACGCTCGACGCGTCCGTACCCGCACCGCCGCTGGGGCTGGGGATGGGTGCCAACCGGCCGCTCCTGGACCGCTTCGCGCTGGATCCGGGCGCCCGGGTGCTGCTCTACACCGACGGGCTCGTCGAGGCGCGCGACCGGGCCGGCCTCTTCTTCGACCTCCCGTCGGCGGGGGCGCTGCTGGCGGAGATCCCGCTGCCGGACGCCGTCGAGCGGCTGATCGATGCGCTGAACGCCCACGCCGCGGGGATCATCCGGGACGACGTGGCGCTCGTCCTCGTCGAGCCGGGTTCCGGTGAGCCCGGGGAAGCCCTCGCCTCAGCTCTTGTGCGCGACGACGAAGGTGCGCCGGAAGGGGAAGACGGTGCCGTACGCGCGGCGCGGGTAGGCGGCGCGTAGCAGCGCGGCGTACTCCTGCTCGAACTCGCCGGCGTCCGCGTCGTCCAGCGCGGCGAGCACGGGGCGCAGGCCGGTGCCGCGAACCCACTCCACGACCGGGTCGGCGCCGGGGAGCACGTGCAGGTAGTCGGTCTGCCAGGCGTCACAGGCGAGACCGCAGCCGCTGAGCAGGTCCAGGTACGCCGCCGGCTCGAGCACCGGGTCCGCGCGCAGGACCCCGGCGAGACGCGAGCGCCACCGCGGCGAGTTCGCGACCTCGCGCATCAGCCGGTGAGAGGGGGCGTCGAAGTTCGCCGGCACCTGGAACGCGAGCCAGCCCCCGGCCGGCAGGCCGTCGGCCCAGCGCGGCAGCAGGGCGGGATGCTCCGGAACCCATTGGAGGCAGGCATTGCTCACGAGCACGTCGACGCCGTCGGTCGTGACATCCTGCGCACGGCCGACGGACACCTCGACGCCGAGGTCGGCCGGTGCGGCCTGGACCATCTCCGGCGAGGAGTCCACGCCGCGGATGGTGGCGTCCGGCCAGCGCTCGTGCAGGGTCGCGGTCAGCGCACCCGAGCCGCATCCGACGTCGAGGACCGTGCGAGGAGAGCGCGCGCCGACGCGGCGTACGAGGTCGAAGAACGGGCGACTGCGCTCGTCGGCATAGCGCTCGTACTGCTGCGGGTCCCACTGCACGGCGCCTCCCGATATCTCGACGTCAAGATATCTGGCAGGTATCTCGACGTCAAGATAACGAGAGGTGGGCGGCGAAGCCGTGCCGCGCGAGCCAGTCGGTGACCGTGTCGACCGCCTCGCGCAGCTTGTCGCGCTGCTCCGGACCCGCGTAGTAGTGGGTGGCTCCCTGGATCTCGTGCATCTCCTTGTCCGGGCTGCCGAGCGCCTCGAACAGCCGGTGGGTGTGCGACGGGGTGCACGCGTTGTCGGCCGTGTTGCCGATGACCAGGGCCGGGACGGTGATGTCCGGGCCGGCCTTCTGGGCGTCGCCGTGGGCGTCGTCGAGCGACCACTGCGACAGCCACGACCGGAGGGTGCAGAACCGGGCCAAACCGACCGGACCGTTGTTCACCACGTGCGGGTCGCCGAGGTAGCAGGTGCCCGGCTCGCGGTCGTTGGGGTCGACGGCCGGGTCGAGCCAGCGCGGGTCGGCCATCGTGCCGTGTACGACGAACCCGAACTCGTCGTGGGGCCGTCCCGCCGCCTGCAGCTCGACGAGCTTCTCCTTGACCCACGCAGTGATCTTCCGGTTGCGCGCCTGCTGCGCGGCTCGGTAGCGGTCCAGAAACTCCTGGGAATAGGGCGGTTGGTTCGGGTTCGCCGGGTCGTACAGGTCGAGCTCGCGGTCCCGGCGCGTGGGGTCGAGCTCGTCGAGGACCGAGGCGTCCATCCACTCCGTCAAGGTCTCGTGCCGCGACACGTGCGCGGCGAGCAGCATCAGCCCGTCGGCGGGGACGAGGCCGAGCGCCGCGAGGTCTGGGCCACCACCGCCGGGAGGCGCGGTGACGGTCGGGTGCACGGCCTGCTGCTGGTAGTACGCCGACAGCGAGCCGCCGCCGGACCAGCCGGCGAGCACGACCTTGTCGTACCCCAGGCGTTCCTTGGCGTCGCGGACGCAGGCGCCGAGATCCTCGACCACCTTCTCCATGATCAGCGCGTAGTCGGCGCCCCGATATCGGCTGTTGCAGTAGATGACGTGGTGCCCGGCCCGGGCGAGTGCGTTCGTCATCGGCAGGTACGCGCCCCCGCCGATCGGGTGCATGAAGACCAGCACCGTGTCGCTCGGCGTGGCTGGTCGCAGCAGGTACGACTCGAGCGCCACCCAGTCCCCGACCCCGCCGTACACGTCCTGGAAGGCCGCGGAGTTCTCGAACACGATGAGGTACGGGACCCGCTCGTAGTCGGTCTTGCGTACCGGGACGGACGGCTCCATCGTGGCTCCTCGGGGTAGGGGACCGATACTGCCGGGGGAAGCGAAAACGTCAACGAAGGGTGCACCGTGGCCGGGCCGCTCGAGGGGCTGCTGGTCGTCGAGCTGGGCGGCTTCATCGCCGGGCCGTTCGCCGGGCAGCTGCTCGGCGACTACGGCGCGCGCATCATCAAGATCGAGCCGCCCGCCGGTGACCCGCTCCGGACCTGGGGCCGGCAGCACGACGGCGTCTACCTGTGGTGGCCGTCGCTCGGGCGCAACAAGGAGTCCGTCGTCCTCGACCTGCGTACCGACGCCGGCCGTGCCGCGGCCAAGAAGCTCTGTGCCGCAGCCGATGTCGTCGTCGAGAACTTCGCGCCGGGGCGGCTGGCCGAGTTCGGCCTCGGCTGGCCGGAGCTGTCGGCGGCCAACCCGCGGCTCGTGCTCACCCATGTGAGTGGCTACGGCCAGGACGGGCCGCGCTCGCGGGACCGGGGCTTCGGCTCGGTCGCCGAGGCGATGGGCGGAATCCGCGGCCTGCTCGGCTATCCCGACCGGCCCCCGTCGCGTGCCGGCATCAGCCTCGGCGACGCGCTCGCCGCGATGTTCGCGGTGATCGGCACCCTGGCCGCCCTGCGGGAGCGCGACCGGTCCGGCCGGGGGCAGGAGGTGGACGTCGCGCTGTACGAGGCGGTGTTCGCGCTCATGGAGTCGACGCTCGCCGACCACGAGATCGCGGGGTACACGCGCGGCCGCACCGGCTCGACGCTGCCGGGCATCGCGCCGTCGAACGCGTACCCCACGGCCGACGGCAAGGACCTCATCGTCGCCGCCAACGCGGACCCGCTGTTCCGCCGGCTGGCCGCCGTGATGGGGGCTCCCGAGCTGGCCGACGACCCGCGCTTCGCCGACCACCAGGCGCGGGGTGCGCGGATGGCCGAGCTGGATGACCTCGTGGCCGCCTGGACGTCGACCCGGACGGTGGCCGAGCTGGAGCAGGTGCTCGACGAGGCGGGCGTCCCGCGCGGACGGGTCTACGACGCGGCCGACATGCTCGCCGACGAGCAGTACGCCGCCCGCGACATGGTCGTCCGCGTCCCCGTCGACGGGCTCCAGCAGGAGCTGCCGATGCCCGGCATCGTGCCGAAGCTGTCCCGTACGCCCGGTGCTGTCCGCCATCCGGGACCGGCCCTCGGCCAGCACACCGCTGCCCTCGCCGCCGAGTTCGGCCTCGACCTGTAGCCGGTCCCTACCGGCCGCTGGCGCCCCGAGCGCAGGTCCACCACGTGCGGTGACCAGAACGGCTTCCGTGCTGGCCGGGACGCGGGCCCGCGTCCGTGCCCTGCCGCTCGACCACGCCGTGCGCGCGACCGTATGGAGGCGACTCTGGTCACCCGCGCTTGATGCCGTGCGCGGTCGGCTCGCCGGACCGTGAACGCGGCCGGACGTGCCGTCGACGAGTACGGTCGCGGCCCATGAGGGGTGGGGCGTTTCTGGTCGCGCTCGCCGTCGCGGCGACCGGACTGGCGGCATGCGAGGGGACGAGCGGCGCGACGCAGCCGGCGAGCACCGACCACGCGGCCGGCGACGTGACCATCACGCTGACGCCCGCGTCGGGCGCGTCCTCGGCGCAGCTGACCTCGGCGGCGGACATCGTCCGGGCGCGGCTGATCGCGCAGGGAGTCACCGCCCGTACGGCCGTGACCAGCGGGGCGATCGCGGTCACCGTCCCCGCCTCGGCGCGCGGTGCCGTCGAGCAGGCCGCACTGCCGGGTGTGCTGTCGCTCCGGGAGATCTATCCGGTGGCCGACGACACGACGTCCTCCCGTCCCTCCGCGGA
>DASVGV010000073.1:0-20680 GCA_036379355.1 Mycobacteriales bacterium | reverse complement strand
GAGCTGGTCGAGAAGTTGATCGCGGACTTCCCCGAGCGGCTGGAGTACCACGCACCCTGGCACATCGGGCACGCGGTCGACGTGATGCTCCGCGGCTCGATCGGCGCTGATGAAGCGCGAGAGTGGCTGGTGGACAAGGGCTTCCCACACCTCGAGCTACGGGACAACGGCGTCCTGCCCCGAAACCGGGCGCCGGAGCTGGTGTTCGACGGGCCGCTGCACGTCTACCACCTCGTACCGGCCGGAGTGTCCAAGGGCGCGGCCGTGGCGTACGACCTCGCGCGGCGGGGGCTGAGCGCGGCCGATGCCGTCGCCGTCGGCGACAGCGCGAGCGACCTGGAGATGGCCGCGCACGTCGGCCGGTTCTTCCTCGTCGCCAACGGCCGCGCGCACCTGCCTGGAGACCTGCCGCCGAACGTCACCGTGACGAGCGGCGAGGTCGGCCTCGGCTGGTCCGAAGCCCTCCGTTGGGCGACCGAGACCCGCTCCTGACCGCCAGTCTCCTTTGCGGCGCGGATCGGGTTGCCACATCGCCCCCACGTGATCTCTGCAGGGGCGATCCCATGACCCGATGCGGCGGTACGGGGGTCAGCGGGGCGACACGGTCACCACGAGGGTGCCGAGGTCGCGGACGTACTTCGGGCACATCGTCCCCGGCGTGCATACCCGGGAGACGTACAGCTCGACGTTCGTGGTCCCCGGCTTCAGCGCGGTGAACGTGCTGGCGCTGGCGCCGGGGGCGAGTACCGACGGATCGTCCACGTGCGAGGTCAACCCGACAGGGCAGTCAGCCAGGGTCAGTTCGCCGCCAGAGGACATGTCAACGCGTCCGCCCTTACACGGCGCGCTCACCAAGGACGCGACCAAGACCGGTTTGGCGGAGCGGCTAGGGGCGACGACTGTCACGACGAAAGAGGACTCGGCCACCCCGCCGGCACAGGAAGGGCGGGCCGTAGCAGGCAATTCCGCACACATCGCGAAGATCACGACGATCTTCTCTTCCCCCGGTTCCACAGCCTGGAACGTGAGCGCCGCAGTCTGGGCAAGTACACCGCCGCCGGGCGCTGACGCCCTTGCTCCTGGCGGGCAGTCGACGAAGGTGAGGGACTGTCCCGGCTCCAACGAGATACCGGTCGAAGGGTTGGATCCAGGAGGGCCAGTCGGCGCGCTGCCACAGGACGCCGTCACCCGGCCGGCCGGCTCACCGCCGGGCGCGCCCGGGACGACCTCAGCTCGGCCGGAACCTGCGGTGGTGGCTTCGGCGATGCCGACGGCGGCGCCGGCGACGAGGAGCAGGCCGAGGCCACCGGCTGTCGCCTGGAGCCGGCGGCGCCGGCGGCGGGCGAGGCGGCGCAGCCGGGCCAGCTCGGGTGTGGGCGAGGACACCGGCTCGAGTGTGCTCCGCAGGTGCTCGCGGAGCTCGTCGTCGTTCATGCCAGGTCTCCCAACAGGTCGTGCAGCGCGGCGAGGCCACGCGACGTGTATGCCTTCACCGAGCCGACCGAGCAGCCCATGGCCGCGGCGGCCTGCTTCTCGGTCGCGTCGGCGTAGAACCGCAGCACCACCGCCTCGCGCTGGCGGGCCGGCAGTCGCTTCAGCGCTCGTACGACGGCATCGCGCTCGACCGCCGCGAGCGCGCCCTCGTCGGCGGGAGCGCCGTCGGGAGGCGGCGCGGGCCGGTGTCGCAGCGCGACCATCCGGCGCCGCAGCGCCGAGTGCGCGGTGTTCACGACCGCGCGCCGCAGGTAGGCCAGCGCGGCGTCCGGGTCGTCGGGGCGCTTGCGCAGGCAGGAGATGACCGCGTCCTGCACGACGTCCTCCGCCTGCGTCGCGTCGCGCAACAACAGCGTCGCGAGCCGGACCAGCCCCGGCCAGTGCTCGGCGAGCACGGCCTCGTACGGGTCGTCGACCGCGACGGGCTCCACGCTCACCTCCACCGGCACCTACCTCTGACGCGCGCGTGCACCGAAAGGTTGTGCCCACTGCGGGCCGATAACCTGGCTCATCGTGTCCGCGCCCCTGCTCGTCGCCGCCAACCGCGGCCCGGTGTCGTACGCCTACGACGACGATGGGCGGCTGGTCGCCCGCCGGGGCGGCGGCGGGATGGTCAGCGGGCTGGTCTCTGCGCTCGGTGGCAGCGATGCCGTCTGGGTCTGCGCCGCGATGTCGCAGGCCGACCGGGAGGCAACGCGGCGCGGCGGCCTGCTCACCGACGGACCCGTGCCCGTGCGGATGCTCGACATCGACCCCGACGTCTTCCAGCGCGCCTACAACGAGATCGCCAACTCGACGCTCTGGTTCGTCAACCACCTGCTGTACGACACCCCGCTCCAGCCCCGGTTCGACGCCGCGTGGCGGCACCAGTGGGACGGGTACGTCGCCTACAACCGTGCGTTCGCCGAGGCGCTCGCCGGCGAAGCCGCCGACGGCGCGCAGGTGATGGTGCAGGACTACCACCTGTTCCTCGTGCCCGCCATGCTCCGCGACCTGCGGCCGGACGTGAAGATCGCGCACTTCACGCACACCCCCTGGGCCCCGCCGGACTACTTCGCCCTGCTTCCCGACGACGTCGCCGTCGAGATCCTGCGCGGGCTCGCTGCCGCCGACCACGTCGGCTTCCTCTGCGAGCGGTGGTCAAAGGCGTATATTGCCTGCGCCACAAGGGTTCTCGGCGACTGCGACACGTCGAAGGTCGGCGTGCACGCATTGGGGGTGGACCCCGACGACCTCCGCGAGCGCTCCCACCGCGACGACGTCGAGACCGCGCTCGCCGAGCTGCGCGCCGAGGTCGGCGACTGCGCCGTGCTCGTACGGGTCGACCGCACCGAGCTGTCGAAGAACAACGTGCGCGGGATCCTGGCGTTCGGCGAGCTCTTGCGCGAACACCCCGAGCACCGCGAGCGGGTCGTGCACGTGGTGTTCGCGTACCCGTCCCGGCAGGACCTGCGCGTCTACCGCGACTACACCACTGCGGTCATGGCGGCGGCCGGCGCGGTCAACGACGAGTTCGGCACCGACGACTGGCGGCCGGTGCTGATCTCCGTACGCGACGACTACCCCCGCTCGCTCGCCGCGATGCGCCTCGCCGACGTCCTCGTCGTCAACCCCGTTCGCGACGGCATGAATCTGGTCGCGAAGGAGGGCCCCGTCCTCAGCGACGCCGGCGTCGTGCTGTTGCTGTCCCGCGAGACCGGCGCAGCGGCGGAGCTCGCCGGCGCCGCCCTGATGCTCAACCCGTACGACATCGAGGCGACCGCCGCGCGGATGCACGAGGCGATCACCATGGATCGGGGCGAGCGGGGCGACCGGTGCGCCCGCCTGGTCGCCGCCGCGACTGCGCTGCCGCCGGATCGCTGGTTCGCCGACCAGGTCGCCGCCCTGCGCTAACAGTCGATCAAGTCAGCAGCGGCTGGCTCCGAACACTGCCGGATGACCAGCAGCCCGTGCGACCCGCCGGCCCCGGTGTGGACGCCGCCGCCGTGGGAGGCCGAGACGTGGACGGCCGGGTCATGGACGTCTGCGCCGGCGGCCGTCGCCCTGACACCGCCGGCGCCGGGCCGCGACGGCACCCCCTCCCGTACGGTCGCGATCGGCACCGCGGTCACTGCGATCGCGCTGTCCGGTCTGATGACGCTGATCAGCCGGCACACCGGGCCCGACCTGCACCGCACCGCCGTACGGACCCTCGAGATCGGCGTCGCCCTGACCGTCGGCACCTACCTCGTGGTCGGCGCGCTCGCCGCCGGCGTGGTGCGACGCGCCGACGTCCGGCTCCGATGGACCGCGCCGGACGGCCGATGGGCACGGGGACTTCTCGTCGGCGTGGCGTCGGGCGCCGCGGTCGGGGCGGTGCTGCTGCTGCACACCCAGGCCGTCACCGGTCATGTCGTCATCGACCGCGGCGTGTCCCTGTTGCTGTCCGAGGACACGTGGTGGGCGGTCGTGGTCACCATGCTCGTCCTCGTCGTCGCCGCCCCCGTGGTCGAGGAGACGATCTTCCGGGGCCTGCTGGCCGAGTCGTTTCTCGCGTCGTCCGTCCTCGCCGCGATCGCGGTCTCGGCGCCGGCGTTCTGGCTGTGGCACTGGCGCCCGTCCGTCGAGGCGTTCGTCCTGCTGGCCGGCGCCGGGGCGATCTTCGTGGTGGTCTTCCGGTACCAGGGGCTGCTGGGCTCGATGGCCGCGCACGCGACGTACAACGGCATTCTGGTCGCGGTCGCGGTGGCCCAGCTGGCCGGTCCGGGCCACGACTACCAGCTGGGGAGCGCGCACCTCCACGCACCCCAGTCGTGGCGCGTCGCCACCAGCTCCCCGGACCAGCTGATCCTGGTCGGCCCCTCTGCCGGCTCGGTCCAGCTGGCGACTCGGCCGCTGGCGGAGACGCCGACGCGTGAGCAGCTCGCCGCCGCCCTGCGGGAGGGTGCCGCTGCCCTGCGGCTCGCCGGGAACATCACCTCGGGGCCCGTCACGCCGGTGTCGCTCCCGCTCGGCGACGGCGTCCAGATGACGATCACCGCGGGCGCGCATCACGCAACCCTCATGGAGATCGCCAGCGGGCCCACCCTCTACGTACTGGAGACCGACGACGAGGGCAGCGCGACAGCGTCCCGCGAGGAGCGCGCGATCGTCTCCTCGATCAGCCTGGACTGACCGCGAGGTCGGCGAGCAGCCGGGCGAACGCCTCCGGCCCGTCGACGGCGACGTCGGCCGCAGCCGCCACCCGCGGGTCGGCACCGGCGCTGCGAACGGCCACCCGGACCGCCGGAACCCCGAGGTCACCCGCCGCCGCGAACATCGGCAGGTCGCCGAGGTCGTCGCCGGCCACCAGGACCGCACCCGGCGCAACGTCGGCGGCGAGCGACCGCAACGCGCCCCCCTTGTCCACGCCGGGGGGGCGCAGCTCCCACACGTACCGGCCGCCGACGACCTCCAGGCCCGTCCGGTCGGCCAGCCGCCGCAGTGGCGCCTCCAGCTCCGCCAGGTCGCCCGCCGGGTCGGCCGTCCCGCGCGTGTGGACGACGATCGAGTGGTGCTTGTCCTCGACGGTGGCGCCCGGCGGCAGCGGCGGGAGCTCGCGGCGGACGACGTCGACGCCGGCCGCCGGCGGCGGCGAGGTCAGCGCGCCGCCGAACCAGCGTTCCAGCCCGTAGTGGCCGCAGACGACCAGGTCCGGCACCGCCTCCAGCCCGCCCATCCCGACGACGGACGTCGCCGGCCGACCGGTCACGATGGCCAGCCGCCGGACCCGCGGAGCCAGCGCGACGAGGGCGTCGAGCACGCCCGGAGCCGGCCGGGCGTCCTCGGGGCGCGCCACGATCGGGGCGAGCGTCCCGTCGAAGTCCAGTGCCACCAGGGCATCCGCCAGACGGGACCGGACCGGTTCGAGGCTCACAGTCGGCACGTCAGGCGTACGACGCCGTCACGTAGACGATCAGCGTTCCGGATGCGGGCACGCTCGCCGGCCGGGGCGCCGCGGCCACCACGCCGAGGTGGCGCGCGACCAGGCTCTCCGCCGCCGCCTGGGCGGTGGCGTTGCCGGGGTCGTAGAAGACGGTCGTTGCGGACAGTGGGTAGCCGATCCGGTTGCGCACGTGCGTGACCGGATAGCCGACGTGACGCAGCCGGTCGGTCATGTTCTGGGCGATACCCCGCCGGCGGGAGACGTTGTAGACCTCGACCGGCGTCGCCGCCGGTGCCGGGGCGGCGACGGGCGGCGGCGGCGCTGTGGATGCTGGCGGAGGGACGGGTGACGTGCTCGTCGGCGGTGCGCTGCTCGTCGCCGCCGCGGATGTCGTGTCGGGTGCGGGTGAGCTCGAGGTGACGGCGGCCGGTGCCGACACCGTCGGGCCGCTGTCGCCCGTCGTGCTGCTGTCGCCGCGCACGAGCCCGATGATCGCGATCACGCCGACGACGAGCGCCACCGCGAGCACGCTCGGGATCGCGACCGGGATCAGCCCGCGCGCGGGGCGTGGTCGGCCGCGGTGCGTGCCGGGCAGGACCGGTCCCTAGGCCTGGCCGGGCGGGACGGCGAGCCGCCGCTGGGCACGGTCGCGCTGCCGGGTCGCCCGGACCCGGCGCAGCCGCTTGACCAGCATCGGCTCGGCGACCAGCGCCGCCGGGTTGTCGATGAGCGCGTTGAGGACCTGGAAGTACCGGGTCGGCGTCCAGCCGAACAGGTCGTGGATCGCCTGTTCCTTCGCCCCGGCGTACCGCCACCACTGGCGCTCGAAGTCGAGCACCTGCCGTTCCCGGTCGGTCAGCTCGCCGGCCGAGTACGGGCCGGGGGCGAGCTCTGCGCTCATCTCTCAGACCTCCAGAGCTGCCTCGGACAGCGAAATCACATCGGTGTCGTTCTGGACGCCATCATGCCACGCGGATGCGGCCGCGACCGCTCGCAACGCCCCGTTCGCCGGGGTGGCGGCCGCGGCATGTCACGGATACAGCCCGCGCGTGCGGTGCGCCTCGGCCACCCGCCCCACGCCGATCATCTGGGCGGCGGTCCGCATGCTCACGCCGCGCTCGGCTGCGAGCGTCGCCACCTCGCCGTACGCGCGCTCCATCAGTGCGCGGAGGCGGTCGTTGACCTCGTCCTCGGACCAGAAGTACGCCTGCAGGTCCTGGACCCACTCGAAGTACGAGACCGCGACGCCACCGGAGTTGGCCAGGATGTCCGGGACGACCATCACGCCGCGGTCGCCGAGAATCGCGTCGCCGTTGGGCGTCGTCGGCCCGTTGGCGCCTTCGACGACGAACCGCGCCCGGATGCGGTCGGCGTTGCCCTCGTGGATCACGCCCTCCAGCGCCGCCGGAACCAGGACGTCCACGTCGAGCTCGAGCAGCTCCTCGTTGCTGATCTCGTCGGTGCCCGGCGTGCCGACGACGGTGTCCGCGCCCTGCCGCATCGCGCGAAGCATGGCGGCCGGGTCCAGGCCATCCGGGTTGTAGACGCCGCCCTTCACGTCGCTCACCGCCACGACGGTCGCGCCCGCGTCGTGGAGGAACTGCGCGGCCAGCCCGCCGACCTTGCCGAAGCCCTGCACGGCCACGCGTACCCCTCGCACCGGCACCCCGTGCTGGCGCAGCGCGGCGAACGTTGCGAACATGACGCCCCTGCTGGTGGCTCCGCCGCGGCCTTCGGACCCGCCGATCGACACCGGCTTCCCGGTCACGACGCCGGTCACGGTGTAGCCGGTGTGCGTCGAGTACGTGTCCATCATCCAGGCCATCGTCTGCGCGTCGGTGCCGACATCCGGAGCGGGGATGTCGCGCTCCGGGCCGATGATCGGCAGGATCTCGCTGGCGTACCGCCGGGTGATGCGCTCCAGCTCGAGCCGGCTGTGCAGCTGCGGGTCGACGGCCACCCCGCCCTTCGCCCCGCCGTACGGGATGCCGATGAGCGCGCACTTCCACGTCATCCACATGGCGAGGGCCTTGACCTCGTCGAGGTCGGTCCGCGGGTGGTAGCGGACGCCCCCCTTGGCCGGGCCACGCGACAGGTTGTGCTGCACGCGGTAGCCGGTGAGGACCTCGACGGTCCCGTCGTCGCGGCGCAGCGGGATGCTCACGGTGAGCGAGCGCCGCGGCGTCGCGATCATCTGGTAGAGCCCGTCGTCGAGACCGAGGTGACGGGTGGCGTCCTGCAGCTGGAGCAGGGCGGACTCGAGCGCTGACTGGGAGGCAGGCACCGGATGTCCTCGTACGTCGTGGGCGGCGGTCGCCGTTGACCGCACCCTCGCCCGCGACTCTCGCACACGCCGCCCGCGGTCAGGCGAAACGGGCCTGGAGGCGCGCGAGCGTCTCCTGGATCCCCTTCTCGTTCCGGGCCGGGAAACCGACGCGCTCGAGCATCGCCGGAGACCGGGCCGGCGCCCAGTCGAAGGTCTCGGTGACCTTCGTACCGCCGTCGACCGGTTCGAGCTCCCACCGCCATACGTGGTGCCCGAAGTGCCGCCAGGCGATCCGGCGGTTCTCCTCGTACTCCACGACCTCGTTCTTGATGCCGTACGGGACCCCGAACATCTTCATCCGCATGCCGAACCGGGCGCCCTGCGAGAGCTTCTCGGGACCGGAGACGCCGCCGCGGACCGTGCCGGAGCCGTCGATCTCGGCGTGCTTGCGCGGGTCGGCGAGAAGTGCGAACACCTGCTCGGGGGTCGCGTTCACGACCACGGAGTGACTCACCTGACGATCGCTCATGGGGTGAGGCTAGCCAGGATCTCCTCCGCCCGGGGCCGCGCCGCCGCCGCCCAGTCGTCGACGAGGGTGAGCCGGGTCCGGCGGGCGATGAGGTCGTCGACGGTGCGCGCGCCCTCCGCGACGACCCCCCACGCCAGCTCGACGCCGAGCACGGGGACGCCGTCCGCGACCGGTTCCAGCAGTCCGGGCTCGTCGCCGGCCAGCGCGGCGACCTGTTCGGCCTCCGCGCCGTACCGCCGGACCAACCTCGCCGGCACGCCCGCAGGGACCGGCACGTTCTCGGCGCCGAGCAGCGGCAGGTCGCGGGTCCGGCAGGGGCCGGCAGCGAGGCCGGTGGCGTCCACGGCGTCCTCGGCCATCTGCCGGTACGTCGTCAGCTTGCCGCCGACGACCGACCAGGCGCCGTGGGCACTTCGCCGGACGTCGTGCCGGCGGGACAGGTCGGCGGTGCGTCCCTCGGTGCCGGCGAGGAGCGGCCGCAGCCCGGCGTACGAGCCGATCACGTCGTCGTGGGAGAGCGGCCGGCTCAGCGCGGCCGAGATCGTCGCGAGCAGGAACCGCTCGTCCTCGGCGGACGCGGTGGGCTCGTCGGGGACCGGCCCGGAGATCGGGTCGTCGGTCAGCCCGACGTACACCAGCCCGTCGGGATGCGGCAGCGCGAACACGAAGCGGTTGTCCTCGCCCGGCACGGCCACCGTCATCGAAGCCGACGGAGACCCGAGCGCGCTCGCGGGCAGCACGACGTGCGCGCCCTTGCTCGGACGCAGCTGCACCCCGGGGTCGAGGTCGCCCGCCCAGACGCCGGTGGCGTTCACGACCGCCCTCGCCCGGACGCGAAGTGCCGCGCCGTCGGCGTCGACGTCGGCGCCGGTCCCGTCGACCGCCGCGACCCGGGCTCCGGTCACGATCCGGGCGCCGTACGCGGCGGCGGTGCGGGCCAGCGCGACGACGAGCCGCGCGTCGTCCTCGAGCTGGCCGTCGTAGTTGAGGTAGCCGCCGCGGATGCCGGCCGGGTCGAGCGCCGGGAGCAGGGCGCACGTCGTCGCCGCGTCGAGGTGCCGGGGTCGCGGCAGGCCCCCGGGCCCGAGCAGGTGCGCGACGTGATGGCCGCCGTTCACGAACGCGGCCATGCCGCGCGACATGGACGCCACGACCGGGACGACCATCGGCAGTGAGCGGACGAGGTGCGGCGCCGTGTGCCGCATCAGGATGTTGCGCTCGCGCGCGCTCTCCCTCGCCAGCCCGACATCGCCTTTGGCGAGATAGCGCAGCCCGCCGTGCGCCAACTTCGACGACCAGCGGCTGGTGCCGCTCGCCAGGTCGTACCGCTCGAGCAGCGCGACCGACAGGCCGCGCGTGACGGCGTCGAGCGCGACGCCGCAGCCGGTGACGCCGCCCCCCACCACCAGGACGTCGACGGTCTCGCCCGCCAGAGCGTCCAGATCACGACGGCGCTGCGCCGCGTCCAGGACGCCGGCCACAGTCATGCGAGGTACCCGTCGACCAGGGCACGGATCTCGCGGGCGGTCACCGCCGGGGAGCTGGTGAGCTCCAGGACCCGGGCGCTGAACACGAACGCCTGGAGGGCCACGCACAGGTGCTCGGCCATGGCCCGGGCCGACGGGCCACGGCGGATCGAGCCGTCACGCCGGCCCTCGCGGATCTGCTCGGTCATGGCGTCGATCGCGAACCGCTGGGTCGTGCCGAACCGGTCGACGATCAGCGGCAGCAGCAGTTCCGGGTCGAGGTCGAGGATCCGGCGGTAGACGGGGTTCGTCGACACCGCGTGCAGCAGGCGCGCCGCCGCCTCCACGAGCCGTTCCCGCCCGGTCGGCAGGTGGGCCACATCGACGGTGATCTGCTCCATCGCCGTCGTCAGCTCGTCGGTGAGCAGCGCGGCGACCAGGGCGTCGCGATCGCCGTGCTGGCGGTACGCGGTCATGCGGCTGACGCCGGCGCGGCGGGCGATCTCGGCCAGCGTCGTCCGCCGCAGCCCCAGATCCAGAAGGCAGGAGCGGGTCGCCGCGAGAAGGGGGTCCGGCCCTTCGTCCCGTACCACAGTGATGTGACGTTGAGACGTCATATGTCACACTGTACGGCATGGTCGACGACATGCCGTTCGCGGGCTGGGGCGACCCGTCGCGCCGCCACGGGCTGCCCCCGCACGCCGCCGCGTGGCTCAGCAAGACGCTCGGCGTGACACCGGCCGACGCCGTCGCGCCCGCTCCTCCGGAGCCCCCTCCGGCGAGCCGCCTGTCCGCCGACGCACTCGTGTCCCTGCGCGCCGTGGCGGAGGTCCGCACCGACGACGAGGCCCGCATCCTGCGGGCCGGCGGCAAGAGCTACCTCGACCTGCTGCGGGCGCGGGCCGGCGACACCTCGCACGCGCCGGACGCCGTGGTGCTCCCGGCCGACGAGGCGGCGGTCGCGGCGGTGCTCGCCGCGTGTGCGGAGCATCGCGTCGCCGTCGTCCCGTTCGGCGGTGGCACGTCCGTGGTCGGCGGCGTCGATCCGGTGGCGCTCGACGCGGTCGTCTCGCTCGACCTGCGGCGCATGGACGCGTTGCTGCACGTGGACGAGACCTCGCTGACCGCGACCTTCCAGCCGGGCGTCCGGGGACCGGACGCGGAAACGCTGCTGCGGCCGTACGGCCTGCACCTCGGCCACCTACCGCAGAGCTTCGAGCAAGCGACGATCGGGGGCTTCGTGGCCACCCGCAGCGCCGGGCAGGCGTCGACCGGGCACGGCCGCATCGACGACATGGTGGTTGCCCTGACCCTGGTCACGCCGGCCGGGACCCTGCGCCTCGGTCGCGGCGCGAAGAGCGCGGCCGGACCGGACCTGCGGGCCCTCGCCGTGGGGTCGGAGGGCGCGTTCGGCGTGGTCACCGAGGTCACCCTGCGCGTGCGCCGCCTGCCGTCCGAGTCCCGCTACGAGGGGTTCCTGGTACGCGGGTTCGACGCCGGCCAGGCAGTTCTGCGCGACCTGGAGCAGGGCGGGGTCGCGCCCGACGTGGCCCGGCTGTCCGACCCGGACGAGACCGCCGTCCAGCTCACCTTGTCGGGGGGCGGCGCGAAGGGCGCGCTGACCAAGGCGTACGTCCGCGCCCGGGCCGGGCGCGAGGCGTGCCTGCTCATCCTCGGCTGGGAGGACCGGGTCGCCGCCCGCCGCGCGCTGGCGAAGCCCGCGCTGAAGGGAGCCGTGTCACTCGGCCAGGGGGCGGGCCGCACGTGGCTGCACGGCCGTTACGACGGCCCGTACCTTCGCGACGACCTGATGGACGCGGGCGTGCTCGTCGAGACCCTGGAGACCTCCGCGTCGTGGTCGGACCTGGATCGGGTCCACACCGACGTGCGCGCCGCCCTGACCCGGTCGCTCGGCCGCTGCGTCGTCATGTGTCACGTCAGCCACCTGTATCCGCAGGGCGCCTCGCTGTACTTCACCGTCTTGGCCAAGGCGGTCGACGCGCGGCAGTGGGAGCGGGCCAAGGTGGCGGCCAGCGACGCGATCGTCGCGGCGGGGGCGACCATCACCCACCACCACGCGGTCGGCGCCGACCACCGGCCGTGGATGCAGGCCGAGGTCGGCGACCTGGGCCTCGCCGTCCTGCGCGCGATCAAGGAAACCCTGGACCCCGACGGAATCTGCAACCCCGGCACGCTTCTGCCTTAATGGCTGCCATGCGCCTGCACCTGGTGGTCAACCCGCACGCCGGCGGGGGCCGCGCGCGCACCGTGCTACCGCAGTACGAGCGGTTGCTCGCGAGGCACGACGTGGTGACCACCGAGACGCGCGACCTCGCGCACGCCGACGTTCTCGCCGCCGAGGCCATCGCGGACGGACGCACCGTGGTCGCGGTCGGCGGCGACGGCCTCACCGGACGGCTCGCAGGCGCGGTGTCCGAGCAGGACGGTCTCCTCGCGGTGCTGCCGGGCGGGCGCGGCAACGACTTCGCCCGGGCGATGGGGATCCCGGCGGACCCGGAGGCCGCGGTGACCGCGCTCGAGTCGTCGGTGGAGCGGCGGATCGACCTCGGCGACGCCAACGGCACCGCCTTCCTGTGCATCGCCAGCGTCGGCTTCGACTCCGACGTCCAGGAGTTCGCGCTGCGCACGCGCCTGCCGCTCGGGGGGCAGATCTACACGGTGGGCACCCTGCGGGCGCTGCTCACCTGGAGGCACGCCACCTTCACGGTGCAGGTCGACGGCGACCCGGCTCGGATGCGCGGCTGGTCGGTCGTGGCGGCGAACACGTCGATGTACGGAGGCGGCATGCGCATCGCCCCCGACGCGGTCCCCACCGACGGGATGCTGGACGTGGTGACCACCGGTGCCAGCGGCCGTCTGCGCTTCCTCACCAACTTTCCGAAGATCTTCGCCGGTACCCACACGTCGCTCGGCGAGGTGTCCGTCGTGCGAACGAGCCGCGTGCTGGTCGACGCCGACCGGCCGTTCCGCGTCTTCGCCGACGGCGACCCCATCGCGACGCTGCCCTGCACGGTCTCGGTACGGCCGGGCGCGCTCCGGGTGCTGGCGCCCTCGGAGCCGGTCGCTACCGTTTCCGGGTGACGAGGCGGCTGCACCTGCTGGCGAGCGCCGGGGCGGTGCTCGCCACGGTCGCCGCCTGCGGTGCCTCCGGAACGTCGCACGCCGACTTCGTCCGGCAGGCGAACGCCGTCTGCCACACCGTCGACGTGCGCGTGAAAGCGATTCCCCCGCCCAACCAGAGCGACCTGACGAGCATCGCGGCCTACGCGCAGGCGACCGAGCAGGCGTACCAGTCCTACCTGACCCAGGTGACCGCCCTGGCGAGCAAGGCGCAGGACAAGAAGGAGATCCAGGCGAACTGGATCACGCCCGCGACGGAGGACTTCGCGACCGAGAAGCCGCTGCTCGACGGGCTCGTCGCCGCCGCCAGGACCGGTGACGCCACCAAGATCGCGGCAGCCGTGAAGGCGCTCCAGGAGGTCACCGACCACACCGCGTCGATCCAGGCATTCCAGAGGAAGTACGGTGCGACGCAGTGCTCCACCTTGCTCGACGACATCGGCAGCTGACGAGGGAAGGACGACCATGACCGAGGATCTGACCACCGCAGCCGGCGTACGCACCGCCGTCCGGGAGTTCCTCGAGGCGAACCTCGACCCCGACATGACGCTCGCGTCCTGGCTGAGCGTCCTTGCCGACTCGGGCTGGGCGGTGCCGCAGTGGTCGGCGCAGTGGTTCGGCAAGGGCCTGTCGACCGACCTCGCGCTGGTGGCGTACGACGAGTTCAAGAAGGTCGACGCCGTGGGCCCGCCCCCGGGCCTGGCCCGGATGCTCGCCGCGCCGACGATCATCACGCACGGCACCGACGAGCAGAAGCAGCGCTTCGTCCGCGCGATCCTCGCCGGCGAGGAGGCCTGGTGCCAGCTGTTCTCGGAGCCCGGAGCCGGCTCGGACCTCGCCTCCCTCGCGACGCGCGCCGAGCTCGACGGTGACGAGTACGTCGTCAACGGGCAGAAGGTCTGGACCTCGGGAGCCGTCGGCGCCGACTACGGCATGCTCCTCGCCCGCACTGACCCCGACGCGCCGAAGCACCGCGGCATCACGTGGTTCGCGTTCGAGATGGACCAGCCCGGCGTCGAGGTAAGGCCCCTCAAGCAGATCACCGGCGAGTCGCACTTCGCCGAGGTGTTCTTCACCGACGCCCGGGTGCCCGCCGCGAACATCGTCGGCGGACTGAACGAGGGCTGGGCGGTCGGCACGACGACGCTCGCCAACGAGCGCGTCGGCCTCGGCGGCGGCGGCGCCCTCGGCTTCGGCATCAGCGCGCCCGGCGGGCGAGCGCAAGCGAAGGCCCTGCAGCAGAAGGTCGGCGAGTACGTCGCCGCCATCGCAAAGTGGCGCGAGTCCGGCCGCGTCGGCATCACCGGAGCCGTCATGGCTCAGTCCGGCGACGCGCTCGCCCGGCTCGCGATCGCGAGCGGCACCGACAAGGACCCCGCTGTCCGCGAGCAGCTGGCCCGGCTCTACGCGCTGAACCAGCTCACCCGCTGGAACACGCTGCGGGCCAAGGCAACCGCGGCATCCGGGGGGCGCCCCGGCCCGGAAGGCTCGCTGGGCAAGCTGATGGTCTCGCGGATCATCCGCGCCGCCCGCGACGCCGGCATGGCGGCCGCCGGTCCCCGCGGCATGCTCGCCGGTGAGGACGGCCCGCAGCACGGCGGGCTGGCCACCTCGTACCTCGGCGCTCCGGCGCCGTCGATCTACGGCGGGTCGGACGAGATCCAGCACAACATCGTCGGTGAGCGCGTACTCGGCCTGCCGCGCGAGCCCGACGACTCGAAGACCCTGCCGTTCAAGGAGCTGCGGACCGGCACCCAGAAGTAGCGCCCGGCCGCCGCGCCCGCGTCAGGCCGTGGGCGCGGCGAGCAGGTCGTCCGCGAGCACCTGCCACTGGTTCGCCGCGTCGCCGAACTGCAGCGCGGACGAGCCGGCCCGGCGGTAGTACAGGTGCGCGTCGTGCTCCCACGTGAACGCGATGCCGCCGTGCACCTGGATGCAGTCGGCGGTGACCCGCCGGTAGGCCTCGGCGCAGACCGCCGACGTCAGCGGCACGACGCGGACGGCCTCCGCCATCGCCTCCTCGCCGCCGTCGGCGAGCGTGAAGGTGGCGTAGTAGGCCGCGGACCGGGCGTTCTCGACGTCGAGCAGCATGTCGGCGAGACGGTGCTTGACCGCCTGGAAGCTGCCGACCGGGCGGTTGAACTGGTAGCGCAGCTTCGCGTACTCGACGCTGGTGTCGAGGCACCACTGCGCGCCGCCCACCTGCTCGGCGGCCAGGCATACGCGGGCCGTCTGCAGGAACCGCGGCCACCACGTGGCGACCGATCCTGGCTTGCCGACCAGCCGCGCCGAGGCGCCGGAGAAGTCGACCGATGCCAGCTTGCGGGTCATGTCCAGCGTCTGCAGGCCCTTGCGGGACAGGCCGCTCGTGTCGCTGACCGCGAAGAGGGACGGACCATCCGGCGTGCCCGCGACGACCAGGAGCAGCGAGGCGACCGTCCCGTCGAGCACGAGCGTCGCCGACCCGTCGAGCGTCCAGGAGTCCCCCGACCCCGAGGCCGACACCGGGAGATCCGACAGGGACCACGACCCGCTGTCGCCGCACAGCGCAACGGTCGCGATCGTGCTCCCCTCGGCGATGCCGGGAAGGAACTCGGCCTGCGCGGTCGCATCCCCGGCGCGCAGCAGCGCCTCGGTCGCCAGCACCGTCGCGAGGTACGGCGCGCAGAGCAGGGCACGTCCCATCTCCTCGAAGACCACGCTGAGCTCGATCTGGCCGCAGCCCGCCCCGCCGTGCTCCTCGGGAACCGCCAGGCCGGTCAGTCCGAGCTCGCCGCTCAGCCGCTTCCAGACCTCGGGGTCGTAGCCCTCGGCGGTGTCCATCAGCCGCCGTACCTCGGTCGCGGGCGACTGCTGCTCCAGGAAACGGCGCAGCGAACGGCGCAGGTCGTCCTGCTCGGCGGTGAACTGCATCTCCATCGACGCGGTCTCCTGTCAGCCTGGTTCGGGTGGTCCGGCGCGGCGACGCCCGTCGGCACGGTACTGCGGGCGCGACGAGGCGCTCTCCGGCCGGCGGGGCAGCGGCACCGAGGGAACCTACGCCCCCGGCCAGGAGGCCTTCTTCGGTCCGCGCCCACGGGTCCGTCTCGTACGCTGGACCGGACATGAGTGCACGCGAGCCGGCCTTCCGCTACGCCGGCTGGTCGTTCGACGGGCGCGACGTGGTGTGCAGGTACGAGCTCGGCGCCCGGGCGTTCACCGAGCGGTTCACGCTTCCGGACGGGCCCGGACTCGGGACGCCCGCGCTGAGCCAGGTTGCCCGGCTGCTGTTCCTGCTCGCCGGCGTCAGCTACTACAAGACCGCTGCGCCACCGGTCGTCGACCTCGGCGCCACTCCCGTCACGCCGTCCGACCGCGCCCTGCTGCGGGCCTTCTACACCCACGGCCTCGGCGAGTTCGCGTACGTGAACGACCTGGACCTGTCCGGCCTCCAGTTCACCGGCGGCGCGGAGCCGCTGCCCGCGACGCCGTACGACGGGGGCGCCGACCGGCCGCTGGTGCCGTTCGGCGGCGGGATCGACTCGGTGGTCGTAGCCGAGACGGTGCGGGCACGCCGCCCGGAGACCGCACTGTTCGTCCTGGGGTCGTACGACGCCATTGAAGGGGTGCTGGAGGTCGCAGGCCTACCGGTGCTGCGGGCGGCGCGCCGGCTCGACCCGCAGCTGCTCGTGCGCGACCCGGCGTTCCTGAACGGGCACGTCCCCGTGACCGGCATCGTGTCCCTGGTCGCGCTGGCCGCGGCCGTCGTCGACGGGCGTGGGCCTGTGGTCATGAGCAACGAGCACTCGGCGTCGGAGGCGACGGTGGCCGGGGTCAACCACCAGTGGTCGAAGTCGGCCGCCTTCGAGGGGCTGTTGCGAGCGTCGCTGGCGGAGTCGGTGCCCGGCCTCGGCTACTTCTCCCTGCTCCGCGCGCGGTCGGAGCTGTGGGTGGCGCAGCGGTTCGCGCTCCTCCCGGCGTACCACCCGGTCTTCCGCAGCTGCAACCGCGCCTTCACCGTGGACCCGGCCCGGCGTCTTGGGCACTGGTGCGGCGAGTGCGACAAGTGCTGCTTCATCGACCTGATCCTGGCGCCGTACCTCACACCCGGCGAGCTCGAAGCGATCTTCGGTCGCGAGCCGCTCGACCGCCCGGACCTGCTGCCCCGGTTCCGGTCGCTGCTCGGCGACGGCGAGCACGACAAGCCGTTCGAGTGCGTCGGCGACGTCGACGAGTGCCGTACCGCCGTGACGCTGGCGGCAGCGCGTCCGGATCGGCAGAAATACCCTGTCCTGCAGGAACTCTCCGCCTTCGTAGCCGGTCGCGCACCGGCCGAGGAGAGCCTCCTGCGGCCACTGGGGGACGACGCCGTCCCGCCCGAGTACGCCGATGCCGACGTCGTGGTCTGACCTCGCCGGCGCGCGCGTCGGCGTCTGGGGCGTGGGGGTGGAGGGCCACGCCACGCTGCGCAAGCTGGCCGCCCTCGGCCTGCCCACCCCGGTCGTCGTCGACGAGAGCCCGCCGGCCGACATACCCGCCCTGAGCGGTGACTCGGGACAGGAGGCGCTGTCCCACTGCGACGTGGTGATCAAGAGCCCGGGCATCAGCAGGTACGGCGAGCAGGCCCGAGCACTGGTTGCGCAGGGGGTCGCGCTGGTCGGCGGCCTGGGGCTGTGGCTCGAGGAGGCCGACCGGGAACGCGTCGCGTGCATCACCGGCACGAAGGGCAAGTCCACGACGACCGCCGTCGCCGGCCACCTGGCGCGGGGACTCGGACGGTCGGTGCTCGTCGGCGGCAACATCGGGGTGCCGCCGTGGGACCCCGACGTCCCGCAGGACGTTGACCTCTGGGTGGTCGAGACCTCCTCGCACCAGGTGACCGACGTCCAGACCGGGCCGGCGGTGGTCGCGCTCACCTCGCTCGGCGAGGATCACGTCGACTGGCACGGCAGCCTCGAGACGTACGTCCGGGACAAGCTCGGGCTCGCTACCCGACCGGGCGTCCGCCGGGTGATCGCGGACGGCGGCAGCGCGCCGCTGCGGGCCCGGGCGGACCTGCTCGGCGACCACGTCGAGTGGGTCCCGGACCACGTCGACACGACGTGGACGGAGGGCCTCGGCCTGCTCGGGGTCCACAACCAGCGCAACGCGGAGGTCGCCCGGCGCATCCTGCTCGCCTTGGGCGTCGAGGCGGCCGCCGACCTCGGCCGTGTCGCCGCAGCCGCGCACGGCTTCGCCGGCCTGCCGAGCCGCCTGCGGCTCGTCGCGGACCACGGCGGCGTCCGGTACGTCGACGACAGCCTGTCGACGAACGTGCTCCCGACGCTCGCCGCGGTCGACGCCTTCCCCGGCGCGCGGGTGGCGCTGATCGTCGGCGGTCACGACCGGGGCATCGACTACGCGCCGCTCGCAGCCGGTCTCGACGCCCGGGCCGACCCGCTGCTGGTGCTCACGGTGCCCGAGAACGGCCCCCGCATCGGGGCGCTCGTGACCCGCCACGAGGTCCGCTCCTGCGCCGACGTGGAGGCGGCGGTCCGCGCCGGTGCCCGCTGGGCCGCAGACGGCGGCGGAGTGGTTCTCCTTGCGCCCGCCGCGCCGAGCTTCGGGGCCTATCGCAACTACGCCGAGCGGTCCGCCGACTTCGCGCGGGCGGTGACCCTCGTCACGGCCGGATGAGCGCGCAAAGGCGCAGATCGGGCCCCAGGAAGACAGCGCGCGGAGCGCAGGTGAACACTGGGCGAACAGGCGCCGCCGGGCTGGCGTCCGCGGCTCGCCCGCCCCTAGCGTTGTTCGCGTGAGCACCGTCGTCCTCGTGCTCGTCGTCGTGACCGCCCTGGCGTTCGACTTCACCAACGGGTTCCACGACACGGGCAACGCGATGGCAGCGTCCATCGCCACCGGCGCCCTGCGGCCGAAGGTCGCCGTCGCGCTCAGCGGGCTGCTCAACCTCGCCGGCGCGTTCTTGTCGCTGTCGGTGGCCGCGACCATCGCCAACGGCCTGGTCGAGACCCATCTCGTCACGCTCACGGTCGTGTTCGCCGGGCTCGCCGGCGGCATCCTGTGGAACCTCGCCACGTGGGTGCTCGGCATCCCCTCCAGCTCGTCGCACGCGCTGATCGGCGGCGTCGTCGGTGCTGCGATCGCGGCCAACGGCTTCCACGCCGTGCAGTGGCACGGCGTCGTGGCAAAGGTGATCATCCCCGCGGTCATGTCGCCGGCGCTCGCGATCCTGGTCGCGGGGCTCGGCACCTGGGGCGTCTACCGGCTGACCCGGGGCGTCGACGACGGTCAGCGCCGGCGGGGTTTCCGCTACGGCCAGATCGGCACCTCGTCACTGCTGTCGCTGGCACACGGGTCGAACGACGCGCAGAAGACCATGGGCGTGATCACGCTCGCGCTCATCGCGAACGGCACGCTGCACCCCGGTGCGCAGGCACCGACCTGGGTGATCGCGTCCTGCGCCGTGGCGATCTCCCTCGGCACCTACGCCGGCGGCTGGCGGATCATCCGTACGATGGGCCACGGACTGGTCGAGGTCGACTCTCCCCAGGGGTTCGCTGCCGAGGCCTCGTCGGCGGCGACCATCCTGCTGTCGACCCACTTCGGCTACTCGCTGTCGACCACCCACGTCGTGACCGGCTCGATCCTCGGTACGGGAGTGGGGCGCCGGGGCGCACTGGTCCGCTGGCGGGTCGCTCGCCGCATGGTCATCGCCTGGCTGGTCACGCTGCCCACCGCCGCCCTCGTCGGCGTCGGCGCCTACGCGCTCGCCAGCAGTCTCGGCGACGACATCGGCGTGCTGGTCGACTTCGTGCTGCTGACCGTGGCTCTGGTCGGGCTCTACGTCAGGTCTCGCCGCGCGCCGGTGACCGCCATGAACGTCAACGACGAGTGGGACGAGCCGGCCACCAAGAACGGCGAGCCCCGCCACCCTGTGCCGCTGGCGGCCTGACGTGGACAGCTGGATCAACCTCTCGGCCGTCTGGCGGATCGTCGTCGTGAGCCTGCTCGTCGGTGCCGGGCTCCCGGCGCTGTTCGCGCTGGGCATCCGCGGGCTCGCAGCCGAAGGCCGCCCCGTGCCCGGAACGTCTGTTTCGCGTGCCACGGTGCTCGCGTTCGCCTGTTTCGCGATCGTGCTGGCCGCGGTCGGCTGCGGCATCGCCGCCATCGTCGCGGGACTCTGACGACTCCAGCCCGCGCCGCTCAGGGCGGCGGGGCCTGCATGAGGCTGCGCCGCGGATGCCGCCCGTCGACGTAGCCGACGAACGGCGGGTAGATGTTGTAGCCGAGCAGTTCCTGGAGCCGTTCCGGCAGGTCGCGGACGACGTCACGCGGGACGGCCAGGCAGTGGTTCTCCTGCGGCCGCAGCCAGCCGGCCGCGTACTCCAGGATCACGCCGAGCCGCGGCCGCGCGGTCTGGTTCGCACCGCCCCCGTGCCAGAGGCTGCCCAGGTAGAACAGGGCCGATCCGGGTGACATCAGGGCGGTCTCAACCGGATCGTCCGGGCCCGGCTGCCGGCCCGGTTCCCACCGGTGGCTGCCGGGGATGAACCGGGTCGCCCCGTTCTCGGCGGTGAACTCATCGAGCGGCCACATGGTGTTGACCACCAGCGGCGGATGCGGCTCGGGCACCGGGTAGATGGCGTCGTCCCGGTGCAGCACCTGAGCCTTCTCCCCCGGCCCGATGCAGATGCCGACCGGGGCACTCAGCTGGCAGGGTCCGAGGACCTGGTCGAGGACGCCGAGCAGCAGCGGGTCGGTGGCGAGCGCGTCGAACACGCGGGTCTTGGCGAACAGCGCGTAGATCCGCTGGGTGTCGAACCCCTCGAAGGAGTTCCGCCCGGTACGGGTGGTCCGCAGCACCCGGTCCAGCTCTGCTCTGGCGTTCTGCGCGCCCTCCG
>DASVGV010000072.1:0-14052 GCA_036379355.1 Mycobacteriales bacterium | reverse complement strand
GCGTGAGCCGGAAGGTGCCGTCCGCGGTCACGAGGTAGTTCTCGTCGGGATCGCGCGTGGTGACGGGCACCGGGTCGAAGCCCGCCGCGCGCGCCCGGTCGACGAGCTCCGGACCGTTCAGATCGAGCGCCAGCAGCCGGTGGTACGCGGCGATTCGCAGGCCGGTGGGCTCGGCGACCACCGCGAGGCAGATCCCGACGCCGGCCTGCTGGGCGGCGAGGCTGCGGTGGTTGCCGTCCGCGACCAGGAACACCTGGGCGTCGAGAACGTCCTGCAGCGCAGCCGTCTTCGGGGCGAGCCAGAGCCGGTGGGCGACGCCGCGTTCGTCCACCTCGCTGACCAGCGGCTCGCCGAGACGGGCGAACGCGCCGTCCAGGACACCGCGGAGCGCGCGCCCGTCCTCCGGCACGAGCAGGACCGCGCTGACGAGGTGGCCCAGCGCGGTGAGGTGCTCGCGACGCTCGGCGACCTTGTCGGCGAAGACCTCCTCGTTGCGCAGCAGCCGGCCCGGCTGGTCCGGACCGTCGGAGATCTCGTCGGTGCCGACGAGGCCGACGACCGCGCGCGCGTCGCCCATCGCGTACAGCAGCAGGGCGTCGTCGTGCGCCGCATACCGCCCGTCGTCCTTCATCGCCTGCAACTGCGCCGCAGCAGCGGGGAGGGACTCGGTGAACGAGCGGCCGGTAAAGCAGTGCGGCAGGTCCACGCGCAGGATCGACCGCGGATGCACGGCGTCCAGCGCGCGGACCTCGTCGCACGTGGCCAGCTCGTCGTAGTTCGGCGCGCCGTACGGGCCGGTGGCCACCCAGGCCCGCGGGATGGGCCGCAGGAAGGGGCCGCCCATGTCAGGCGGGCAGCGCGACGGGGACGGACTCGCCGCCCTCGGGTCGGACCATCTCGAGGCGCACCCGCATCCCGACGTGGACCTCCTCGGGTGGGGCGACGAGCTGGGTCCACCACCACGGTCCCTCGTCGAGGCCGATGATCGCCACGGTCAGCCGGTGGGTGGTGCCGTCGGGTCCGGGCTTGGAGTGCTGCACGGTGAACGAGACGACCTCGCCGGTGCCGGCGGCCGCGATCTGCTCGTAGGAGCCGGAGCGGCAGACCGGGCAGACCCGCTCGTTGGGGCCGCTGACGGCGCCGCAGTCGAGGCAGCGGTGCAGCGGGAACGTGCCGTCGGCGGTCGCGGCGAAGAACGCCGTGGTCGCGTCGTCGGCCGTCACCGGCAGGACGAACGGCTTCACGAGGTCAGCACCAGGGTCGCGTGGTGGTCGAGGACGCCGCCGTTGCCCGAGACCAGGCACACGTCGTGCCGGTCGACCTGCCGGTCGCCACCCTGGCCGCGCACCTGGATGACCGCCTCCGACAGCGGGGTGAAGCCCCACATGTAGTAGCCGGACAGCTGGCCGCCACCGGTGTTCAGCGCCAGGCTGCCGCCCGGGCCGAGAGCGCCGCTCGCGGCGAACGGCCCGCCCTCGCCCTTGGCGCAGAAGCCGTAGTCCTCGAGCGACACCAGCACGGTGTAGGTGTAGCAGTCGTAGAGCTGGACCACGTCGACGTCGGCCAGGCCGACGCCGGCCATCGCCAGCGCGGCCGGGCCGGAGATCGCGGCACCGGTACGCAGCCCGAAGTCGTCGTGGCGGACCAGCGAGCGGCCGGGGTGGTCCTGGGCGAAGCCCGCGATCCGTACCGGCGGCTGGGCGAGCGCCGCGGCACGTTCCGCCGTCGTCACGACGACGGCCACCGCGCCGTTCGACACCAGGCAGCAGTCGAGCTTGCGCAGCGGCTCGGCGATCCACCGGCTCCCGGCGTGGTCGTCCAGCGTCATCGGTTCGCGCATCTGGGCGGCAGGATTGCCTGCGGCCCAGGCCCTCTGGGCGACCGCGATCGCGCCGAGCTGCTCGGTGGTCGTGCCGTACGCGTGCATGTGCCGCCGGGCGGCGAGGGCATAGAGGGGGTTCACCCCGGCGATGGCGCTCGCCCCGATCAGGCCGCCCCAGCCGGTGAGCGCCCGCCCGCCGCCGTAGACCGCGCCCGCGCCGCGCGCCGGGGACAGTGGCGCGTCGGCGAACACGCACGCCACCGTCGTCGCGAGCCCGGACTCCACCGCGAGCGCGGCGTAGGCGACCATCGACCCGGCTGTCGCGCCGTACGCGTTCATCGACGACAGCAGCCGCAGGTCGGTCAGGCCGAGGTCGTGCGGCAGGCTGAGGCCGACGGGGGTCACGCCGTGCGAGACGAGCAGCCCGTCGACGTCGGCCAGCGCCAGCCCCGCGTCGGCGACCGCGAGGCGGATCGACTCGGCGGCCAGGGACCTGGCGCTGCGGCCGTAGACCTTGCCCATCTCGGTCATGCCGAGCCCGGCTATCGCGGCGCAGTGCTCCCGCACCCGCGCGCTCATCCGACGACCTCGGCGGTGTGCTCGCCCAGCGCCGGCAGGTGCGGGTCGGCGGGCGGGTCGAAGCCGGCGTAGCGCGCCGGCGTCCGGATCGTCGTGAGACCGACCCCCTCGCTCTCGACCGGTACCGCGATGCCCCGCGCCGCGAACGTCGGCGAGGCGACGACGTCACCCCAGCTGTTGGCGCGGACCGCCATGACGCCGACCTGCTGGAGGCGCTCCTCCCACTCGGCCGCCGACGCGGTCGCGAAGACCTCGTGGAGGATCGTGAACAGCTCGACGAGATGGCGGGTGCGCTGCGCCTGGTCGCTGAAGCGGGGGTCGTCCAGCAGATCGGGCCGGCCGATCGCCGTGCACAGCAGCCGCCAGTGTTTCGGCACGTACGCCGCGAGCACCAGGTAGCCGTCGCCGGTACGGAAGATCCCCGAGGGTGCCACGGCCACCGACGCGATGCCCTCCTTCGCGGTCCGCTCGTCGGCGCCGGGCGGCGTGTTCAGGCGCATCGTCAGGTGGTTGGACTGCATCGAGCAGGCCACGTCGTACATCGCGACCGAGACGTGCTCGCCCTCGCCGGTGCGTTCGCGCCCGAGCAGGGCGGCGAGGATGGCCTGGGCCAGCACGTGTCCCGAGCAGCCGTCGACGATCTGGGACGCGACCGTGGTGGGGGCGCCGTCGCGACGCAGGCCGGTCGTCAACCCGGTCTCCGCCTGGACCAGCATGTCGATCCCCGGACGGCTGGTCTCCTCTCCGTACGCCGAGAGGCTGGCGTAGACGCAGCGGGGGTTGCGAGCCCGAATCGTGTCCGCGTCGATGCCGAGCCGCTCGCACACGCCGGGGCGGAAGCCGACGACGAACACGTCCGCCTCGTCGACCAGGCGCAGCAGGTCGGCGACGCCGTCGGGGCCGGTCAGGTCGATCTGGACCGACTTCTTCCCGCGGTTGTTCGGCAGGAAGTACGGCCGCAGGTGGGTCATCCCGTCGCGGGTCGCGACGATGCGCCGGGCAGCCTCGCCCTCGGCCGGCTCGACCTTGATCACCCGCGCCCCGAGGTCGCCGAGCACCTGGCACGCGAGCGGGCCGGCGACGTTCGCCGTGAGGTCGAGCACCGTCATGCCGTCCATCGGCCGTGCCACCACGACGTACCTCCCGTCCGCTCCTTCGGACCCGGAGGCTAGCCACCCCCGCTCGAGGCTCCGCCGTCAGGCGGTGGTGACGAAGTCGATCAGCTCCTCCATCGCCCGCAGCATCGGCACCTCGAGGTCGGTGTACGAGTCGACGGCGGCAAGCACGCGCCGCCACATCTCGCGCGGCCCGCCCCTCTCCCCCAACGCCGCGCAGACCCCCTGCTTCCAGTCGGTTCCGGACGGGACCGCCGGCCACGCCGCGATGCCCACCGAGGCCGGCTTCACCGCCTGCCAGACGTCGACGTACGGGTGTCCGAGCACCAGGACGTGCGGGTCGCGGATGCCGGCGACGAGACGGCTCTCCTTGCTGCCGGGGACCAGGTGGTCCACGAGCACCCCGAGCCGCCGGCGCGGCCCGGGTGCGAACGCGCGGAGGGCGGCATCGAGGTGGTCGACGCCGTCGAGGGTCTCCACGACCACGCCCTCGATGCGCAGGTCGTCACCCCAGACCCGCTCGACGAGTGCGGCGTCGTGAACCCCCTCGACGAGGATGCGTCCCTCGCGCGCGACCCGTGCGCGGACGCCGCCGACGGCGACCGACCCGGACGCGGTACGGGTGGCACGGACCGGGGCGGGTGCGGCTCGCGGCGCGAGGGTGACGAGAGCACCGTCCAGACGGAAACCGCCTGGGGAGTATGGAAAAGTACGACGCCTGCCGAAGCGGTCCTCGAGCGTCAGCGCGTGCGCGTCGCTGTCGACCACGGCACCGCAGAAGTCCGTGACGATCTCCTCGACGACCATCGCCGGCTCGACCGGCACCACGGGGATCTCCGCCTTCGGGCGAGGCCGCAGGACGTCGTCGTAGTCCACGCTGCGCACGACGCCCGACGTTACCGGGCGAACGCTAGGACGCGGCGGTGGCGGGCGCCGCGGCGACCGGCTCGCCGACGGGCGTCGAGAACCGCAGGACGCCGTCGTCGATCTTGCCGTACCGCAGCGGGATGAGGTCGAGCGCGTAGTTCTGCTTGAGCAGCCACGGCGCCTTGTTGCCGGCCTTCGGCATCCGGTCCAGCGCGCGCAGGACGTAGCCCGCCTGGAAGTCCATCAGCGGCACCTCACGCACCGTCGGGTCGGTGTTCTCGGGGACCACCTTGGTGTAGCCGTGCTCGTCCATGTAGGCGAGGAGGCGGCCGACGAACTGCCCCACCAGGTCGGCCTTGAGCGTCCACGACGCGTTCGTGTACCCGATGACGAAGGCGGCGTTCGGAATGCCGCTCAGCATCGCCGCCCGGTAGGCCAGCGACGCCGTGATGTCCATCTCCTCGCCGTCGACGGTGAGCCCCATCCCGCCGAGAAGCTGCATCTCCAGACCGGTGGCCGTCACGACGACGTCGGCGTCGAGCTCGCGCCCGGACGTCAGGCGCAGCCCGGTCCGCGTGAACGTCTCGATGTGGTCGGTGACGATCTCGGCACTGCCGGCGGAGATCGCCTTGAACAGGTCACCGTCCGGGACGACGCACAACCGCTGGTCCCAGGGGTTGTACGACGGGGTGAAGTGGGTGTCGATGTCGTAACCGGGCGGGAGCATCCGCTCCTGTCCCTTGCGCAGCAGGGTCTTCATCAGCTCGGGACGCCGGCGCGACACCTGGTAGTTCAGGATGAACAGCAGGATGTTCTTCCACCGGACGAGGGGAAAGGCGAGGCGGTCCGGCAGGACCTTGCGCAGCGCCTTCGCGATCGGGTCCTCGCCGGGCAGAGCGGCGATGTAGGTCGGCGAGCGCTGGAGCATCGTGACGTGCTCGGCCCGGTCGGTCAGCGCGGGCACGAGCGTCACGGCGGTCGCACCCGAGCCGATGACGACGACCTTCTTCCCGCTGTAGTCGAGGTCCTCCGGCCAGAACTGCGGATGGACGACGACCCCGGCGAAGTCGTCGATGCCCGGGAACTGCGGCGTGTAGCCCTTGTCGTAGTTGTAGTAGCCGGGGCACAGGAACAGGAAGCTCGCGGTGAGCCGCACCGTCTCGCCGGTGTCGGTGCGCAGCGCCTCGACGGTCCAGCGTGCGTCCGGCGTCGACCAGGAGGCGTGCACGACCTTGTGGTGGTAGCGGATGTGCGCGTCGGTGCCGTCCTCGCGCGCCGTGTCGCGGACGTAGTCGAGGATCGCCGGCCCGTCGGCGATCGCCCGCGCCTGGCGCCACGGCCGGAAGCGGTAGCCGAGGGTGTGCATGTCCGAGTCGGACCGCACGCCGGGGTAGCGGAACAGGTCCCAGGTGCCGCCGATCGCGTCGCGGGCCTCGAGGATGGCGTAGGACCGCTGCGGGAACTCGGTGGAGATGGTGTGCGCGGCGCCGATGCCCGAGAGGCCGGCGCCGACGATGAGCACGTCGAGGTGCTCGGTGTCCTGCGGGGACGCGACGGTCATCGGCGAGCTCCTCGTGGTCATGGCCGGACTGTTCCCGTACCGACGGTATCTGTAACGCGCGGTATCGGCAACCGCGGTCATCCTGCCAGCGCCGCGGCCGCCGCGAGGGCCACCCCTTCGGACCGGGCGGACAGGTGCAGGCCGACCGGATGGCCCGGGGCGGGCACCGGCACGGAGACAGCCGGCCAGCCGGTCAGGTCGTCCAGGCGGGTCACGCGGGTCAGGTCGGCGGTGTCGAGCGGCTCGTCCGGGGCGGGCGCGGTGATGCCGCACGTCGGTGCGGCCACGACGTCGAACCCGTCCGCGACGGCGCGCCACTGCTCGGTGAGCCAGCCGCCGATCCGGACCGCGGCCACGTACTGCTCCGCGGTCACCGTCGTCCCGAGCACCAGGCGCGACCTCACGTCCGCGCCGAAGCCGGCCGGGTCGTACCGCCGCGCGGCCTCCGCGGACATCACCGTCGTGGTGACGGCGAGGACCAGGTCGAGGTACGGCCAGGACACCTCACGCACGTCGTACCCGGCCAGGGCGGCGGCGACGGCGTCGGACACGGCCGGGTCGGCCGCGGCCATCGACTCCCGGACGACGGCGAGGCGAGGGCGGGGCAGGTCGACCGGTGCCAGTCCCAGCGCCGAGGCGGCCCATCTGGCCGTGGTGACGTCGCGGGCGATCCAGCCCAGGTGGTCGAGCGACGGCGCGAGCGGCAGCACCCCGGCCGTGCCGACCGCGCGGCCCGCCTTCACGCCGACGACACCGCACAGCGCGGCGGGGATGCGCGCCGAGCCGCCGGTGTCGGTGGCCAGCGCCACGTCCGCCTCGCCGAGCGCCACGGCGGCCGCGGAGCCCGAGCTGGACCCGCCGGGCAAGCGTCCCGGGGCCGCCGGATTGCCCACCGTGCCGTCCCGGTCGTTGCGGCCGGTGACACCGAACGCCAGTTCGTGCATCCGCACGGTGCCCGTGATCGCGGCGCCGGCCGCGACCAGAGTCGCGACGACCGGCGCGGACGCCGGCTCGGGTGCCAGCGCGGCCCGCGGCGGTGAGCCCGCCCGCAGCGGGCGGCCGGCGAGCGCGATGTTCTCCTTGACCGCGAGGCGCAGGCCCCCCTCCGTACCCGGCGCCCGCCAGGACCAGGGGCCCACGAACGAGACGCCCGGGGACGGCGCGACGGGGCCACCGGGCCAGGCCCAGTCCGGCAGCGCGGCGCCGATCAGGCGCGGATCTCGAACCACACCGTCTTGCCGATCGCGTCGTCCCGTACCCCCCAGGCGGAGGCCAGCACCGCAAGGAGGTGCAGGCCGCGGCCGTCCAGCGCGTCGTCGTCGGCGGGCTGGACGACCGGATGCCGGCTGTTGTCGTCGCCGACCTCGACCCGGACGTGGCCGGCGTCGACGATCACCCGCAGGCGCGCCTCGCTCCGCCCATGGATGACCGCGTTGGTGACCACCTCGCTGGTCAACAGGACGGCGCTGTCGCACAGGTCCCCGCCGATCCCGGCCTGGCCGCAGACCCGGCGGGTGAACCGGCGGGCGTGCCGCACCGCGCGGGCGTCGCCCGGCACGGTCGTGGTCTCGTCGACACCACTCAACACATGCCCACCCGCGCGACGAGCAGGGCGATGTCGTCCTCGCCGCGGCCGTCGTCGAGCGCGGCGAGGACGTGCTCGCACAACTTCTCCGGGTCGTGCGAGGGGCCCGAGCCCAGGGCCGCGGCGAGGCGCGCCAGGCCGTCCTCGAGCGAGGCGGACCGCCGCTCGACCAGCCCGTCGGTGCACAGCAGCAGCACGCTGTCGGCGGCCAGGTCGAGGACGCCCTCGTGCCGCTCGGTCGCGGGGTCGAGCCCCAGCAGCAGGTCGTGATGGTCGCTGAGCGAGGTGATGCTGGCGTCGGGCAGGCGCAGCAGCGGCGCGAGGTGGCCCGCGTTCGACCAGCGGATGCGGCACGCGCCGCCGACCGGTTCCACGGTGACCACGACGCAGGTCGCGAGGGTCTCGAGGTCCAGTCCGAGCAGGGCCGCATCCAGCCGGGACAGCAAGGCCGCCGGGCCGTCGTCGCTGTCGAAAGCCAGCCCGCGCAGCAGGTTCCGGACCTGCCCCATCATCGCGGCGGCGGTCCGGTCGTGGCCGCTGACGTCGCCGATCACCAGCAGCGTGCGGCCGGTGCGGGTGGCGAAAACGTCGTACCAGTCACCGCCGACCTGGGCCTCCTCGGCGGCCGGCAGGTAGCGGACGGCGATGTCGAGAAGCTCGTGCTCGGCCGGTGTGGTCAGCAGGCTGCGTTGCAACGTCTCGGACAGCCGCAGCGCGCGCTCGGCCTGGGCCCGCTGCTCCTCCGTCGCGCGGATGCGCTGGAGCGAGGTCGCCAGCTGCGCCGCGAACCCATCCAGGAGCGCGAGCTCCTCGAGAGAGAGGGACCGCGGGCGTTCCCAGGACACGGTCAGGACGCCGAGGACCTCGGTTCCCGCGGTGATCGGCAGGCACGCCCAGGCCTCGCGGCCCGTTCGCTCGGACAGCTCCCGCATCACCTCGGGGTCGAACGCTGCGGCCGCCGCCGCGTCGAGCAGCAGGAGCGGCTGCCCGGTCCGTCCGACGTACGGAGCGGGGAGCGGACTGTCGTACGGCAGCTCCTCGCCGCCGTGGTCGGCGACGCCGCCGGCGGTGGCCACGACCAGCCAGCCACCGCCGGGGCCCGGGACGATCAGCCCACCGCCGTCGGTGTCGAGGACGTCCAACCCCTGAGCGATGATCGACGGCAGCGCGTCGATCGTCGACGCGGTAGTCAGGGCCAGGGCGACCTGCGCGAGGCTGCGGACTCGCCGCCCGGCCACCTCCTCGGCGTACAGGGCAGCAGTCAGCTTCTGCGCCTGCCGGCGCAGGTCGGCCTCGGCCACCCGCGCGCGCAGCAGCGCTGACACGTCCGTGCGGTCCTCCGCCTCGGACGGCAGCGCATCGAGCAACATCCGGCCCCGCAGCTCGTCGGGGGCGAGCCCGAGGGCGGCGGCGAAGGCGTCGCTGACCGCCACGACCACCTGCTCCGGCCCGAGCACGACGTACGGTTCGGTCTCGCCGGTCAGCAGCGCCTGCAGGTCGTCCGCCAGGCTCACCCGCGCCGCCTCGTCACACGCGCCAGCATGCCAGCAGCGTGCGGTTCCGGGTGACGTCCGACCGCGGGGCGGACACGGGGCGCGAACTAGGAGAAGTCCAGGACGAGGCGGCCGCGAACTCCGCCCTCGGCCAGCCGGCGCATGGCGTCCGCCGCCTGCTCCGCAGGAAGAACATCTGCCACCCGCAGGGTGATCGCATCCGACTCGAGAAGGGACACCAGCCGGCGCAGCAGGTCCGTCCGCGCGGCATGCTCGTAGACCAGCAGCGACATCACCTCGATGCCACGCCCGGCCGGCCCCGTCCACCGGCGAATGCTCACGAACCGCCCACCGTCCCGGACCGCCGGTGCCACCAGTTCGTGCTGCACGGCGCCGTCGGCCAGGCCGTCGACACCGTCCGGGACGAGCGCGCGGATCCGGTCGGCCACGTCGTCCCCTCGCCGGACCACGTCGTCGGCGCCTAGTGCCGCGACGAGGTCCCGGTCGGACTCCTTCGCGTCGGCCACGACGCGGGCTCCGTCAGCCTTCGCCAGCTGCACGACGTACCCGCCGTACGCTCCCGCTGCGCCGGTGACCGCGACCGTCCGGCCCGGCGACACCCGAAGCAGCTCGACCGTCAGCGCGGCCGTCAGCCCGTTCATCGGCAGGGTCGCCGCGTGGACCGCGTCGACCCCGTCGGGGACGCGCACGACCTGGTCGGCGGGGACGATCACCTCGTCGCAGTAGGCGCCGCCGGTGCGCGAGTAGGGCACCACGATCGCGGCCACGGGGTCACCGACAGCGAAGTCCGCCCCCTCGCCGACCTCGCTGACGGTGCCCGCGGCCTCGGCCCCCGGGACCCAGGGACCGTCGCCCCGTAGCTCGTAGCGACCCGACACCAGCCCGACGTCGGTCGGGTTCACCGTTGCCGCCCGGACGCGGATGCGCACCTGCCCCGGACCGGGGTGCGGCTCGGGCAGGTCGAGAGTCCGGAGGCTGTCGATGCCGCCGAACTCCGTCACGCCGATCGCTCGCACCGTGTCACCGTTCCCCGGGTCTGCGCTCGCAACCTCGGGCGGCCGGGATTGCGCCGACGCCCACGGCGGTTCCAGGTTCCGAGCAGCCGGCCGAGTGTGCCGTCCGCAGAGAGGGTGCCATGAAGATCGGAATCATCGGGGCGGGCCACATCGGCGGGAACCTGACGCGCCGCCTGAGTGCGCTCGGGCACGACGTGTCGGTCGCCAACTCGCGCGGGCCGGAGACGCTCGCCGACCTCGCCGCGGAGACGGGCGCCACCGCCGTCCTGGCGGCTCAGGCCCCCGTCGGGGCGGACCTGGTGGTCGTGACGATCCCGGAGAAGAATGTGCCGCTGCTGCCCGCCGGCCTGCTGTCGGGCGTCCCGGTGGTCGTCGACACGGGCAACTACTACCCGCAGCAGCGCGACGGGAAGATCGCAGAGATCGAGGCCGGTACGCCGGAGTCGGTCTGGGTGTCCCAGCAGCTCGGCGTCCCGGTGCTGAAGGCGTTCAACGGCATCTACTTCGAGCACCTGATCACCAAGGCGCGCCCGGCGGGCGACCCGGACCGCTGGGCCCTGCCGATTGCGGGCGACGACACCGACGCCAAGGGCGTCCTCACCGGGCTGCTGGACGAGCTCGGCTTCGACGCGGTCGACTACGGACCCCTGTCCGAGTCCTGGCGGCAGCAACCCGGAACGCCGTCGTACGGCGCGCGGGCCGGCGCCGACGAGCTGCGGAAGCTGCTCGCGCAGGCGAGTCCGGAGCGCACGACCGACTTCCGAGCCTGACGGCCGCCCGGGAACCCTTACCGGTTCCGGGAGCGTCCTTCACACGACCCGAACACCGGTGTGGTGCTCTCGTGGGGTGTCCACGCTGCGCAGCGACCTCGCGCACCTGCACCGCCGGCTCGGCTTCGGGGCGACAGCCGCCGAGCTGGACGCGGCCGAGACGGCCGGTTGGGACGCGACGCTCGAGCGCCTCCTGCATCCCACCGGCACCGACCCGGGCGTCACCGCGACTCCGCCGCCCGCGGTGTCGATGGTGGCAACGAAAGGGGACCCCGGGAGTCCCGAGCGCAAGGCAGCCGGGCAGCAGCTGCGGGCGCAGGCCCAGGCACTGACCGCCTGGTGGCTCGCGCGGATGGTCGCCGTGCGCGACCCGTTCCCGGAGAAGCTGGCGCTGTTCTGGCACGGCCACTTCGCCACCAGCATCAGCAAGGTGCGGCAGGCGGCCCTGATGCTCCGCCAGAACGAGATCTTCCGGGCCCAGGGCCAGGCACCGTTCGCGCAGCTCACCCTCGCCGTCGCGCAGGACCCGGCGATGATGATCTGGCTCGACACGTTGAAGGACACCGCGGCGAACCCGAACGAGAACTTCGCCCGGGAGCTGATGGAGCTGTTCACGCTCGGCGTCGGGACGTACACCGAGATGGACGTCCGTGCCGGGGCTCGCGCCTTCACCGGCTGGTCGTTCGACCGGACGACGCTGGCCTTCCGCGACATAGCCAAGCGGCACGACAACGGGACCAAGACCTTCCTCGGCACGACCGCCGACCTCGACGGCACGGACGTCGTCCGCATCGTCACCGGCCGCGCCGACAGCGCCCGGTTCCTGACCACCCGGCTGTGGAACCGGTTCGCCGCGCCTGCGACGACGACCGACCCCGCCGTCACCCGTCTCACGCCGGCCGCACCGGTCGACGTGACGGCGCTGCTGCCCCGGCTTTTCGGCGACCCGGCGTTCCGTGCCGCCAAGGGAGCTTTGGTCGCCCAGCCGATCGAGTACGCCGTGGGCGCTCTGCGCCAGCTGGGGCTCGACCCCGCGAAGGTCCGGCCGGGCCCCGCCCTCGCCGGCATGGGTCAGGTGCCGTTCCAGCCGCCGAACGTGGGCGGCTGGCCCGCCGGGCAGTCCTGGCTCACCACCGCGGCGGCTCTCGCGCGCGTCACGTTCGCCGAGCGCTGCGTACGAGCGGCGGACCTGTCTTCGGTGTCCGATGTTCCTGCGGCACAACGGGTCTCGGCCACCGCGCGGCTGCTGTCCCTGCCGGACGGGTTCGGGCCGCAGACGACCGCAGCGCTGCAGGCGGCGGGCTCCGACCCCGCCGCGCTCGTCGCCACCGCCTTGGTGTCCCCCGAGTACGTGACCCGCTGAAGGAGCCGGCATGGACACGATGACGCGACGGCGGTTCCTGAAGGCCTCGGGCGTCGCCGGTGCCGGGGCGCTGCTGGCCGGCTCGGGCGCGTTCGGCGTGCACGAGCTGTTCGCCGCCGCGCAGTCGCGGCCCCTGCCGGCCGGGACGGGCGTGCTGGTGGTGGTGACGCTGTACGGCGGCAACGACGGGCTCAGCATGCTCGTGCCGATCGACGACCCGGCGTACCACGATGCGCGCGGCGACCTGGCCCTGCAGGCGTCGGAGACGATCCCCCTGTCCGAGGGGCTGGCGCTCAACGGCGTCATGAAGGGACTTGCCGCGCAGTGGCGCGCCGGCCACCTGGCCATCGTGCGCGGGGTGAGCTATCCCGACCCGCAGCAGTCGCACTTCGTGTCCATGGACATCTGGCAGACCGCCTCGCCCGGGTCGCCCAGCGGCACCGGGTGGGTCGGACGCTGGCTCGACGTGGAGGAGCGAGCGTCGGGGCACGACCCGATCCGCGCGGTCTCCCTCGGCCCGACGATGCCGCCGTTCATGGCCGGGGCCACGACGTCCGCCGCGGCGGTCGCACCGGGCCCGATCCGGCTGCCCGCCGGCGTGCTGGGCCGGGCGTACACCGCCCTCAACGTCAGCCGCCCCGACCAGCCCCAGGCCGGCGTCGCCCTGTCCGGCGCCGACCTCGCAGCGGTCGCGTCCCAGCTCGGACCGACGCTCGCCGGCGTCACGCCGAGCGACGCCAGCACGAACGACGCCGGCGCGCTCGGCCCGCAGCTGGACCTCGTCGCCCGGTGCATCCATGCCGGCGTCCCGACGCGCGTGTACGGCGTCGACCTCGGCGGTTTCGACACGCATGCAGACGAGAAGGCCACCCAGACCGCCCTGCTCGGCAAGCTGGACTCCGGGCTGGGCACGTTCCTCGCGTCGGTCGCCACCGCCGCGCATCCGGTGACCGTGCTGGTCTACAGCGAGTTCGGGCGCCGGACCCACGCGAACGCCAGCGGCGGCACCGACCACGGCACCTCGGCCCCCGTCCTGGTAGCCGGCACGCGGGTCCGCGGAGGGTTCTACGGGGACGAGCCCAGTCTGACCCACCTGATCATGGGAAACCTCGCCGTCACCACCGACTTTCGCGACGTCTACGCGGGGGTGCTCACCGGCGTCCTCGGCGCCGATCCCGAGCCGGTGCTGGGAAAGAGCTTCTCCGGGCTGCCCCTGCTGGCCTGAGCCTCCCGCGCTCGCCGCGGCGAGGCGCCGGACGCGCCTTGTAGTGTCAGAGGTCTCGACCCCTCGGCAGAGCGTTCAGGAGCATGGCATGAACATCGCCCTCAGCAAGGAAGACCGCGACTTCGCCGAGAAGGCACGGGAGTTCTTCCGCAGCGAGCTACCCGCCGAGATGCGCGAACGCCTGGCCCGCGGGGGACACCCGACCCGCGACGACATCACCGGGACGATGAAGATCCTGGACGAGCACGGCGTCGCGGTGCCGCACTGGCCGGTCGAGTGGGGCGGCAAGGACTGGACCGCCCTCCAGCGGCACCTGTGGTCCGAAGAGATGGTGATGGCCAACGTCCCGGCGCCCCTCGCGTTCAACTCCGCCATGGTCGGACCCGTCATCGCCAACTTCGGCAGCGAGGAGCAGAAGAAGCGCTTCCTGCCCAAGACCGCCAACGGCGAGATCTGGTGGTCGCAGGGCTTCTCCGAGCCGAACGCCGGATCGGACCTGGCGTCGCTCAAGACCGCGGCCGTCCGCGACGGCGACGAGTACGTCGTCAACGGCCAGAAGATCTGGACCTCCGGCGCGCACCTCTCCGATGCGATCTTCATGCTCACGCGCACCGACCCCGACGCGCCGAAGCACC